>JBHPDX010000031.1:0-14205 GCA_042577445.1 Candidatus Margulisiibacteriota bacterium | reverse complement strand
CCTTTTTAACTGCTGCTTCAACTGCTGGATATCAGTAAGCTTATTCGCTTCCATGACCTGCCTCACCGCCTGGTCAACCTCACGTCCGGAAACCCTGACCTTCCTTCTTGCAGCCTGCAGTATAAGCATGAAATCTATAGTGTCATTAAGCGCCAGCGTCTGGATCGCGATCATATCCTGAGGGGTAAGCCTTTTCTCCTGCTGGGCATACATGTTGTTCACCGTGCGGGCATACCTGGCTGTGTCGATCTCTTTCCCATTTAGTTTAGCAAGGGACCCGGTGTCTTTTCTGTCCTTCATGCCCTTGAGGCCATAATATCCCACCCCATAGAACATGGAAGAGGCAAAAAGGACCACCACCACGATCATTATAGTTTTCATTTTCTTCCGCAAAAATCTGAGCATTAACTTTCTATTTCCTTCAGCAATTTCGATACAGAAATATACCCTCCAAGCATTCCAAGCAATGTCCCTACCGCACCTACGATCAAATAGATCAGGCTCAGTTTACCCTGATCTGTTACCAGAGGCAAGAAAGGCATCGCCTCAAGGAGCTGATAAACCATTATATCATACGTGAACTTTAGGATAAAAAACACAACGAAGGAACCCAGCATCCCTATGATCACACCCTCGATTATGAACGGCCACTTTATGAATGAATCGGTAGCTCCCACAAGCTTCATGATGGATATATCGGTCTCCCTTGCGATAACGGTAAGCCTGATAGTGTTCATAATGATAAAAAGTGTTGCAGCGCTGAGCAAGCCCACAAGGATCAGGCCCCCTACTCTGACCGCAGACACAAGGATATCAAGCTGTTTCAGGAGCTTTCCGCTATACCTGACATCAGAGATCAGCTCGACCTCGGAAAGCCGGTTGGCAACTTCCGGAACAAGCTCAGGGAGCGACACCTCAACAATAAAAGTATCGGGGAGCGGATTGATATCAAAGGCTTCATCGAGATTGAGTCTTTTTCCGTATTCCACCTTGAACTTTTTCCATGCGTCTTCACGGGAAATATACCTCACATTGGATACCCCTCTCATGGTGGAAAGCTCCCGGCCGACTTTTTCCACCGTTGCATGGGATATATTCTTGTCGACATAGGCCGCGATCTCCACGCTGGAGCTGACGGATCCAACAATACTGCCGATATTGACAATGAGGATAAGAAAAACACCGAAGACGATCAGCGATACGACCACTGTTCCAATCGCTACCAGGCTCATAACACCAGAGCGCCTTAAGCCCGTCCATGCTTCCCGGACAAAAAACCTTAGATTATTTAACATTAGAATAAACACCGAGTTGTTGATCAGATATCAGCCGTCCACCCTCAAGCGCTACCACCCTTTTCTTCATACTATCAACAATGCTCTTATTGTGGGTAGAGACAACTACAGTGGTCTTCCTTTTATTTATCTTATCAAGCAGGTTTATTATCTCCCAGGAGGTGGAGGGATCGAGATTTCCGGTAGGCTCATCTGCAAGAAGGAGCGGAGGATTATTCGCGATAGCCCTTGCTATGCACACTCTCTGCTGTTCCCCTCCGGAAAGATCCGCGGGAAAACTGTTCATCCGTTTTTGAAGCCCTACCAGCTCAAGTGCAAGTGAAACCTGCTTCCGGATCTGGCTGCGCGGAGCAGCGGTAACCTGCAATGCAAAGGCTACATTTTCATAAACGGTACGCCTTGTAAGCAATTTAAAATCCTGAAAAACCACGCCCATGTTCCTTCTAAGATATGGGATCTGATAATTCTTGATCTGCGAAAGCTTGATCTTGTCTATAATGACCTCCCCCGTGGTAGGGGTTTCATCTTTATACAGCAGCTTCATAAGGGTGGTTTTTCCTGCTCCACTGGGGCCTACAACAAAAACAAATTCATCTTTGCCGATATGCAGATTTACATCGGCCAAAGCCTCCATGCCGTTAGGGAACATCTTTGATACTTTAAGTAATTTGATCATAAGTTATTTTTCGTAAAGCGGAAATTTCGTGCAAAGCTCCTTCACATCCCCGACCACCTTTTTCCTTACCGACTCGCTGTCCGGGTCTGTCAGTATCTCATGGAAGAAAGAAGCAATAAGCTCCATCTCTTTTTCTTTCATCCCTCTTGTGGTCAACGCAGGAGTACCTACTCGGAGGCCCGATGTGACAAATGGTGATTCCGGATCAAACGGAATGGTGTTTTTGTTGACCGTTATCCCGACATCATCAAGAAGCTTTTCGGCCACTTTGCCCGTAAGTTTATACTGCCTCAGATCGATCAGCAGCAAGTGGTTATCTGTCCCGCCGGAAACCAGGCGGAAACCTTTTTTTGTGAGCGCCGCCGCCAAAGCTTTAGCATTCCTGACGATCTGCTTTTGGTAGGTTTTGAATTCAGGCTTCATAGCCTCTTTGAACGAAACCGCTTTTGCCGCGATCACATGCATCAGGGGCCCTCCCTGCATGCCAGGAAATACAGCCTTGTCCACTTGCTTTGCATATTTCTCCGGACAAAGTATTAATCCTCCCCTGGGACCTCTCAAAGTTTTATGAGTCGTCGATGAAACAACATCGGAATAAGGGATAGGAGACGGATGCTCCCCTGCAATGACCAACCCGGCTATGTGGGCAATATCAACGAATAAAAAAGCGCCAACCTCGTCACAGATCTCGCGGAGAAGTTTAAAGTCGATTATCCTTGGATAAGCCGTGGCGCCGGCAACGATCATTTTAGGATTATTTTTCTTTCCAAGGTCCCTTAGCTCATCATAGTCTATATACTCGGTATCCTTTTTCACTCCATAAGACGTAAAGTTAAAATACATGCCGGAAATGTTCACAGGACTGCCATGTGTAAGATGTCCGCCATGAGATAGATTCATCCCCATCACAGTATCGCCCGGCTTTATGAAAGCCATATATACGGCCATATTCGCAGAAGATCCCGAATGGGGCTGAACATTAGCATGATCACATTTGAACAGTTTTTTGGCCCTGTCCCTTGCCAGATTCTCTGCAATATCAACATCTTCACACCCGCCGTAGTAGCGTTTTCCAGGATAGCCTTCAGCATACTTATTTGTCATGCAGCATCCCTGGGCTTCCATTACGGCACGGCTGGTAAAGTTCTCGGAAGCTATCATTTCCAGTTTATTTCTCTCCCTGTCCAGCTCAAGGTCTATCGCCTTGGCCGTTTCAGGATCAACTTTCCTTACATGATCGATATTAAAATGCATACTTTCCTCCTCAAAAATTGAACTTTTATGAGTATATCATACCAAATTATCTAATAAAAGCAGCACGGAAAGCCCAATAATGTTTGGCAATTACCGGTTTGACAAGTATAATCAAGTCATTATGGATAAGGAAATTAACAGCAGCGGAAAAGAGACAAAATACTGCGACGAATGCGGAGGAACTCTCCAACCCGACAAAATAAAGTTGGAGGAATTCGAAGGCGGAAAGCTGTACGTAATAAATGACGCCCCTGTCCTGGTTTGCCAGACCTGCGGCGAGATTTGGGTCCCCGAAACGATAATCAATGAGCTTGAGCAGATGATAGAATTGTCCAAGAAAAGAAAAATGCTCAAGCTAAAAAAAGTGAACGTCAGGAAACCTGTCAGCAAGAAGAAAAAGAAAAAATAAAAGCTTCGTGGTTGATAAAAATACCGAAATCCATTATAATCGTAGGCTAATTTACATTTTATAAAAGAAGGGGTACTTTATGGAATACGAATTAGGTGAGGGGAAAAGAACAAGAAGAACGTACGGCCTGGACGAGATCGCATTAGCCCCATCCATCATAACAGTTAATCCCGATGATGTTGATATTTCCACTAGCATCGGCGGATTAAAACTAAAGGTACCCATAATCGCTTCCGCCATGGACGGCGTTGTAAGCCCCAAAACAGCAGCCCTAATGAGCAAATACGGAGGCCTTGGGGTATTGAATCTGCAAGGCATCTGGTCAAGATACGAGGATGCGGAAAAGATACTGGAAGAGATATCCTCCGTTTCCAAAGATGAATATGTAAGCCTGATGCAGAGGGTATACCAGGAATCGATCAAGCCAAAGTTAGTGGAAAAAAGGATCAAGGAGATAAAGGAAGCCGGAGGTAAAGTAGCGGTTTCTTCGACCCCGCAGCAAGCACAGGAATTCGGTCCCCTGGCCGTAAAAGCCGGCGCGGATATTTTCTTCCTTCAGGCAACTGTTTTCTCAACAAAGCACAAATCATCCGGCTCAAAAAAACTGGAGCTCAAGGAGTTCTGTGAGAACATGAAGATCCCTGTGGTTGTCGGCAACTGCGCAGCCTACGACGTCGCGCTTGACCTGATGAAGAACGGCGCCGCGGCGGTCCTTGTAGGAGTCGGCCCCGGAGCAGCCTGCACGACCAGAGGGGTTTTAGGCGTCGGTGTACCGATGGCAACTTCGATATCTGACTGTACCGCAGCAAGAGAAACTCATCTGAAAGAAACTGGTAAATATGTGCCGATAATCGGTGACGGCGGAATGGTCGTCAGCGGGGATATCTGTAAAGCAATAGCTTGCGGTGCAGACGCTGTAATGATCGGCTCTCCTATTGCAAAGGCAAAGGAAGCTCCGGGCAGAGGATTTCACTGGGGCATGGCTACCCCAAGCCCTGTACTGCCAAGAGGGACAAGAATAAATGTTGGAACGATCGGAACTTTGAAGGAAATACTTCTTGGCCCGGCAAAATACGATGACGGTTCAATGAACTTCGCGGGAGCGATCAAAACTTCCATGGGAACGCTCGGCGCTTCAAATATAAAAGAAATGCAGCACGTAGAAGTGGTCATTGCGCCATCAATATTGACCGAAGGCAAGGTTTTTCAGAAGGCGCAAAATCTGGGAATGTACAAGTAAATTGCCCCAACATGTCTTTTGTGGTACTATTGCTCCAATTTACTTATGACTTCTCATAAACATGCTTTAGTCGCGGTCCTCGATTTTGGAGCTCAGTACAGCCAGCTCATAGCAAGACGTGTGCGCGAATGTAATGTTTACTCTGAAATACTCCCCCATGACATATCCATCGAAGAGCTTAAACGAAAGAACGTAAAAGGCGTCATCCTTTCCGGCGGCCCATCAAGTGTATATGACAAAGATGCCCCGAAACCGGACCCGAAACTGCTCGACTCAGGCATCCCAATACTGGGAATATGCTACGGCATACAGTTAATCGCCCATGAAGTCGGCGGAAAGGTCCAGCCGGGCAAAAAAAGAGAATATGGAAAAGCGATCCTAAAGGTTGACGACAGCTCAGACCTTTTCGCCGGACTAGAGACCACTCTGGACTGCTGGATGAGCCATGGGGACATGATAACAAAACTCCCAACAGGATTCTCTTCTCTTGCGCATACCGACAACAGCCCATGCGCCGCCATAGCAAATAAAGAAAAAAGGATGTACGGCGTCCAATTCCACCCGGAAGTAGTTCACACCCCAAAAGGGAAAGATATCCTGAAGAACTTTTTATACATAGTATGCGATGCCAAGCCGACATGGACCATGAAGAGCTTCATAGAAGAAGCGGTCAAAGAGATACAGGCCGCCGTAGGCAAGGAAAATATACTTGTGGCATTATCCGGCGGAGTTGACTCAACGGTCGTATCAGCCTTGGTAAAAAAGGCTATCGGCGATCAGCTTTACTGCATGTTCATAGACCAGGGCTTCATGCGCGGAGGCGAGCCTCAGTCAATAAAAAAGACGTTCACCGAAAAGTTCAAGATCAAGAATTTTGTGGGGATAGACGCCTCGAACAGGTTCTTTGAAAAGGTCAAAGGCGTGACCGATCCGGAAGAAAAAAGAAAGCGTATCGGGAATGAGTTCATCAGGACATTTGAAGAAGAGGCAAAAAAGCTTGTCGGAGAAAAAGGCAATATCCCCTATCTTGCTCAAGGAACATTATACCCGGATGTGATCGAGAGCGCTGTCCCGGGAGGAACCTCAAAAACGGCAAAAAAGATAAAGACGCATCACAATGTCGGAGGACTCCCAAAGGACATTAAATTCAAGATAATTGAGCCTCTTAAATGGCTCTTCAAAGATGAAGTCAGAGTGATCGGCAGGGAACTCGGCGTTCCGGAGGAGATCGTATCCAGGCAACCGTTCCCCGGCCCGGGACTTGCAATAAGGATAATCGGAGAAATAACAAGAGAGCGGGTGGACATCCTTCAGAGGTCGGACATAATAGTGATGAATGAAATAAAAGCCGCGGGATTATACAAGGAACTCTGGCAGTCTTTTGCGGTGCTTCTCCCGATAAGAACAGTTGGGGTCATGGGCGATAAACGGACTTATCTAAATACTATCGCTTTAAGAGCAGTAACATCAAAAGACGCAATGACCGCGGATTGGGCAAGACTGCCGTATGAACTACTGGAAACAATATCGAATCGGATAGTAAATGAGATCCCGGAAATAAATAGAGTTGTTTATGATATTTCTTCGAAGCCGCCTTCAACAATAGAGTGGGAATAAGCTGAAATTTATCTTACACGTGGACAAACACCCTGGCACCAGCATCATATTGATCTGAGACATCTAATACGCTTTCATCTTCGAACTCTCCAAGCCAATCATATTCAACGGCTACGAATAAAGATGTCGGCTTTGCCTGAGCGGCAAATCTTTGCATAACATCCACAATCGGAGTGTGCCCATTAAAAAAGAAATAGTCGAACGCTGAAAAATCGAGTTTATTATAGTCCCCCCATAATACGTTCATGCCGCTGAACAGAGGGTCAACTTGCGCCAGCTTTCTCTTGGAGATCTCCGAAACCAAGGCCTGCTCATAATCATACTCAATGCAAGAAAACGATGCACCATTCAAAATAAGCCCCTGGGCAGCAATACTTCCGATAAAACATCCAAGGTCAATCGGCCTTCTGTACTTCCACACCTGTGTTTTAGTAAATAGATCATTGGCGCTGCCATGCATCCAATTAATGTCCATTTCGCTCCCGCGCTTTTTTGCCAGAAAGACCTCTCCTCCACAATCAATCATCGTATAACCAGGCAGCGAATCAAGCTTCTTCATGGCTCTATTATAATAAGTAATGACCGTACCAACATCTACTGCAGACCTGTCTGCCTCCACACTGCTCAACCTGTCCGCTATGCGCCTACAGGTTCTGCTCGGCAGATATTCGACGGACACATTTTTCGGCATTCCTGTATTTACGGTTTTTCCCCTTAAGGGGAGCGTGTAAGTCATATAAAAAACCTCAGTAGTTTATCGACAGAAGCAGTGGGTAATTTCATAAATCGAGGCAATTAAGGTGCTAATTTCTTCTGTATATCTTTCTGATCCGTTCTTGCCTTGTCGCTGCCTTGGCCTTTTCATGGTCGCGCCAGTTCGTACTGAATACATGGGAACCGTCAGCCCTTGCAACAAAGTAAATATAATCTGTCTTGGCAGGATATATTGCGGCCTTGACCGACTCTAAACCGGGATTGCAAATAGGCCCCGGGGGCAGACCGAAACGCTTATAAGTATTATAGGGAGAATCGACTTCCAGATCATCATAACTTACTATCTTACCAGGCCTATTTAGGGCATATTTTATTGTCGGATCAGCACCAAGGCGCATTCTGACATCCAATCGATTATGATAAACGGACGAGATGATAGCTCTTTCTTTTGAGACAGCAGCTTCTTTTTCTATAATGGAGGCCAAGGTCAATACCTCGTGCAAGCTATACTTAGTTCTCCTTCTGTTCTTCCTCCAGTAAGGCATTACCACACGGTTAAACCTGGCAAGCATCAGATCCGCCAGGACGCCGGCGCTGACATCCGACTGGATCAGGTAAGTATCAGGGAAAAGATATCCTTCCAGAGAATCGTTAGGTACACCGGCCAGAAAGCTATACTTGACCAACAGATGAGGAGTTACAGCGTCCTCCGTAAATCCCCGAAATTTCTTCCCGTCGCTTAAGCCCTCTGTCTCGAGCAGTTTCCCCATTTTGTATATTGACATCCCCTCGGGGAAAACGACCTTGGCAAGCAATGGCGGCACCACCTCACCATTCTTGATCCTTAAAATGATCTTCAAAAGCGACATGTCAGCAGTGAACTCATATGTGCCGGCCTGCATCTTATTCTGCAGCCCGAACATATTAATTATCAGGTTATACCCATACTTTCCGTCAATTACATCTCTTTCGACCAGCAGATCGCCCACACGGCTCGCCCCATGCCCTTTCGGAATATCAATGATATAGATGCGCTTATCAAAGCGGTTATTAACCTGAAAGAACACACAGGCTGCGGAAAGGGAAAGTATTACAAGGATTATTCCGAGGAATTGAATTACATATACGAGCAGATCGACTTTCTCATTCGTTTTTCGCTGCTCCCTAACATATTCAAAAAAGCCTGATATCTTCCGAAGGGATCCGCGGAGTATCTTCCTAATACGTTTATTACGTTTATATAGATATAGAATGGAAGGGTTTTTTAACAAGCCCTCCCCTCTTATTTTCCTGGCGATCATTTTTTCATCTCCAGATACCTCTGCAATATGTTCATTGCGGAAGCCTCATCGATAATATTCCTCATCTTGCGCGCCTTAACTCCGGTGACCCGAAGCATCTTTGTCGATTCTGCTGTCGTCAACCGCTCGTCAAATGTCTTTACCGGGATATTCACTCTGTCCTTTAATGAATCTATGAATTTTTCCACTTTTTCGGCCTGGACGCCCTTCTGTCCCCTCATACTTAACGGCATTCCCACTATAACTTCTTCAACATCCTCGTACTTCGCCAGCAGGGATTTTAAACTTTCCGCGATAAAATCGTAGCCCTTATTCTCAATAACACCCGCGCCAAAAGCTATCTGCCTTAACGGGTCCGACACTGATACCCCGATCCGCTTTTCACCGTAATCCAAGCCTATTACTCTTGTCATATCCCTTTCTTTTGCCTGATCATCTCGGCAACCTTATCTTTAACTTGTCCGATCTTCAAGGGATCGCGTCCGCCGGCCTCCGCAATATGAGGACGGCCTCCCCCTCCGCCAGATATGGCCTTTGCAGCTTCCTTTGACATTTTGCCTGCATGGAACCCTTCGTCCACAAGATCTTTCGATAACGCCAGAACAAAGGAGACCTTGCCTTCGTGGACATTGAATAAAATGGAAACCGACTTATTGAACTTGTTGCGGAGCAGATCCGATATCTCCCGCAAAAATTCCATATCATATCCCCTGAAAGTTTTAGTGATAACCTTGATATCGCCAACAGACTCCGCATCCTGTAAATACTTATCGAGTTTTAGTTTAATATCTTCCAACTCCATGATCTTCGCCTCCCTGCCCAGGTCCTTTACCCTCTCCTGGAGGCCGGAATTCTTTTTGCGGAAATCTTCAAGCAGGCGGTTGATCAGGAACATATCAGCCTTCTCTGCCGCATTATTCAAGTTGACGATCTCCTCCTGAGTTACCCGGAAGAATTGATAGTAAGTATCCGGCTTGCTGGCCAAATAACCCTTTTTCAGTTCCAGGGCCTCGTAATCAGCGAACATCTGCTTATTTCGAAGCCATAATTGTCCCGCTAAGCCTGCCAAGTACTCCTTGGCCGCATCGGACACCTTCGCTTCGATCCTCCTGACTCCCGCAGAAACAGACCCTTCCGATATTATCTTAAAAAGCGCTATATCGGAAGTGTTCTTAACATGAGTTCCGCCGCAAAGCTCCGTCGAAAATCCCTTTATCGCGATAACCCTTACCTTTTCGCCGTATTTTTCGCCAAAAAGCATTAGGGCTCCCCGCTTCTTTGCCTCCTCCAGTGTTACCTGCTGCACATCAACTTTTATCTTTTCCTTTATTTTCTCATTCACCCTAAGTTCGACTTTCTCCAGATCATCTTTTGATATTTCACCGAAATGCGTAAAGTCAAACCTGAACCTGTCATGTGAAACAAATGAACCTGTCTGCCTCACCTGGCGCCCAAACACTTCCCGGAGCGCCGCCTGAAGGAGGTGCGTTGCGGTGTGATGCCTAGCCGTCAACTCACGCACATCTTTACTGACAACAGCTTTTACCCCCATCTTAACGTTAAGGCCTTTTATATCCTTCAGCTTATGCAGGATAACGCCATCCATAAGACCAAAAGCATCAACGACCTCACACTCTCCGTCCTTAAATAAAATTTTCCCCATATCACCTATCTGACCGCCCCCTTCAGGATAGAATGGCGTCTTATCAAGAATGACAAGTTTATCCTTCTCATCAATATGAATGATCTTGGCATCCGAAGAAAGGGAGGAATACCCAAGGAATTTCGTCGGCCCGTATTTAGAGAACTCCTGCAGCTTTTCTTTGAGCTCCATGCCGATGCCGGCCGTCCTTCCCCTCTTCCGCTGCGCTTCCATCTCTTTTTGATATCCATTTTCGTCAATTGAAAGATCAGATTCCGCGGCAATTTCTTTCGTCAGCTCGAACGGAAAACCGTATGTATCATGCAGGACAAAAGCATTTTTCCCTGAGATGACACTTTTGCCTTCCGAAAGGCTCTTTTTAACGATGTTCCCGATCAATATCATCCCCTGTTCAAGCGTCCTGCCAAAATGTTCTTCTTCCGTCAGGATTATCTGTGAAATAAAATCGCGCTGTTCAGTAAGCTCCGGATAAGCCGCGCCGTTAACGCTGATCACCACGGCGGCCAGCTTATGCAGGAAAGGTTCGCGCAGCCCCAGAAGTTTCCCGTGCCTTACGGCCCTTCTTATCAGGTTGCGAAGAACATATCCCCTGCCGTCATTTGAAGGAAGTACCCCGTCAGCTATCAAATAAGTAGAAGCTCGAGCATGGTCTGCAATGATCCTTTCGGAAACAACGCTCTGGCTGGGATGATGGATATCCGCCTTTTTTCCTTTGAGCATGTCCCTTAAACTATTAAGGATCGGCACGAACAGGTCCGTATCAAAATTCGTTGGCACCCCCTGAAGAACAGAGGCAATACGCTCTAACCCCATGCCCGTATCGATATTCTTAGAAGGAAGAGGATTAAGCTTTCCTTTTTCGTCCCGGTCATACTGAATAAAAACAAGGTTCCATATTTCTAAAAATCTTTCGCAGTCGCATCCCGGGCCGCATTTAGGATCGCCGCACCCACGGTCTTTTCCTAGGTCAAAATATATTTCAGCGCACGGCCCGCAGGGGCCCGTGGGCCCGGCAGCCCAAAAATTATTGTCCTCCCCCAGCCTGACTATTCTTTCTTTCGGCAGCTTTATATCGTCCTTCCAAATATTGTAAGCTTCATCATCTTTCTCATAAACAGCGACATACAATTTATCTTCCGGGACCTTAAACTCTTTCGTTATCAGCTCCCATGCCCAGGCGATCGCTTCTTTTTTAAAATAATCACCGAAGGAAAAATTGCCGAGCATCTCAAAAAAGGTGTGGTGTCTGGATGTTTTCCCGACTTCGGAAATATCGTTCATGCGGATGCACTTTTGGACTGTGGTCGCTCGTTTCTGTTTCGCTTTCTCTTTACCAAGGAATATCGGCTTAAATTGGAGCATTCCGGCAAGCGTCAACAGCACTGTCGGGTCAGACGGGATAAGGGAAGAGCCGGGAAGCCGCTTATGCTCCTTGCTCTCAAAGAATTTCAAGAACTTTTCTCTTATCTCGCTACTTTTCATGCTTCACCAGAACCGCATCAATAATTTTCCTGATGCGCTTTTGAGTATCCTCAATGCGCCCTTTCGTAGAGATGACTTTTACCCTTTTAGGATCTTTCCTGGCTATCTCCAGATATTTATTCCTGACCCTGTCATGGAAGTTCTTTTTTTCTTTCTCGAACTGATCTTTTTTGGCCCTCCTGCCCACTCTTAGCATTCCTTCTTTATAGGAAATGTCCAGGAGCAGGGTGATATTCGGAGCTACGCCAAAAGAAGTAACTGCATTCACAAACTCCACAAATCCCCTTGAAAGTTTTCTTCCACCTAACTGGTAAGCGATCGTTGAATCAATGAACCTGTCAGAGATAACTATTTTTTTGGCCTCAAACGCAGGCTTAACGACCCTGCTCACATGCTCGGCCCTATCAACACCAAATAAAAGGATCTCAGATCTGGGATCAAGCTTCTCTTTCCCGCTCAAGAGCATTTTTCTTATCATAGCCCCGACTTTTGTTGCCCCAGGCTCATATGTCTTGACCACTTTATATCCAGATCCTGACAAATATTTCGCCAAAAGCTTAACGTGGGTCGACTTGCCGCAACCCTCTCCGCCTTCAAACGTAATAAAAAGCCCTTTTTTGAGTCTTTTCATGCCTTACCTCGTAACCAACGAAAATCCAAATTGAAACTCTTTTCTGATCGCCCTGTAAGTAAATTCGATATCATAACAATGGAACGCAATGGTGGTGATATAATCGAGATCTCTGGGCTGCATGCTCGGGACATAATAAGTATAATTTACGCCCACTCTATGAAAAAAGAAATTATACCCCAAATTCAGATAAATTTCATCAGAAGGGATCAGGTTGTAGTTCTCATAATTAAAAGGACTTGCCCCATCGTAGGTCAGATAATGCAGGTGCCCGAAATAACCATCAATGTTGCCCCATGTATTACTGTAGGATGTGAGCTGGGTCAGCCTCGTCCAGGTGCCAAAATCCTCATACCAGGATTGGTTATACCCCACACCTAAGCCAAACTTCCCAAGATCAGTGGGGATCTCATAATTAAGATCCGTTGTGACCCTCCCTCTTCCGGTCTTTATGGTGGATTCCTCGGAGATCACTCCGTAGGTCAAACTTCCGCCGAACTTCAATCTCTCAAGAAAAAGAGGGGTATCGTTCAGCTTTAACGTAACATCGGGCAAAACAGTGATCCTCTCGTAGTTGATCCTTTCGCGGTATGAAAAATTTGTGATCAGGTCAAAAAGTAATAGCTCGCGGACATTAAAAAGCCCGAAAAAGTATTTACGGCCTGCGTCTAGTGACGGGCCGAAAGAATAAATATGCGTGAGCCCGCCGTACATATTATTCCTGGGGTCAGAATAAACCCTGAAATCCCCTGTATTATTATCATTATATGTATAGTTGCCCTCTACCCCGGTCCCCCAACCATTATTCTCAGCATAGCTGATCAGGAATTTTCCGTGCAGTTTTCTGCTGGCAAGCCAGGCAAATCTGACGTTTACATATGAGCCATCCTCTTCATTTGACCCGAATTCCGGGACTGGAGGAGCATTTTTTATCTCACGCCTTCCTACGCCATAGGCGCTCACATCAAAAATATAGGCCGGAACAGGGACAAGAGGAATATTCCCTCCCCAAAAATAACCGAAATAACAAATAAGCCAGCCTTCCCTCGGATAAAGGATCAAACTTGATGCAGTTATATTATAATGCGTTTCCTCTTGATCGCAGCCTGTAAACGAAGCATTCTTTAAAACTATTTCTTCTTCCGCCAGCTCAACATACTTGCCTGTCAGATGGGCTTTCTCAAAGTACATGTCCACATTCTCAGCTTCGCCTGTTCTTGTTTTCAAATTGTAATCCAGAATATCCCCGGCAAGCGAAAGATTCTCCATCTTCATTTCAAAACCGCCCCAAGCATGCAGAACCCCATCATTAACTTTATAGGTAAGCTTTTGTGACTTTATGGTGATATCTTTATGCGTGGCTGAAACATTCCCCTCCGCCTCGACAACCGTTCCATCCTCATTATACGAAAGCTTGTCAGCCTCAAGGATAAAATCCTTAAGTTCTTCCGCATAAATAAAGTTTGATAATGCTAGAAAAAGAAGGCAAAATACGAATATCCGTCTCAAAAACTTTATACTACCCCCTTGATGCTACCTGCTCATACCGACTCTCTTTACTCGAGAACTTGGCGAACTCTTTCCTGAAGACAAGTTCTACCGTCCCTACAGGGCCGTTCCTCTGTTTTGCTATGATCACGTCCGCAATATTACCCTTTTCAGAGGTAGGATTATAGTAGTCTTCTCTATGGATAAAAAGAACAACATCCGCGGTTTGCTCGATCTCACCGGACTCTCTCAAGTCCGACAGCCTCGGGATCCGGTCTGTCCGCTGCTCAACCGCTCTGGAAAGCTGGGATATTGCGATCACAGGGACATCCAGTTCTCTGGCCAGTGTTTTCAAAGACCTTGCGATCTCCGATATTTCCTGCACTCTGTTCTCAACACGGGACCTGCCGGACATAAGCTGCATATAATCAATGA
>JBHPDX010000030.1:0-14284 GCA_042577445.1 Candidatus Margulisiibacteriota bacterium | reverse complement strand
CGCCTCGGCATAATGGCCACGATAAACCAGAGGATCGACCATGACATCGCAAAGAAGGTCGCAGGTATTTTTGAGCACAAAGTGATCGTCGACATAGAGGAGTCCCCGACGATCCAATCCGTTACAAAAGCGAAAAAAGAAGAGCACGCAAAAATGGTCCACAGGCCGCCTGTCGTCGTCGTGATGGGGCATGTTGACCACGGAAAGACGCTGCTTCTCGACACCATAAAGAAAACGGATGTTATTGCAACGGAAGCCGGAGGCATCACGCAGCACATAGGCGCCTACCAGGTAAATGTCCACGGAAAAAAGGTGACGTTCCTTGATACGCCGGGCCACGAAGCGTTCACAGCGCTCAGATCACGCGGTGCAAAGGTGACCGATATCGCGGTGCTTGTTGTTGCCGCCGATGACGGAGTAAAGCCGCAGACCGTGGAAGCGATCGACCACGCAAAAGCAGCGGGCGTCCCGATAATCGTTGCCATAAACAAGATAGACAAAGATGGGGCGAACATCGACCGCGTAAAACAGCAGCTTGCGGAGCATGAGCTTGTCTCGGAGGACTGGGGCGGAAAAACGGTAATGGTCCCGATATCCGCGAAGCAGGGAAAGAACATAAATGACCTCCTCGAAATGATACTTATCGTCGCGGAGATACAGGACCTTAAGGCCAACCCGCACCACCACGCAACAGGCATCATCATAGAAGCCAAACTGGACAAGGGAAGAGGAGCTGTCGCCACCGTCCTCATCGGCAACGGAACATTGAAGGTCGGCGACGCCTTTTACGCCGGCTCTGTTTTCGGCAAGGTAAGGGCTTTGATAAACGACAAGGGCGAGAGGATAAAAACAGCTCCGCCTTCAACTCCCGTAGAGGTCCTCGGCGCTTCGGAAATGCCGGAACCCGGCGAGGTCTTCCGCGCGCTTGATGAAAAATTGGCAAAAAAACTTGCAGAGGCAAGAAAGAACGCCCTTCAAAACGAAAAGATGATGAAGGGCAAGCTGATGTCGCTTGAAGATTTCTCGCAAAGCGTAAAGGAAGGCAAAAGAAAAGACCTTAATATAATATTGAAAACTGACGTAGGAGGATCACTCGAAGCGCTGAAGAAAATGCTCTTTCCTCTTACGACAGCGGATGTCCGCGTCAGCATAATACACAGCGGCGTCGGCGCCATTTCGGAATCCGACATAATGCTCGCAAAGGCGTCGCAGGCTATCGTCATAGGCTTCCATGTAGCGTATGAAGGCGACGCTAAGGCCCTAGCCGATACGGAAAGGGTCGACAGCCGCATATACGACATCATATATATGATCGGCGACGACCTGAAACTGGCGATGGAGGGCATGCTGGAGCCGGAATACGAGGAAGCAATGGTCGGCAAGGCGCTGGTAAAGAACACTTTTAAATTCTCGAAAGTCGGAGTTATTGCCGGATGCATGGTCACCGAGGGCAAGATGGTAAGGAACTCCAACATGAGAGTTTCCCGGGACGGCGAAGAGATATATTCCGGGAAAATGGAATCGCTTAAACGCTTCAAGGATGACGCCAAGGAAGTCGAAAAAGGCTACGAGTGCGGGATCGCGGTAAAAGGATTCACGAACTTCAAGGAAGGCGACGAGATCGAATCCATTGAACTCCGCCTAAAACCGAGAAAGAAGTTATGAGCAGGACCGATCGGGTAGCGGCGTTCATCAAAAAAGAGATCAGCGACATACTGCAGCGCAAAGTAAGTGATCCGCGCATAGGATTCGTCACCATAACGGATGTTGAGATAGGCGAGGACCTGCAGGTAGCTAAAGTTTATGTCAGCATTATGGGGGACGAAAAGCAGAAGAGGGACGCGATGAAGGGATTGCAGAGCGCGTCGAGCCATATACGGCATGAGCTCGGGCCCAGGCTGGAACTTAAAAGCCTTCCGGAACTTATCTTTAAGCAGGACGATTCCATTGAACGCGGAGGCAGGATATTCTCTCTGCTGAACAAGCTTGCAAAAGAGCGTGGAAATGAAAAGCATATATAAAGCGATAAAGACCGCGAAAAAGATCCTGGTCATGGGACACACCGACCCCGACGGCGACGCGATAGGCTCGATGACCTCGATGTACATACTCCTCAAAAATCTGAAAAAGAAAGCAGTGATGTACTGCCCGGACGAAGTTCCCGAAACATACAAATTCCTCCCGTATTCCGGAAAGATAAAGAATAAGCTTTCCCCTAAACTGAAGTTCGACCTCGGGATAGCCGTTGACTGCGGCGACATAAAAAGGCTTGGCTCAAAGATCAACGTTAGAAAGATGGTGAAGACGCTCGTCAACATAGACCACCATCCGGATAACACCAAGTTCGGCGACATAAATTATATCAGGAGCATTTCTTCCGTGTCGGAAATAATGTACGGGTTGTTCAATTTCTGCGCCCAGCCGATCGACAAGAGGGCTGCGACAAGCCTTTATGTTGGGATCATGACGGACACAGGGAATTTCCGTTACGACTACACGACTTCCGATACTTTAAGGATCGCGGCTGACCTTGTGGATGACGGCGCCAATATAAGCGGCCTTGCGATGAAGGTATATGAAACCAAGACCATGTCGGCAATGAAAGTCCTCGGCGCCGCGATGTACGGCGTAAAATGCTCAAAGTCCGGCCGCGTTGCATGGTCCGCTTTAACAAGCGACCTGATGGCGGCAACGGGGGCGAGGAGCGAGGACCTTACGGGTATCGTTGACGCGATCCGATCGATAAGGGGTGTTGAGGTCGCGGTCCTTTTCCGTGAAGTGGAAGACGGGATAAAAGTGAATTTCCGGTCTAAATACAAGATAAACGTTTCAGCTATCGCCAAAAAACTGGGCGGCGGAGGCCATGTAAGGGCTTCGGGCGTGATGATAAAAGGCGATATTGACGAAGTCCAGCAGAAAGTTCTCAAGGAAGTTTTCAAGGTGATAAAATAGATATTGGTGGGGCCGTCATTCTGAACGAAGTGAAGAATCTGGGGTGGGGGGCTGACCATGAAAAAGTATTCTGTCTACATAATGACCAATAAATCCAAAACGCTTTATACGGGCATTACGAGCGATCTTAGAAGAAGAGTTTTTTCGCATAAAAATAAGTGATCAAAAGTTTTACCAGTAAATACAATATCAATAAGTTAGTTTATTTTGAAGAATTTAACGGTCCACGGGATGCAATTGTGAGAGAGAAGCAGATAAAGGGCTGGCTTAGGAAGAGAAAGATAGCACTTATTGAATCAGCAAACCCGGACTGGAAAGATTTAAGTTTATAGATTCTTCAGTCTTGGAATGAAGGGGAAAACAAGTCCCGTCACCCTGAACGAAGTGAAGGGTCTATTATCTTATAAGATTATAGACTCTTCGGCCTTCGGCCTCAGAGTGACAAGAGAGGGTGAAATGAACGGGATACTTATCGTAGACAAACCTTCCGGCATCACTTCGTATGACGTTATAAGGCGCCTCAAGAAGATTATTAAACCAGAAAAGATAGGACACGCAGGCACGCTCGATCCGATAGCCACCGGAGTCCTTGTCATACTTCTCGGAAAGTTCACAAAAATGGCAACAGATCTTCTTGCCGATGACAAAGAATATGTTTTTGAAGCGACTTTCGGCGTAGCAACTGACACGCAGGACTCGTCTGGAAAAGTTCTCTCCGAGCGCCCGGTAGACATCAGCAAAATGCAGTTAAGGGAAGCGATGGAAAAATTTAAAGGAGAGATCGAGCAGACGCCGCCGATGGTCTCTGCCGTAAAACACAAAGGCCAGCCTCTTTATAAGCTTGCAAGGCAGGGGATAGAGGTCAAGCGTGAGCCAAGAAAGATATTGATAAAAGAATTTGAATTGATAAACTTGGATGCGGACAAGGCAGTGTTCAAGGTAGTCTGCTCAAAAGGGACTTATATCAGGACGCTGTGCCACGACTTAGGGGAGCTTCTCGGCTGCGGAGCGCACATGTCGCAGTTAAGGAGGACGAGGTCGGGAAAATATACTGTGGGCGATTCAAGGACTTTGGATGAGATAGCGATGTACGCCGAGCAGGGAAAATTCAGGGAAGTGCTCTCAGCGGTTCGGGTTTAGGGGCTGTGTCATCCTGAGTGAAACGAAGGATCTGGGCCCGGGGTGGGTTTGAGTCTACAGACTCTTCGGCCTTCGGCCTCAGAGTGACAGTTGCGAAGGCCTCAGAGTGACAAAGAGGAAATATGGAACACATCAAGAAAAAAATAGAAGAATTAAGAAAAGTGATCCGTCATCACGAAAATCTTTACTATGTATTGGACAAGCCCGAAATTTCCGACGCGGAATACGACAAGCTCTACCGCGAGCTCCAGATCCTCGAAGAGGCAAGCCCGGAACTCGTAACTCCCGATTCGCCGACACAGAGAGTAGGGGGTACGCCGCTTCCGAAGTTCCAATCGATCAAACACAAGACCCCGATGCTTTCTCTCGGCAATGCTTTCAACGAAGATGAACTGAAAGATTTCGACAGAAGGGTCACTGAAGGCGTTGGCAAGTCAGTCGAATATGTCTGCGAATTGAAAATGGACGGCCTGGCTGTCGCTTTAGAATACAAAAAGGGCAAATTCATAAAAGGATCGACCAGAGGCGACGGTGTTACGGGTGAGGATATCACGCAGAATCTGAAGACCATCAAATCGATACCGTTAACTCTCACAAAAGCCGTTGATGTTGATGTACGCGGAGAAGCGTATCTTCCATATAAGAGTTTCATCAAAATAAATGAAGACAAAATTGCCGCTGATGAGGCAACTTTCGCCAATCCAAGGAATGCCGCCGCGGGTTCTCTCCGTCAGTTAGATCCTAAAATTGCCGCAAAGAGGCCGCTGGATACTTTTATTTACGCCGGTGTCGGGCATGAAAAGAATTCCCATTTTGAAACGCTTAAACATTTATCTGACTTGGGGTTAAAGACGAACCCGAACACCAAATTATGCAAGAATGTTGATGAGGTCATCAAGTTCATAAAGGGATGGGAGGAGAAGCGGGAGAAGCTTCCTTATGAAATTGACGGCATTGTTGTAAAGGTCAATGATCTAAAGCTTCAGGACAAGCTTGGCGCCACGGCGTCGTCGCCGAGGTGGGCTATAGCGTACAAATACCCTCCTGTACAGGCAGAATCGCGCGTAGAGAGCATATTACCGTCCGTAGGGCGGACAGGCGCCATAACCCCCATCGCGTGTTTAAAGGCCGTAAATTTGGGCGGAGCGACGGTCAAAAGGGCTACTCTGCACAATCAGGATGAGATCGACAGGAAGGACGTCCGAATAGGCGATTCCGTAATGGTCCAGCGAGCGGGCGAGGTCATCCCCGAAGTCGTTAAAGTATTGAAAGATAAACGTTCAGGCAAAGAAAAGAAGTATAAGATCCCTGATAAATGTCCTGCTTGCGGATCAAAAGTTGTCAGGAATGAAGGTGAATCGGCGCACAGGTGTATTAACAAGAGCTGTCCGGCGCAGTTAAAGGGTAATATTCAACTTTTCGCGATGCGGGGTGCGATGGATATTGAAGGGATAGGGGACAGGATGGCGGACATACTTGTTGAGAAGAAGCTGGTGGAGAATGTCGCTGATATTTATGATCTGACGAAGGCGCAGTTATTAAAGATCGAGCGTTTTGCCGACAAATCGGCTCAGAATATAGTTGATGCGGTGGAGAAGAGCAAAGAGAGGCCTTTTGAGAAGCTTGTTTTTGCTCTCGGCATACCTTTGGTTGGCGCTCATACAGCGGAAGTACTGGTCGAGAATTTCCCGACCATTGAGAAGTTAATGGCGGCGAAGACGGAGGATCTTTCGAAGGTTCACGAAGTAGGGCCGAAGGTCGCGAACAGTGTGCATAATTTCTTCAGATCGGCTGAAAATAAACAGATGATCTCGCGCCTCAAAAAAGCGGGGTTGAATATGAAGTCAAAAGTTCAGGATAAAACAAAACTCCCGCTTTACGGCAAAACTTTTGTAATAACGGGAACGCTTTCAAAGCCCAGGCCGGAATTCGAAGCTGAAATAAAGAAACTGGGCGGAAAAGTCTCTTCTTCAGTTTCTAAACAGACGGATTATGTTCTTGCCGGAACAGATCCGGGTTCGAAGTTTGATAAAGCGAAGAAATTGGGCGTTAAAGCGATTGGGGAGAAGGATTTGCAAGTCTTATTTAATTTATGACAATTCATTTTTCAATACATGCAATGTTGAATGAATCATTAGGCGAAATGTTAGCAGTTGCTAAATATTGTATCGAATACAAAAAAGAGATAAAGGAATTAGGGAAAAAAGGTTGCTACGGATATCCGGCCACCATACTATTGTTTTCAATTGCTGATAGCATTGGTTCATATGTAATTGGCGGCAAATCTAAAAAACATTTCCAGATATTAAACCATAAAGATTATTATAATTTAAAGCTCAATCAAAAAGATCTTAAAATAATTTATGATAATTATCGTGGAATATTAACACATAATGCCGCACTCCCAACGAGACATTTTTTGGACATCGGACATGCAAAAAGTCCCGTTTTCGAGTACCGAAAAGATATACCACATATAAATTTATGGCCTTTCTTAAAACTAAGTGAAGCTGTTGTTAAGAAATTCTTGCAACAAGACAAGGAGATTGTCATGAAAAGCAAGAAGGTGAGCGATATTCGAGCAAAAGGCAGATAGTATCGCTCATCCATTATTAGCAAAAGAGGTGAGTAAAGTGGACTTAAAAGATGAGTTAAATATTGAAAGATATAGAGCGGAATTAAAGGAAAGAGATCATTGTCGCACATCCGAAAGAACGATGCTGAATTTCTCTTTAATTATTTTTGGTGCAATTATATGGTTTATTTTCACTCAATTAGATGGCGATCTTTATAAATTCTCAGCTTCACTTTTCCTTGCAATAATAATTGGGCTTATTGGGCTGTTTATTGCAAGATTAAACGAAATTGAGCAAGTATATGTGCAATCATTAAACATATTTTATGAGGAGCAAGGCCTAAAACAGTATAGCTATGCGATTCGAAGAGGATTTAATAGATGGATAACGCTTATTACTTTCCTGTTGCTCGTTTTAGTTGCCCTTATCCTCCTAGTTTCTTTTTCAGGACCCTATAAAATATGTGCTGGCATATTTGCTGCAATATTCTTTTTTGTATACGCTTATATTTTTAAAACGACCATGATTTTAAATAATGTGAGAGGCAATATAAAAGAAATATAGAGAATCCCCTAATATGCCACTCTTCCAAAAACAAACATATCATTATCTATTTTTAACGGCGGGGGTGGGAGGACAAACAAAAAACCCGCATCCTTGGGATAGGAAACGGGCTTTTGTATATTTCTGGATACGATCGCTTACGATCTAATCGATATTAACTTGGTGTACCAAGACCAGATGCATATAGTCTAAATCCCACGTGGACACCCTGTAACTTATCCCACGCACCTTCTTCCAATGATACCATTGCTTTCAGATCACGAAAATATGCATCATAACGATCTTGATTAGGGAACGCCTTAAGAACTGCTTCCATAACACTCCCAAGAATATATTTCTTGTAATTGCTTTCCCCGCTTATTTTATGTAATTCGATTATCACCTTTGCCACATCTCTCGTATTGCCATGTTTGACAAGACTTCTAATAATTGGGGATCTTTCCATTTGGGATGCGACCCTCCTTGCCCGTACCGGCGATAGCATGAAGCCCTGATCTTTCGGGCTATAAGGCACGGATCGATCAAAATAAACTAACGCGGAATTCAATACCTGCTGGGCGGCAAGTTCGATATTCCCGGCTTTCAAATGCCCCTGTAAGTTTGTTTTCGCACTGCGCAATACTGCAGTGTTCGCTGTAACACCAATTCCCATTAATTTTAAACCCATTCCTGCTCTAGACATAATAACTCCCTCCTATATTATATATCGACTTAATCCCCTCTTGTATATATATCGACATAAAATAGGTGAAATTTCAGTTTTTGCCTATCTTCCAAAAACCCTGTGACAAACACAGGGCAGGCAAACATATCATTATCTATTAAAGGCAGGAGATGCGAGGTGAGAGGTGGGAGATGAGAGTCGCATCTCGGGCCTCCGATCTCTGATCTCATAAGTTTCATGCCACTCTTCCAACAACAAACACATCATTATCTATTTTTAACGGCGGGGGTGGGTAATCACGCTTTTTTATTGATCTACGGCTTTTTCCATATGCTAAGAAGGTTCATTACCTCGCCGCCCTGTAATCTGATCCGAACAAATCCGAGACCCTTAAGCATCCACTCAAATGTAAAAGCAAAATAAGTGGGGTCATTAAAGATCAAGAATCCCCCTTTGTTAAGATGTAGATATATCTTTTTTGCAAGAAGGTCCATGGGATTTTCGCAATCCAGGAGGAGGGAGAAAAGGATGACATCATATTTCTCCTCTATAGGATAGTCCCGGAAATTCATGTGTATGCCTATATAAGAATTTCTTATATCTTCACTAGCATCAAGAGCTCTGCAATTTGGATAACCCCCCTTTATCACTTCGTCCATGAGCTCATCAGTGCCGGCCCCTATGTCCAGCATCCTGGCATCGTTCCGTACCCCGAGCTGAGGGAACACCTGCCGGGTAAGAGTTTTTGCATGATAATCGGCTCCCATGTTTGCTGTAAATCTGTTGGAAAGCAATTTAATTAAGTGTGAATCCGGCCATGCGGCTTTCAGGTCCTTCGGCAGCGCGAATTCTTTTTCTTCCATCCGCGATACCACCTGGCCTAATGCCTGGCGGAACCTTATTAAAGGCGCTTTCATCGTTTGTGCTGTATATAAATGCGTCATGCTTTAATATCGCAGGAAATCATAGAAAATTTCACTGAACTGAAGGATATGGGATAAGGGATAAGCTATAAGGGATTAGGGATCAGGGATGAGGGATAAGCTTTAAGGGGTAAGCTGTAAGGAATGACGAATTCTGCTACATATACTCCGCTTGAAACTACTTTTTTTGCTCAAATAAGCTGGCATGCCTGCCCGCCTTTGGCGGGGAGATTGCTGGTAAAACGGGTAAGGAATCCAAGAACCTGCGACTAAACGTCGCGGTTCCGATATGGTAATTATTGATATGCTCAACGATCAACCGAGGTGACATAATTATGGAAGCAAGGGAATATTATCATTATGTGTTCGCCACATATAAGAGAAGAATGTCCCTCGACAGGGAAATAAAGGAAAAGCTCCATGAGTGGTTCCATGACATTGCATCGGCCAAGCATTTTAATATTATCGCTATGAACATACTTGATGCCCATGTTCATATGCTGGTCGAGCAAAAAACTAACGATTCTTCCGCTTATATCATGAGATCGATCAAGGGCGGTTCATCTTACAGGCTATTCCTCAATTATCCGAACATCGATAGAGTTGTTTACAGGAAATTATGGGCAAGATCTTACTGTTGCAGAAAGATAAACGAGACTGGGTTAAGAAACCTCATAGAATATATTCATAACCAAACAGACAGTCTCGGTATAGATAAAAGATTTAATGAAATACGCTAATTGGAGCCGAGGCGTTCAGCCTCAGGCTCTTAATCCCTTAGCTTGCCCTATACATGCAAGGTTTTCCTGTGATATAATTACAGACTGTTATGAGACAAAAGACGATACTTATCTGCATATTATTGCTTTCTGTGCTCTTCCTTACCGGATGCGAGACGGTCTATACCGTGCGCAACGCCAACCAGAATAAGATCATCCCTCTCTTCAAGGACTATGTCGGGATGCACGGCTACACCCTTAAATACCAGAATGACGATACGGGGACGTATAACGTTGATATGGGCCAGGTCTATATCCCAGGAACAAGTTCGACCACTATGACAACAACGACCTATATTAATCCTGGGACAGACAATAAAGGGAAAGACAAGAAACAGAGGACGCCGACAACAGCTTATGAAGAGACAAGCTGGAAAACCGTTGATAATCCGGCGCGCTACGAGGAAGCATACGGGGCCGTCACCATAAAACAATCCGGGCCTGATGTCGTCATCACCATAAATACGAACGACGCAGGCGGCGCATCGCTGAATGACATCAATGACTATATTAAAAGCTACGGCTATACGGTTAATTAGGGGGCATGAATGAAAAATAAACTTATGATACTGGTACTTTTGACCGCCGTCATGATCGCTGTATGCGCGCCTGCATACGGCGTCCTGCGCACATACAGGCAGTTCAAGGATGTTTCCGTAATGCAGGACGGCAATGTGCGCACATCGACAGGAAAAGCCAACCTCTTCGAATATCAATACAATATTGATCTCGACAGCAAAACAATAACAAGGATCAAAGTAAGGCGGCTTGACGAAGCGAACGCAAAGGATGATGCGACCGTTTACACTATCACGGAAGTTAAGAAGCTCCATGGGAGCAAGGCGGGCAGGGGAGGAAAGGTCATTGTCGCTGTTTCAATGGACGGAAATGAGATAATAGAGCTCGGCAGTAAATTCGCCTTTACCACGCGTACCAGCCCCTTTTCACAGGTCATTTCCGGCGTTTACAAAAGGGTCTATACCGCGGAAGACCGCGAGAAATGGCAGCAGAAAAAATCCTCTGAATGAACAATACTGAAAACGTAAAAACCTGTGCGATAAACTCCAAATGCGGCGAAACGCCGTCATCTTTTATCTTTCTTTTTGTAGGATTGGTAGCCACGATCTCTATCCGCCTTGTCAATTTTATCCTCGACTTCAGCGTGATATGGGCAAAAATGTTCTGGTACATAGGCGTCGGCGGCTTCACGATCTACTTCGTCTATAAATACAGGCAGTATAAAATGCTGCAGAAAGAACTTGAGAAAAGCGGGTTGATCGAGAAATTGACCTGCAAGGACAAGCTTTCGGATGACGAATACGGCGTGCTGAAGAACGTCCTCTGCCAGCTGGGATCACGGAACACCGCGATAAACTATTTTGTTATCTTTTTGACGTCGGGAATAGCGCTTCTTGTTGGTATATTTCAGGACTTTATTGTAAGATAGAAAAAAAGGGGGGATAAATATGGCAAAGAAGAAAGCAGAAAAAGTGGCAGGATGGGGAAAGATAGGGGAGATGATCGGGAAGAAGATCGAGAAAGAGTCCAAGAATATGGACTGCGGACCGTGGCATCAACAGATAATGCAGAAGAATGATGAATGCGGGGGATTTTTCGGGAGAGCGCTATTCATAATCGCTCTTTTGATAATACTGAATACTTTGGGCGTTCTTACCGGAGTGAATATCTGGATCCAGGTCCTGTTAGGCGTCGGATTTTCCTTGATGAGTTTCTAGCAAATACGGATCATTACATACAAAAAGCCCGCTTCCTTAAATAGGAGACGGGCTTTTGCTTTAAATACTTTTTAAGCGGTGTTAAATATGGACAGAAAATTCCGGTCCTACACGTTCGTTAATAGCTTTTCTTTCAATTGCATTTAAGGTCTTCTTTGCGCTCTGGACCAAACATTTATGTATCACTGATCTGTTCGATGGGTCCTTGATGAAAGCCACCATTACAATTCCTTCAAGGTACTGTTTGGTGATAAGGACTCTATATACACCTCCAACCTTTCTGTTACGGAAGCCATACTTCTCTTCTCTAAATAATGCAAGATTGAGATACTGGCGTTCGTTGCCCACAAGCTTTTCCCTCATCCTGTTTACTAGTGATATATCGGTTTGTCCGACCATTGCCGCCACGTATGACATATCCCGGAGAGCAGCAGCCCTTCGCAAAGGAAGCTTGAGCTGAAGCGCCACATCAGATGATTCTTTGTATAATCCTGCATAGGCCAATCCAATAGATATATCGCCGAGATACACTTCTTTATATACCGGATCCTTGATCGTTTTCTCGGCTCTCTTCAATCTATCAGCATAAGCTTGTGCAAGAACAGCTCTGTCTTTATCAGTTATGGCATATTCTCGTTTTTCCGTGGGGGTAAGCTGTCGATTGTTACTCGCTATAAGATAAAGCTTTGCTTCTGCCCCGACTATTTTACCGTCCATATCAATATCTGCTTCCGGTATATAGCCTTCGTTTCTTATCTGGCGATTTTTAGGGGACTGTTTTCTTATAGCACCGTCTCTGTCCTTATCATTAAATCCCGCTTTTTTGAATACGTAGGCCGTATTTGGATCTATCGCAGATAACTTCTCTATACCCATTTTCATCTTCCTCCTTAATATATTTCTACACTCTATTTATTATATCTACATAAAATAATGGGAATTTCACTTTTTAGTAAAATATATTATTGCTGACTTCTGGATATTAAGAGGATATGGGGAATAATTGACTTCAGCAGTTAATAATGGTTATAATTCAATTTCCAAGGAGGTGAAAATATGAAAAGGATCATTATTTTATCCCTGTGCTTATTTCTATCCCTGAGCATCGCTTCCTTTGCCGCGGATAATGACGCGGACGTTGATGAAACGATCTCATCGGGAACAAGCGTTGATAACGTAACCGCTCAAGGAGACATGCTCAAGCTCACAAAAGAACAAAGGGAAAAGCTTAGAAATATAAAGACCGATACAGCTAACGAAAATGCGAAACTTGTAAGACAGAGAAATGAGATAAGAAGCGAAATAAGGACAATGATGGATGCCGATGAGCCGGATCTGGGTAAAGTAGAGTCGAAAGTCAAAGAACTTGAGAACGTCAGATCAAAGATAACACTCAATAAGCTGTCCGGCGCCAAAAAGGCTAACGGCGTCCTCACAAAGAGCCAAAAGTCAAAAATGAAGGCCGTCAGAACACAGAGAAGGGAACCCCGGAAAGCAAAGATAAAGGAAATGAAAAAGCAGATGAAGATGGAAAAAACAACGCCTATGAGAACATCTCCAACAAGAACGGCTCCTTCAAGGGGAAGAGGGCGCTAAGGACAGGTTCCGTAACATTTGAAACAAAAAAGGCCCTGGAAACTCCGGGGTCTTTTTTTATTTTATTCACTAACCGGCGGATATAATGAGAAGCTACATCAATTGAGCCGTATATTTCCCTGTGATAAATGATAATTCCTGATGACGATAACTTCTCCCGATATCGATTTCATCTATGAAAACTCCCCTTGTCAATAATTCATGCACGACGCTTTGAAGCGTTGATCTGTTGCGGGATATTTGCCAGTTCCTGCAGCTCTCGGCTGACATATGGAATAATCCCATTTTTACAGGGTCTCTCGTGAGGCTGTTGATCCTGCCGCCGGAGATAAATGCCTTAAAACCCATCTCTGGAGCCATCCTGGGGACCATGCGCCATAGATTTGCATACGCAAAAAGCAGCATTCCTCTATGGACACTTTCATCCCCGGTGTGCAGCGAACTTACATGTACGGCTGCGGCGGGGCTTATATCTCTGTGCGAAATAATATACGACCAGCATGCTCCGGCATTCGTGGAAATGGAACTGGCTCTGGAAGAAAAAAGTATCTGATCTTCACCGGCGACAGTATCAGGCGTAGGCCGGAATTCCGGGTGCATCTTAACAGTGAACGAAAACAAAAGGTTGTTGGCCTCAAGCGCTTCGCGCGTTACCTCCGGATGAAGGTAGCCGGAAAGATCCGCATTATCAATGCCTTTCTCCAGGAGAGGCCTGTTCCGCGTAGCGGCGAGAAAGGTATTCAATACCGGGTCAGCATATCCCACTTTAATACTTCGTATTGCCTGCATAATTCTCCTTTTTGAACATTATCGTTAACTATATCGCAACATTACGGAGGAAATTTCATGTTTTCTTGGCTGCCCGCGGTTGACTTTAATACTTGGAAAAGACTATAATTAACCTTTCAAGGAGGTGAACTGCTATGAAAAGAACTATTGCACTGCTTATCTGCCTGATACTTGTCCTTTCCATACCTGCTTTTGCCGCAAGAACATATATTTGCGCGAAGTCAGGTAAAGCCTCCTACAAAATGGGCAAGGCTTCACACGGGAAAATAATGGGTGAGATCGAACTCACCAAGGACCAGAAGGCAAAAATGGAAGCCTTAAAGGAAAAACTGCAAAAAGACAACAAGGACCTGGCCGCAAAGAAACAGAAGCTGAATAAAGAGCTTAAGGCGCTCATGAAAGAGGAAGACCTTGATATCGGCAGGATCGAAGGGAAGATGAAAGAGATATCATCCATTCAGACAAAGATGAAGATCAATGCCCTGAAGAAGAAAAAAGAAATGAAAAAGATCCTGACGAAGGAACAGAAAGCCCAGATGAAAAAGATGCAGGCAGAGCGCATGAA
>JBHPDX010000029.1:0-15135 GCA_042577445.1 Candidatus Margulisiibacteriota bacterium | reverse complement strand
CCGCGGCGTTGTTGTAAAGGTGATCGCCGAACTTTCGAAAGCTCTTGTGAAGGTCGTGGAAGGGCAGGTCGCCGACCTTGAATTTGAGGGCAGAAAATACTCCAAAAAAGACCTGGAATTCATTCATTTAAATAAGACCGCTTCTCTTATTAGGGCTTCAATATTGTGCGGTGCCATGATCGGAGGCGCCGGCAAGAGTGTTATGCGAAAGCTTGAGCGGTATGGAGAGAACCTGGGGATGGCATTTCAGATAATTGATGATATTTTGGATATTACTTTAACTAAAAAGAAACTTGGGAAAACGCCGAAAAAAGATATCGCGCAAAAAAAGGCCACTTATCCCAGGTTGATAGGTTTGGAGAATTCCAGAAAGCTGGCGCAGCTCAAGATAGTCCAGTCCATAAAAGCATTGCAAGGCCTTGGAAAAACCTATAATATACTAAGAAGCATTGCTGAACATTTGGGAGAGAGGAGCGTCTGATGAGAGAAGTCGGTGAATTTATAATAGGTATTTTTACGAACCTGCCGCTTGTATCTGCGGTGATCGCCATGTTCGTGGCCCAACTGATAAAGGTCCCCTATTACTATATTAAGGACAAGGACTGGGATCCGGGGAGGTTCTTTGAAACGGGAGGGATGCCTTCTTCTCATTCAGCAATGGTCTGTTCTCTTTCGATGACCATTGGGCTGACTTCCGGCTGGAATTCCATTTGGTTCGCTATCGCTGT
Organism: Candidatus Margulisiibacteriota bacterium; assembly: GCA_042577445.1. GTDB lineage: Bacteria > Margulisbacteria > WOR-1 > CAVSGV01 > JBHPDX01 > JBHPDX01. The sequence goes on along the minus strand of JBHPDX010000029.1, from coordinate 14,407 downwards.
CGTCTTTTCCATAATCGTCATGTACGATGCCGCAGGGGTCCGGCGGGCTGCAGGCAAGCAGGCATTGATACTGAACCGGATCGTTGAGGATATCTATGCCACGGGAAAAGTGAGCGAGAACAGGCTTCAGGAATTGATGGGGCATACTCCTCTCGAAGTTGTTTTCGGGGCCCTTCTAGGGGTGCTCAATTCCGTGATAATTTATTTTATAATATTTTAAACATAAATGACCGAACTTCTCTCAAAACTGAATCTGCCTACCGACCTGCAAAAGCTCAATGCGAAAGAGCTTGATAATCTTGCCAGGGAAGTCCGCGAGCTTATAATAGATGTTGTTTCCAAGAACGGGGGGCATCTTGCTTCCAGCCTTGGTGTGGTTGAACTTTCTGTAGCTCTTCACGCGGTGCTTAATTCCCCGAAGGATAAGATCATCTGGGATGTGGGGCACCAGGCATACGCTCATAAGATACTGACGAACAGAAGTAAGAAATTCGCCACTTTGCGGCAGTTCGGCGGGATATCAGGCTTTCCTAATAAAGATGAAAGCCCGCATGATGTCTTCACGACAGGGCATGCCAGCACCTCTATTTCTACGGCGCTCGGTCTTGCCGCCGCCAGGGATCTTTCAGGAAATGATTATAAGATAGCCGCGGTGATCGGCGACGGGTCTCTTTCCGGAGGGCTTGCACTTGAAGGATTGAATAACATCCTGCATCATAAAAGCAACCTCATCCTTATTTTTAACGACAATGAAATGTCCATATCAAAGAATGTTGGGGCACTGGCCAATTATTTTACTAAACTTAGGGCCAGTTCGCTTTATACCGGTTTCAGGGATAGGATCGAAGGGATTATTTCAAGGATCCCAAAGATCGGGACCCCGCTTGTTGAGCGGGCTGAGAACCTAAAAAACAGGGTTAAGCATTTCATTGTTGATTTTAAGATGGGTGTAATTGTCGAGGAGCTGGGGATGAAATATTTGGGCCCGATAGACGGCCACAATATCCCTCTGCTCATGAGCGTTCTGCATTATGCAAAAGATGTGAAAGGCCCCGTATTTATTCATATTTTAACGAAGAAAGGGAAGGGATATAAACCTGCTGAGGATGCTCCGACAAAATTCCACGGCATTTCGCCTTTCGATAAGATATCAGGGGAGGTAAAGTCCAAGGGTGGAGCACCTACTTATACGGCAGTTTTCGGCAGGACATTAACTGAACTTGCGGAGAAAAACGAAAAAGTAGTTGCTGTCACGGCCGCGATGCCGGACGGTACCGGTTTGATGGAATTCGCGGAAAAATATCCTAAGCGGTTTTTTGATGTAGGGATAGCGGAAGGGCATGCCGTTGCATTTTCAGCAGGGCTTGCAAAGGCAGGCTACAGACCTGTTGTTGCTGTTTATTCAACATTCCTGCAAAGAGCATATGATCAGATCATCCATGATGTTTGTCTTCAGAACCTGCCGGTAGTTTTTGCTGTGGATCGTGCTGGTATCGTTGGCGAGGATGGTGCAACGCATAATGGAGTATTTGATATAGCGTTCCTTCGAAGCCTGCCTAATATGACCGTTTTGGCCCCTAAAGATGAGAATGAGTTCCAGCATATGCTGAATACCGCAGTGAAACATGATGGTCCGATCGCTATTCGATATCCAAGGGGGAGCGGAGCTGGCGCGAAAATGGATAGTCATCTGAAGGATCTGTCGATAGGAAAGGGAGAGCTGGTCCTGGATAATGGCGGTGAAACAGTTATTTTTGCTACAGGGTCTATGGTCTATCCGGCCATCGAAGCCGTAAAGTCAGGCCAGAAAAAAGCAAAAGTGATAAGTCTCTCGTCGATCAAACCCATTGATAGGGATTTGATAGTTGAACAGGCGAAGAACGCTAAGTTCGTTGTCACGGTCGAAGAAGGTGTTCTGGCCGGCGGTTTTGGCAGTGCTGTGGAAGAGGTCTTGGCCGATGAAAGCATAAATGTCCCAATAAAAAGGATCGGTTTGCCGGATAAGTTCATTGAGCATGGCACAAGGGAAGAGATACTGGAAAAATACGGATTGACTTCGGAAAAGATATCTTCTCTATTATGATAAAGCTTCTTTTCCCTCTAGTAAAAGAAGGGTAGTTTCCCTGAGAGTACGGGTGCTGGTGTCATGGGGATCTATTTGCCGGACCTGCTCGAACTGCTCAAGGGCTTCTTCAAGTAGCCCTTCATTATAGTATAGGGCCCCTTTTATCGCCCGGGCTTTTACATGTTTTGGGCTTAGTTTAATTATTTCATCGCATAATCTATTAATAATCTCAGGGGAAGCATATTTATAAGTGGTGAGGATCTTAATGTGCAGGAGCTCGGCCTCCTCTGACAGACGTTTAACCTCTTCAGAGTACCTATCAGCCTCCTCGGTCAATCCTAATGCATTGAGAGCCGCTGCTTTGCCGATCCAGGCCAGGGCATAACGGGGATCTGATTTTAATGCTTCGTCAAACTGCAGGGTAGCTTTCTTGAAGTATCCTGACTTAGCGAATAAGTTTCCATTATTGGTCAAGCCCTGAACTCTTAAGCCGCGCAGATATGCCTGCATAGGAGCAATTGTAGTGATCAGGCTTGATCCCACTTTTGTATTAGCAAATTGGGCCAATCGTTGAGAAGCTATTCGAGTAGCCTCGTTTGCGAGCACGGTTGATACTTGCGCTACTTTCCTGGTTGTTAGATTAGCATATAATGATAACGGTGCCATATTTCCCCCTATATATATTTATCGTCAAAAATGAGGAATTATTTCACTCCTTGAGAGTATACCCCCTTTATGATAAAATCACTTCGTTTTTCAGCTTAACGGAGGGAAAATGCTTACTGATATCGAGATAGCCCAAAGAGCAAAATTAAGATCCATCGAAGAAATTGCCAAAAAAGCGGGTTTTTTATCTTCTGAGATCGAACTTTACGGTAAAGATAAGGCTAAGATCAATCTTTCCGCTCTAAAAAGGCTTCGCAAAAAGAAAGACGGCAAACTGATCCTTGTGACCACAATAACACCGACTCCCTGGGGCGAAGGAAAGACCACCACTACAATAGGGCTTGCTCAGGCATTAAAAAAGATCGGTAAAAAGTCATTTATATGTATTCGCGAGCCGTCTTTAGGGCCTGTAATGGGAATGAAGGGCGGCGCTGCCGGCGGCGGATACTCACAAGTACTTCCAATGGATGCTATAAATCTCCATTTTACAGGAGATGTCCATGTGACAACTTCAGCCCATAATCTTCTTGCTGCAATTATCGACAATCATGTCTATCAGGGCAACAATTTAAGGATAGACCCGAAAAATATCGCATGGAAAAGAGTAATGGATATGAATGATAGAGCGCTCCGGAACATATCCGTTGAATATGGCTTAGGAAAGCGTAAAATCCGCAGAAATTCCGGCTTTGACATCACTGCTGCATCGGAAGCTATGGCTGTCATGTGCCTTTCAAATAACCTTACTGACATGAAACAGAGGCTTGGCAGGATAATTGCTGGATATACATATTCAGGAAGGCCTGTTACGGCCAAAAACTTAAAGGTGAACGGTGCAATGGCATTACTTATGGGAGAGGCAATAAAGCCGAGTATAGTACAGTCAATAGAAGGCGCCCCCGCTTTTATTCACGGCGGACCATTTGCGAATATTGCTCATGGCTGCAACAGTTTGATCGCGACAAGAATGGCGCTTAAAGCTTCTGATTATGTTGTTACGGAGGCTGGTTTCGGTGCGGACTTAGGGATGGAAAAATTCTTTAATATCAAATGCCGTGCAGGAAAACTTAAGCCTGATGCGGTCGTTCTTACGGTAACGATCAGGGCATTAAAAAGGCAAGGTGGGGTTTCGAAAGAAAAATTGTCTAAAAAGAACATGCTGGCGGTAAAGCTTGGAGTATTGAACCTGGCAAAGCATATCGAGAATATAAGAAAATTCAATATACCGCTTGTCATATCTATCAATAAGAGGAAAGAAGATTCAAAAGAAGAGATAAGTTATGTCATTAAGTGGTGCAGGACAAGGAATGCTCTTGCGATATTATGTGATTTTCATGGGAAAGGCGGAGCAGGCGGCGCTGCGCTGGCTAAGGAAGTTGTTAAGCTGTCAAAAAATAAAAATAAGTTAAAATTCACATATGATACGTCGGACGCCCTTGAGAGCAAGATCGAAAAAATTGCGAGATCGATATATGGGGCGAACGGCGTTAACTATTCAAAACAGGCATTAAAAGATATAAAGAAGATAAAAAAGGTTGGCTGCGGGCGTTTGCCGATATGTATGGCAAAAACGCACCTGTCCCTATCTGATAATTCGAAACTTTTAGGAAGGCCTAAAGGATTTAAACTTAATGTAAGAGGATTGAAGGTTTCGGCCGGCGCGGGTTTTATTGTTGTATATACCGGCAGTATTGTTACAATGCCTGGGTTGCCGAAGCATCCCGCGGCGGAAAATATGGATATTGCGGAGTCGGGAAAGATAAAAGGATTGTTCTAATATGATAAACCAGAAGAAAATAGAAAAAGCTGTGAAGCAGATATTGGAAGCGATCGGAGAGGATCCTAACCGTAAAGGAATAAAAGATACGCCTGCACGAGTGGCGCGGATGTATGCGGAGCTGTTCGCGGGAGTAGCAAAGGACCCTGCAAAGGAGATCACTATATTCCATGAGGAAGAGCACGAGGAAATGGTGATGGTGAAAGATATCCCGTTCTATTCCATGTGCGAACATCATCTCATTCCGTTCATCGGCAAGGCCCATGTTGTTTATATCCCTTCTAAAGGAAAAGTTACAGGGCTCTCTAAGTTGGTGAGGGTTGTTGAGGGTTATGCAAAGCGCCCTCAGATCCAGGAAAGATTGACAAGCCAGATCGCCGATACCTTAATGGAAAAGTTGAAACCCCAGGGGGTTCTTGTAATAATCGAAGCCGAGCATCTTTGCATGTCGATGCGCGGCGTCAAAAAGCCAGGCGCTTTGACGGTAACGTCTGCCGTCAGAGGTGTTTTCAGGAAGAACGCTAAGACCAGAACAGAAGCCCTCACTCTCTTAAAGAGAAGATAAAATGAACCCCGAGCTCAAGTATTTCCTCGCTGTGAACCAAGTTCCAGGGATAGGGCCTACAAGGATAAGAAAAGCATTAGATCACTTTGGCGATGCTGCGTCTTTTTGGCATGCAAAAAGGACGGATCTCCAAAGAGTTGAAGGGTTCAGCGAAAAGCTCGTTGAGATATTCATTAAGATCAGGAGCGAGCTGGATATTGAAAAGGAACAGGAAAAGGTCCTGAAAAGCGGATATAGAGCCTTGACCATTTACGACGAGAATTATCCTCAAAACCTTAAGAACATCTATGACCCTCCACCCGTTCTCTACACCGATGGAGATATTCTTGCGTCCGACAGCAAGGCGATAGCGATCGTCGGGACCAGAAAACCTACGCATTACGGCAAAGAGATGGCCAGAAAAACGGCAGAGGAACTATCGCGTTTTGGGTTTACGATAATTTCCGGGCTTGCAATGGGGATAGACTCCGAAGCTCATATGGGGGCGCTGGAAGCTGGCGGCAGGACCATTGCCGTTTTCGGGAACGGTCTTGATAATGTATATCCCAGCATTAATAAAGAGCTTGCTGAAAGGATATCCGGGTCCGGTGCGAATGTATCGGAATTCCCCATGGGACATCCTCCCGACAAATGGACATTCCCGCAGCGCAATAGGATAATTTCCGGATTATCTCTTGGCGTGGTCGTGATAGAAGGCTCTCTCGACAGCGGGGCGCTGATAACCGCAAGGCTGGGACTTGAACAGGGAAGGGAAGTTTTTGCCGTTCCGGGTAGCGTAAGGTCTGAGTTTTCTCGCGGCCCCCACAGCCTTATTAAGGACGGGGCCAAGCTGGTTGAGGGTATTGATGATATCCTGGAGGAGTTAAGTATTTATGTGGAAAAAAGATCCAAAAGCGAGCCAAAAGATATGAGCAAATTGGACAGCAAAGAGAAAAAGATAATGTCAGTTCTGTCTTATGAGCCGAGAGTTGTTGATAACATCATTATTGAAAGCGGGTTCAGCGCTTCAGAAGTTCTTAAAATACTTTCCATTCTTGAGTTGAGAAACTATGTCAGGCGGCTTCCCGGAAAAAATTATGTTCTGATCTAAGTTGTTCATCATTTCCGGGATAGTTACGAACTCGAATCCTTTACTCTTAAGTTTTTTGATTATTACCGGGAGCGCCGCAATTACGGCTTCTTTGCTTGAGCCTCCATCATGGAGAAGTATGATCGATCCGTTCCTGGTGTTGCTTACGACCCGGTTTATGATGTTCTCTTTTGATATCTTGCCGTTCCATTCACCTGCATCGATCGACCACAGTATAGTTTGCAGATCAAGTTTCTCGGCTTCCTTCAGGAATCTCCAGTTCACATATCCGTATGTGGGCCTGAAATAAGCTGCTTTCTTGCCGGTCATTCGCTTTATGAGAACACTTGTATAATAGATGTTGTTCCATATCTTTTTCTGCTTAACTACACGGCCGTCTATATGATAGTAAGTATGGTTGCCGATGGAATGGCCTTCTTTGTTCATTCTTGCTATGAGTTTTTTGTTCGGCTTGATGTGTTCCCCGACAACGAAAAAGGTGGCTTTCACATTATATTTTTTCAGGATGTTGAGTACTTTTGCGGTGTACTTCCAGCTTGGGCCGTCGTCAAAAGTAAGAGCTATTTGGTTCATGCCCGGATTGCCGTGCCAGATTATCCTGCCGGTTTGAGCGGGGGGGCCGTAAAATATTCCCGTTCTTGAGTCTACGAAAACAGTGACAGCGAAGATTATTATGATAAGCAGCAACAATTTCCTTTTCATAAGCTTATTGTAAATAAAGTAATCCGTACTGTCCAGCTTTAATATTTAGCATCTTTTGCCGGCAGGGAGTGCGTGCTATAATGACACATCTTTTGAGGTGAATTATGGTACTTTTTTCGGAAATGTTTTTATCAGAACTCCTTGGAAAACCTGTTATGGACAGGCTGGAAGAGCCTGTCGGCAAGGTCGTGGATATTATTACGCTCTTTAATGAGGCTTTTCCGAAAGTAACGGGATTTGTGGTCAAGTCGAAGGAAAGGGGCAGGGTTGTTATCCTTATGGGGGAGATCGATCTTGTAGGTAAAAAGCTTATTACAACCACCACACCCAAGGATCGGCTGGCCTATTCAACCGTGAAACCGACCGATGTTCTGCTTAGGCACGATGTTCTGGACAAGCAGATCGTTGATACCGAGGGAGCCAGGGTGGTGAGGGTAAATGACATAAAGATAGCAAAAATGGGTGATACCGTAAGGATCATCGCAGTGGATGTAAGTGTGCGGGGGGTGTTCAGGCGGCTGGGGTTGGAATGGATGCTGGATCTTATAAGGATATTTGTGTCCAAGAAAAAGACAGAGCCCCTGATCGGCCTTAACCATGTCGAATTTTTAAAGACAGAAGCGCATCGGCAGCGCATAGTTATTCCTCATAAGCGTATTGAAGAGCTTCATCCGTCGGATATTGCGACCATTATGTCTGAAGTACACAGCGATGAGAGGATGGCCATATTCAGGGCTCTTTCCGATAAAGCTGCCGCTGAATCACTGCATGAACTGGAGCCGAAGATCCAGGCTTTTCTCCTGACCACTATTGATACCAAAAAGGCCGTGACCATTCTTGAAAAAATGCCGTCTGATGAAGCGGCTGATGTTCTTGGCGACATTTCCAAGGAAAAAGCATTTGAGTTCCTGAGGCTTATGCGCACCAAAAAAGCCATTGAGGTCCGCGACCTCATGAAGCATGAGGATGAGACCGCGGGCGGACTTATGACCACGGAAGAGATCGTTTTTCCTCAAGATGTTACGGTCGACCAGGCAATCCACAGGCTTAGGAGCCTTGCTCCCGGCGCGGAGACCATTTATTATCTATATATAGTCGATCCGGATGAGCGTCTTGCCGGCGTGTTGTCCCTCAGGAATTTGATCGTTGCTTCCGCGGACACTAAGCTTTCAAGCATCATGACAAAGGAAATTATAACCGTTGATCCCGAAATGAAACAACGGCAGGTAGCTGAGGTTATTTCTAAATATAATTTGCTGGCGGTCCCGGTAATCGACAAGGACAGAAAACTTTTGGGGATCATCACTGTAGATGATGTTATTGATTTCATTCTTCCCCCTCTTTCCCGCAGGAAAAAGCAGATGTTGGGATAATAATCATGAGATTCCCTAAGCTCGATAAAAGAATACTTATTTTCCTGGCAATAATGGGACCGGGGATAATAACCGCGTTTGCCGGAAATGATGCGGGAGGTATAACCACATATTCCATAGTTGGCGCGCGCTTCGGATACAGCCTGCTATGGATGCTGCTGCTCATTACCTTCAGCTTGGCTGTGGTGCAGGAAATGTGCGCGCGTATGGGCGCTGTTACCGGTAAAGGCCTTTCTGATCTAATCAGAGAGAATTTCGGTATAAAGCTGACGCTGCTTGCCATGTCAACTCTTCTATTCGCAAATATTGCCACTACTATCGCTAACTTTGCTGGAATTGCCGCCAGCTGGGGGCTGTTCGGGGTCTCAAAATATGTTTCTGTGCCTATTATGGCGTTCTTTATATGGTGGGTGATACTCCGCGGTTCCCTTAAACTGGTAGAGAGGATATTCCTTATTTTCTGCGGCGCCCAGCTTGCTTATATAATCTCTGGATTTTTAGCGGCACCTGACTGGGGAATGGCTTTTCATCAGACCTTTGTGCCGGAATTCCATTTTCAGCCGAGTTATTTGCTTATTGTGGTCGCTACAGTAGGAACAACGATCACCCCATGGATGCAGTTCTTTATGCAGTCATCGATCGTCAGCAAGGGGATCGATATCGCAAAGTACAAATATGAGAGGATAGAGGTCCTCTCAGGGGCATTCCTTACCAACCTGGTCGCGTTCTTTATTATAATTGCCTGCGCGGCAACGCTCTTTAAGTATGGCATAGGGATCAATACAGCTGCAGATGCCGCTCTGGCCCTCAAACCGATAGCCGGCAGATTCTTTAAGGTGCTGTTCGCTGTCGGGCTCTTTGGAGGGTCTACTCTTGCTGCTTCTATTGTTCCTCTTTCTTCATCTTATGCCATATGCGAAGCTCTGGGGTTTGAGAACGGCATTGATAAGCGGTTTAGAGAGGCGCCGGTGTTTTATATCTTGTATACGGCTTTGATAGTGACAGGGGCATTGGTCGTTCTTCTCCCGAAGATATCCCTTGTCTTTATAATGCTGCTCGCGCAGGAGATCAACGGGTTCCTGCTCCCGATCGTATTGGTCTTTATGATAATGTTGGTGAACAGCAAGCGCATTATGGGTCAGTATGTTAATTCCAGGGCATATAATGTTATAGCTGTATCGACTACGGTGGCGCTTGTGGCTCTTACTGTGATACTGCTGATCACTTCGATAACTGGAAAGCTGTAAAAAATTCGATGATTTTGAATACAAAACCCTTCATGAAGGAGAAACCTTCACCTTTTGTGGGAGCGGACTGATCTGCCGGGGATTATTTTTTCTTCATTAACTTGTTTCTTTTGATCAATACCCAGAGCTTTTTGGTCATTTGTGTTACCGGGATCGGGCTTGCTCCGAAAACTTTTTCTAAAGATTCTTTTCTACCCTTGAAAGATACTTTCATCTTTGCTAATCCGCCTCTTGCCATATGCGATCACCTCCCTTTTTTGAAGTTTTATGACCTAATTTTACAACTTTATGAGCTGAATATCAATGATATTCGCTCTTTGAGGGGGGGCTTGTGCCGTTGCCAATGTTAAGCATAAATGATATAATTATGGTTTGTTTTACGGCAAAAATCTTGATTTTGTGTGTCAGGAGTTTTTGAATGTTCAAGAAGATATTGATAGCTAACAGGGGAGAGATCGCGGTCCGTGTGATACGGACTTGCAAGGAAATGGGCATAAAGACAGTGGCAGTGTATTCCGATGCCGACAAAGACTCCCTCCACGTGAAAATAGCCGACGAATCCTACTGTATAGGTCCTGCTGCCCCGGCGCAGAGCTACTTGAATATCCCAAGCATAATATCAGTTGCGGAAGTTGCGGGCGTTGATGCTATACATCCCGGATACGGTTTTCTTGCAGAGGATGATAAGTTCGCTGAGATCTGTGCGCAGTCAAAGATCAAGTTCATTGGCCCTATGCCGGAGACTATGGCAAAGATGGGTAATAAGTCTGTTGCCAAGCAGACGGTTGCAAAAGTAGGAGTCCCCACTGTTCCTGGGTCCGAAGGCACAGTAAGAGAGGAAGAAGAAGGCCTTAAAATAGCCAATAAAATCGGTTATCCCGTGATCATAAAAGCGTCTGCCGGCGGCGGAGGCCGTGGGATGCGGGTCGCCCATGACGATAAAGAATTCAAGCAGTTCCTTAAGACCGCAAGTGCGGAAGCAGAGGCTGCCTTCGGCAATCCCGATGTGTATGTTGAAAAATTCGTGGAGAACCCTCGTCATATTGAATTCCAGATACTTGCCGACGAGAAAGGCAATGTGATCCATTTGGGGGAAAGAGACTGTTCGATCCAGAGGCGTCATCAAAAACTTCTGGAAGAAGCCCCGTCAACCGCATTGGATGACAGATTAAGAAAGAAAATGGGAGACGCCGCTATCCGCACTGCAAAAGCGGCGAAATATCACAGCGCCGGCACGATAGAGTTCCTGCTTGATAAATACAATCATTTCTATTTCATGGAAATGAACACGCGCATACAGGTTGAACATCCCGTGACAGAAATGATCACGAACATTGATATTGTCAAAGAGCAGATCATTATCGCTTCCGGAGAGACCTTGAGCCATAAACAAAGCCAGGTCAATATCGAAGGGCATGCGATCGAATGCAGGATAAATGCCGAGGACCATGAAAGGGATTTTATGCCTTCTCCGGGTGAGGTCGCCATTTATCTTCCTCCCGGAGGCCCGGGTATCCGCGTTGACAGCCATGTTTATCCCGGATATAAGGTTCTCCCTCATTACGATTCATTGATAGCCAAGTTGATCGCCTGGGCGCCGACAAGGGAGCATGCTATTAACAAGATGGACAGAGCTCTAGACGAATATGCGATCGGGCCTATTCCCACAACAATACCTTTCCACCATAAAGTGCTTGCAGTGGATGCGTTCAGAAAAGGGGACATATATACCGACTTTATACCGAAGCATTTTAATGGCGGTTCCGGTAAGTAATTATGGGTAAACGTTCCACAGCCAGACGTCTTGCCATGCAGGCTTTATTCCAGGCCGATGTTGCGGCTGATGATATTAAAAAAGCGCTTGAGCTGCTTTTTGACGAAGAGCAGTTCATTGAGGACACAAAAAAGTTCGCCAGAAAGCTCGTTACCGAGACCCAGGAAAACCTGAAAGATATTGACGGCCAGATAAATAAGTATTCCAAGAACTGGGCGTTTAGCCGGATAAAGAGCGTGGACAAAAGTATCTTAAGGCTTTCCGTATACGAACTTTTATATTTAAAAGAAAATCCTCACTCAGTGGTTATCAATGAAGCGCTTGAACTGGCAAAAAAGTATTCCGATGAGGAATCGGCGAAATTTATTAACGGTATACTTGGCGCAATGGTCTCTGATATGGAAAAATCGGCAAAAAAATAAAGTGCAGGGGTTTTATGTTCACAGGAATCATTGAGGATACTGGAAAGATCAAAAAGCTTGTCAGAAAAAAAGACAGGCAGATGGTGGTTGTTTACAGCAAGGAGCTGTCTCTGGAGCTGAAGATAGGTGACAGTGTTGCCGTGAACGGAGTGTGCCTTACAGTGACGAACAGGGTCATGAGAGATTTCGAGGCGGAGGTTGTTCCTGAGACCATGTCGAAGACAACGCTTGGAAGCTTAAAAGTAGGGGATCTGGTCAACCTGGAAAGAGCGATGAAGATGGAGGGGCGGTTCGACGGCCATGTGGTTACCGGGCATATTGATTGCAGGTCCACGATACTGGAGATCAACAGCGACAGCAAAGGTTTGATCTTTGAGATCGTGATCCCTGCTTCGTTCTCGAAGTATATTATCGATAAAGGTTCTATATCCGTTGACGGGGTAAGCCTTACTATCGCAAAGGTCAAAAAGGGGTCTTTCGGTGTTGCGGTTATTCCGCATACATTTAACAGGACCAATCTAAGGCACAAGAAGGCGGGCGATCTGGTAAACCTGGAATTCGATGTTCTTGGTAAATATGTTGAAAAAATGCTTGGCAGCAAAGCGGAGAACCTGTCCGCTGTTTCAGGCAAGGGGATCGACTGGGATTTTCTTAAAAAAGCGGGGCTTGTGAACTGACATGAAGGATAAATTCAATACAATAGAAGAAGCTTTAAAGGACATATCTAACGGCAAAATGGTCGTTGTTCTGGATGATCGTGAGCGCGAGAACGAGGGAGATCTTGTAATGGCGGCTGAAAAGGTCACCGAAGACAACATCAACTTCATGATCACCCACGGCAAGGGCCTTGTTTGCGTTCCGATGGCCGAAGAAAGACTGAAAGCATTGGAATTGAGCCAGATGGTCAGCGAGAACAGCGAGGCGCATAAGACAGCTTTTACTGTATCTGTTGATGCCCATAAGAGATTCGGCTTGACCACCGGGATATCCCCTTTTGACAGAGCTAAAACCATTGAGCTTTTGATAAATCCGAAGACAAAACCCGGCGACATTGTAAGGCCGGGGCATATTTTCCCCCTAAAGGCTGTGGCGGGCGGCGTCCTTAGAAGGGCCGGCCATACTGAAGCGGCTGTAGACCTCGCAAAACTTGCCGACCTTTATCCAGCTGGGATCATTTGTGAGATCATAAAGAAAGACGGGAAAATGGCGAGGACCCCCGATCTTTTTAAGTTCGCGAAAAAGTTCAAGTTGAAAGTGGTAACGATCGCCGACCTTATTAAATACCGCATTAAAAGGGAAAAGCTGATAAACAAAGCCGTTACTGCCAAATTGCCGACAAAGTGGGGATCTTTTAATCTATATGCATATGAGGACAAACTCTATGGATATCAGCATCTGGCTTTGGTGAAAGGGAGCATCTCCAAAAGGAAGGACGTTTTGGTCAGGGTGCATTCCGAATGCTTGACCGGTGATATCTTTGGGTCCAGAAGATGCGACTGCGGGGAGCAGCTGGATAAGGCTTTGTGCATGATAGAAAAAGAGGGACGGGGAGTTCTTTTATATATGCGTCAGGAGGGTAGAGGTATAGGCCTTCTGAATAAGCTGAAGGCTTATGAGCTTCAGGACAAGGGGCGCGATACCGTTGAAGCGAACAAGGAGCTGGGCTTTCCCGCTGATCTGCGTGATTACGGGATAGGAGCTCAAATACTTGTAGACCTGGGGCTTTCTTCCATTAAGCTTATTACAAATAATCCCAGGAAGATCGTCGGGCTCGAAGGGTATGGATTAAGGGTTTCTAAAAGAATTCCGCTTGAAATTTCTCCAAATAAGCATAATATTAGATACTTAAAGACCAAATCGGAGAAATTAGGCCATATTTTAAGGAAAGTCGCAAATCGTTAATAAGATTTGCCATTAAAAAAGGGAGGAATCGAAAATGGGAAAACAGATAGAAGGTAAGCTGGATGCAAAAGGATTGAAATTCGGGATAATTGTTTCAAGGTTCAACGAACTGGTATCGAAAGGACTGCTTGACGGGGCGGTGGACTGCTTGAAAAGGCATGGGGCAGCGGAAACAAATATTGATGTTGCCTGGGCTCCGGGGGCGTTCGAGATACCTCTGGTAGCCAAAAAGATGGCAGCCGGCGGATATGACGCCGTTATATGCCTTGGTGCAGTGATCCGGGGAGGCACCCCTCATTTTGAATATGTGGCATCTGAAGCAGCAAAGGGAATAGCAAAAGTTTCCCTCGATTCGGGAGTCCCTGTTATCTTTGGAATACTTACCACGGACAACCTGGAGCAGGCGCTTGAAAGAGCTGGAGCGAAACCCGGCAACAAAGGGTTCAATGCAGCGCTTTCCGCTATCGACCTTGCCAACACGTTAAAACAAATATAAATAGAGAGGAAGATCTAAGTGGCGCGAGTATTAATTGATAATGTAACCAAGAAGTTCGACGAAGTAATAGCTGTAAATCAAGTGAAAGTTGAGGTCAAGGACAAGGAATTCCTGGTTCTTGTCGGCCCTTCCGGCTGCGGCAAAACGACTCTTCTCAGGACAATAGCCGGGCTTGAGGAAATAACAGAAGGTAAAATATTTATCGGCGACCGCCTTATCAACGATATCCCTCCGAAAGACAGGAATATCGCGATGGTCTTTCAGAATTACGCTCTTTATCCAGCTGGGATCATTTGTGAGATCATAAAGAAAGACGGGAAAATGGCGA
>JBHPDX010000028.1:0-15162 GCA_042577445.1 Candidatus Margulisiibacteriota bacterium | reverse complement strand
ATCCTTCTCATACGACCATAGGGTGATATCATGCTTGTTCTCAGCAAGAAGTATGGATAATGTCGTTCCCCATGAGCCGGCGCCAATTATTCCTAATTTCATTTCTTACCTACCTTCGGTTCAGTTCCGGCAATTACCCTTTTTATGTTGGGTATATGCTTATAAATGATAAATAATATTATAACGATCCCGATGGTCAGATATTCGGTAGGTTTTGCCATCAGCCATATAGCTATCGTAGCAGCGATCGTTGTTATTATTGTGCTTACTGATACGAACCTTGTCAGGAAAAGAGTGATCATAAAGGTCAATATAGCGATCACGGCTATATTCGGCATAAGGCCTATCAGAACTCCCAAGCTTGTGGCCCCGCCTTTCCCCCCTTTGAACCTGAGGTACAGCGGATATATATGGCCGATCACGGCAAATGCTCCAGTAAGGATGAATATCCAGTATTTAAATGCGGAGTCAGGCTGGATCATCATATATGCTATATGTATAGGAAGAACGCCTTTGACAACATCCAGGCCAAAAACTATGCTTCCCGGGATCGCACCCAGGTTCCTAAAGACGTTCGTTGCGCCTATATTCCCACTGCCCACGCTTCGGATGTCGATTTTATAGAGCCTGCCTATTATTACCCCAAAAGGTATGGATCCGATGAGGTACGCAGCAAGAAGTGTAAGCAGTGCTTTTAATAATTCAGTATTAATGGTCTATCTCCCTTCCAATAAATCCTGCCTATTATACATCAGGTCTTTCGATTCTGCGACCGCCAAAAACGGCTTGCCAGACCTTTCCCGTTGTATTAGAATGACCGAGTTTTCCAAAAAAGGAGATACTTATGCCTCCGATATCGATAACAGATGCAAAGCCCGGTGTGACCATAGAGCTGAACAATGCTATTTTTCAGGTCGTTGATTACAAGCACATTAAGATGGCTCAGCAATCCGTGGTGAAGATCAAAATGAAGAACCTCTACACGGGGGCCATTATCGACAAGTCTTTCAGGGTGGGAGAAAAGGTCGAAAAAGCCCACATTGATTACCGCAACATGCAGTATCTTTATAATTCTCAGGACGATTATACCTTCATGGACCAGGAAAATTTTGAACAGGTAACTCTTAATAAGGATAAAGTTAAAGATGTTATAGGATATATGAAAGAAGAAACCGTTGTTACGCTCATGATCTATAAGGGCGACTGTATCGGCATAAATATCCCTAATTCTGTTGAGTTAAAGATCAAGGAAACAGGCCCTGCGTTCAAGGGGAATACGGTAAGCGGGGGCACAAAGCCTGCCGTTCTTGAGACCGGGATAACCATACAGGTGCCTATGTTCATGAACGAAGGCGAGACTATCAAGGTCGAAACACGTGAGGGCAAGTATATCGGCCGGGTTTGAAACTTGAAATCAGGCTGAATATCTTGTAAAATTACACTTTATGGATTTAGAACTTATTAAGAAGTTAATAAAGATGGCGGAAGAGTCAGATATCTCTGGTCTTGCAGTGGAGGAGGGGGGCTTTAAGGTGGAGGTCAAGCGTGACAGAGGCCAGATAGTCGTTCCTGCCAGCCAGCCAGCCGTGCACAGTATCCCTGTTCCAACAGCCCCAGCGCATACTCCTGCAGCCGTGGAAGCATCAGATGAAGAAGGTATGCTGGCAATAATTTCGCCGATGGTCGGCACATTTTATCGCTCACCGTCTCCTGAATCCCCGTCATATGCTAATGTTGGAGATGAGGTTTCCCCGGGGAAGGTCGTCTGCATTATTGAAGCGATGAAACTGTTCAATGAGATCGAATCCGAAGTACAAGGGACAGTGGCAAAGATCCTTGTGGAGAACGGCCAGCCTGTAGAATACGGCCAAAAGCTCTTCCTGATCCGCAAGTAGAAAACCTTTCTTGCTTAACCCTCTTCTTTAAATTATACTTTTACTATTATTTCTTAAAGGATATTTTGTGAGTTTAACTGGCAAAAAATGGCAGCTCTATAAACCGGAGAAAGAATCATCCAAGAGATTAGCTGAAGAGACCAAGACTTCACCTATTACTTCTCAAATACTTATCAATAGGGGAATATCCACTGCCTCTGATGCCGGCGATTTTTTGAACCCAAAACTTGCTTCCTTATTTGATCCCTCTGATATTCCTGGTATGCAGGAAGCAACTGAAAGGGTTAAGCTGGCAGAAAAACGCGGTGAAAAGGTCGCGGTATATGGCGACTACGACGTTGACGGCGTGACGGGCACCTCTATCATGCTCATAACCCTGAAAAATCTGGGTATCCAGGCTACATATTATATCCCCCATAGGTATGATGAAGGATACGGGATGAATATTGATGCTGTGTCGAAGCTTAATTCCGAAGGAGTTAAGCTTATAATTACCGTTGACTGCGGCATCAGCAACCTGGCTGAGATAGAACACGCGAACTCATTAGGGATCGATGTCATAGTGACCGACCATCATAATCCGCCAAAGATCTTGCCGAAAGCCTTAGCCATCATTGACCCTAAATTAATGTCTAAGGAGCACAGGTCTCGTGAACTTTCCGGTGCGGGTGTGGCTTTTAAGTTTGCCTGGGGCCTTTACCGGGCATTTGGGATAAAGGACAGCAGGGATCTGATCTCCATGCTAGATCTTGCCGGGTTGGGAACGATCGCTGATATCGTACCTCTGATAGATGAGAACAGGATCCTTGCGGTTTACGGCGTGAAAAGCTTGAATGAAAATCCGAGACCCGGCATAAAAGCGCTGATCGATGCTGCCAGGATAAAGAAGCGGATAACCACCAATTCGGTCAACTTTATGATCTCTCCGCGCATCAACGCAGCGGGCCGGCTTGAACATGCACGCTTGAGCGTGGAACTTCTGACATCTGATGATCCAGATAAGGTCAAAGAACTGGCTAACACACTGAGCAAGGTGAACACAAAAAGGCAGGAGATCGGGAACGAGATAAAAGAATCGGCCTTTTCTAAGATCGATGAGAGCGATCTGCCCAAATTAGTGATGATCGAAGGAGAAGGCTGGCATCCCGGAGTCATCGGGATCGTTGCCTCCAGGATCGTGGATAAATTTTACTGCCCGGCCATTTTAATCGGCGTTAATAACGGTATCGGCAGAGGATCCGCCAGATCGGTCGACGGGCTTGATATATATGAAGTTCTGGAGAAGTGTAAAGACCTTTTTATAGATTTTGGCGGGCATAAGAAGGCTGCCGGATTCGAAATAGATAAGGATAATATCCCGGAACTGCAAAAGAGAGTAAAAAAGATCGTCGCAGAGATGCTGCCTTCAGATGATCTTATGCCTAAGCTGCTGATCGATACGGAGGTGAGTGCCGGCCAGATCAATATGAGCTTGGCAACGGAAATACAGTCACTCGGCCCCTTTGGAGAAGGGAATCCGGTGCCTTTACTTCTTACCAGAAAGCTCAAGCTTCTGGAGCAGAGGAGGGTTGGCAACGGCTCCCATTTAAAGGCCAGATTCACTGACGGCAAGGTGACGCTTGAGGCTATAGGCTTTGGTCTGGGGGATATGGAGGATCAAATTCGGTTTGGACATGACTACGATATAGTTTATAATCTGGAGGTCAATGAGTTTAACGGCTTTGAAACGGCGCAATTGAAACTTGTTGATATAAGCGACCAAAATAATTAAAAGGAAGGTGTTTTTTATGAAGTTAAGTCTGAAACTGCGTCATGCGATAGTGGGGTGGGTGTTCTTTATTTGTTTTGCGGTGCTGCTCCATCTCTTTGACCGCAGGACCTATGCGAATCTGTATAAAATGTTCATAGTTAAGGATACGATCGGTCTATTCATCATTATCCTTGCCGGTCTTCCGGTGGGTTATTTGATATCGCAAGTCTCCTGGGCCGTGTTCTCTCTCTGGCCGGTGAATTTTAAATTTCCTTGGGCGGTAGTTGCCGATTTTAAGAAAGTGAAAGTTGACGGTATCGCTGAAGACTCACAAAGCGACCACGCTTATTTTAAAGATGCCGATGAAAAAACGGCGTACTTCAACCATGTTATGACGGAGACCTACAGCCTGCATATGGATGTTATTACAGCGATCGTTCTTGCATTCATTTCCATTTATTTAAGGATCTTTCAAACGGGTATCAATATTGCCAGGGTTTTGCGATATCCGGGCACTTCAAGGCTGATACTGTTGTTCGTTCTTGCCGCTGTCCTGCTTGTTATTGCATTGATCGTTAATGCCAGGAATTGCAGGCGCGACCTGATAGACCAAAAGAGGCTTTGGAACAAGGAGAAGCTTGATGACAAAGCAAAATATATCCATCTTAATCCTGTCTTAATGCTGGTCCCGATCGTGATCATTGGCATCATGTTCCTGCTGAAGGCGCTGATCTGGTGGCAGATATTCTTTTTGGTACTGCTTTATCTTACGCTTTCGTTGTTCAGCTTATATAAAGTATCTGTTTAAAGAGAGGTTCCATGAAAGTACTGGTTGTTGGTTCTGGCGGGCGTGAGCATACTTTAGTCTGGAAGATATCTCAAAGCCTCAAAGTCAAGGAAGTATACTGTGTTCCGGGTAATGCCGGGATCTCCGAACTTGCCGAATGCGTTGACATTAAAGCCGATGATATTCCCGCACTTAAGAACTTCGCCCTGAAAAACAAGATCGATCTGACCATTGTAGGGCCTGAGATTCCGCTTGTTGCGGGGCTCGTTGATGAATTCAATAATGCCGGGCTGAACGTTTTTGGCCCAACTAAAAAAGCGGCACAGCTTGAGGGCAGCAAACTTTTTGCGAAAAAGATCATGGAAAAATACGGCGTTCCGACCGGAAAGGCAAAAGAATTCACTGATGAGGGGAAAGCTGTAAAGTATTTGCAGGGTTTTGATGGCGCGGTAGTCGTGAAAGCGGATGGCCTTGCTGCGGGGAAAGGGGTCATTATCTGCAAAGATCATGAAGAAGCGGAGGAAGCTGTCCATCAAATGCTTGGCGAGAAGATGTTCGGGGAAGCTTCATCAAAGATCATCATTGAAGAATATCTTGAAGGCGAGGAAGCCTCGATACTTGCTTTTTCCGACGGCGATAACTTTGCCGTAATGGACTCTTCGCAGGACCATAAAAGAGTTTCTGATAATGATATGGGGCCGAATACTGGGGGAATGGGTGCTTACAGTCCCGCACCTATCATGACGTCAAAGCTCATGAAAGAAGTCGAAGGAAAAGTATTCAAGAGAATGATCGATGGCATGAAAAAAGAGGGGATCCCGTTCGTCGGTATTCTGTATGCCGGATTAATGATCAATAAAAATAAGATCAAAGTCCTCGAATTCAACGTCCGCTTCGGGGATCCAGAAACACAGGCGCTACTCCCAAGGCTGAAAACCGACCTGATAGAGGTTATCGAAGCAGCCAACAAGAAGCAGTTGAATAAGATCAAGCTTGAATGGGATAAGCGCCCGGCTGTTTGTGTTGTTATGGCTTCGGGAGGGTATCCCGGGAAGTATGAGAAAGGGAAGGTCATAACGGGACTTGATGATGTTAAAGGGCTGAAGGATGTTGTTGTCTTTCATGCGGGAACTTCACTTAAAGATGGAAAGATCATTACTTCCGGCGGCCGCGTGCTTGGCGTTACTGCGCTTGCTGATTCCGTTGGATCCGCGATAGCCCACTCTTACGGCGCGGTCAGAATGATCAAATTTGATAAGGCGCATTACAGAAGTGACATCGGCAAGAAGGCTTTAGACCGATAGCCGCTTATTTCTTATAAGAACGGCAAATACCTTTCAAAAATCTTTCCCCTTTACTTGAAATTTTATTCTTATTTATTCGATAAAGTACAGGACATCTTGAACCATTAAATGTATATAATGAGGATAATAATTTTGCCTGTTAAATTATCGAAAAAACTTTCTTGTTTCTTCCTGCTGATAGTGTTCTTACTGTCGGTTTCCGCTTATTCGTTCGAGATCGCGGCTTCGAAATTCGTGCCAAGAGCATATAAGAAAAAAGATTCGGTCCCCGGGGAACTTGTTGTTAAATTTAAGGGCGTCCCCGATATTGGAAGCTCGGCGATAATGGCCTTTTCTCCCGGCTCTGATCCGGCTTCTTCCATTATCTCCCGCGCTAAGATCACGAAGATCCGTGCTGCATCAGGCAGTAAAAGAGCAGGATTCTCAATAGCCTCGAACACAGTTGATTCACCCGGAATATACAAGCTTAAATTCAATGACAGCGAAGACCTCTATGCTTTAAAGAAACAGCTTCTTAAGGATCCTTCGGTTGAATATGTTGAGCCTAATTATATTTTTCAGGCTTTTGTTGTTCCGAATGATCCCAGTTATCAATATCAATGGGGGCTTCAAAAGATCGCTGCAGCATCAGCCTGGGATGTTCATAAAGGGGATTCCGATGTTGTAGTGGCGGTCATTGATACCGGAGTTGATTACAGGCATCAGGACCTGGCTTCCAATATCTGGGTTAACCCGGGCGAGATCGCGGGGAATGGGATCGATGATGATAATAACGGCTATATTGATGATATGTACGGCTGGGATTTTGTTGATGTGCCTGCTGAATGGATCTATCAAGGTGAAGATGGAGCGCCGGAGGACAACGACCCTATGGACTTTCTCGGGCACGGGACGCACGTTGCCGGGATCGCTTCCGGCGTTACCAATAATTCTATCGGTGCGGCCGGAACATCATGGGATTCACGGATCATGTGTTTGCGTTCCGGCTACCTGGCGTGGGACGGCTACGGCTATCTCGATCTCGTCGATGCGGTGGAAGCTATATATTATGCGGCTGATAATGGGGCGGATATCATTAACATGAGTTGGGGAAGCCTCTACAATTCTGTGCTTGTTGAGGACGCGATCAACTATGCCCACAGCAAAGGTTGTTTCATGACGGCGTCTGCCGGCAATGTTGACAGCTATGATGCCCAGAAACATTTTTATCCAGCTGCTTATGACCATGTGGTCGCCGTTTCTGCAACAGACAGATATGACAAGATATCGATATGGAACTTTTTTGTTTTTTCCAATTTCGGATCTTTTGTCGATCTTTCCGCTCCGGGGACTTCTATACTTTCTTGTCTTCCCGGCAACAGCTACGCCTATGAAAGCGGAACCTCCATGGCGGCGCCGTTCGTTGCAGGCGCGGCTGCACTTGTTAAGGCAAAATATCCTGACTGGACGGCGGAGCAGATCGAGCAGCACCTTAAGGATACTTCGGATGATATTTATTCTTTGAACCAAGCTTTTTTGGCTGGAAAGCTTGGGGCGGGCCGGTTGAACATACAAAAAGCATTAGGTAATCTGAACATGGCAATAACTTACCCGTCGCCCAGCAGCATCTTGAACAGTTCAACGGTAATAAAGGGGTCCGCTAATGTCAATGGTTTCCATGAATATAAAGTTGAATATGCTTCTCCGGATGCTCCTGATGACTGGGTGGCAATTGGTGATCCCAGCGACCAGCCGGTTGAGAACGGCTTACTTGGCATCTGGCATTTGGCCAATCCTGACGGGCAGTATTATCTAAAATTAACGGTCACGAATGTCAGCGGGGAATCGTTCTCAACCGTATCAGGGATCAATTTCGGTATTAATGGGGAAGTCAGCTTAAGCGAAGCTCCAAAATCCGGACCAAATCCCTTTGATCCAAGTACCGGAAGTTATCTTTTCTATTATGATATGAACAACGCGGCCACTATCGATGTCTATATTTATGATATTTCCGGCACTCTTATCTGGCAGCGCAGCCAGGCTTCAAGCCCGGGCCCTAACCGCATGTGGTGGAACGGCGTTGACGATTTCGGCAGCAAGATAGGCAACGGTGTTTATCTCTACATGATAGTTGCAAAAGACGGCGGGACAAGAAAGATAATCGGCAAAGGCAAGATCGCTGTAGTTAAGTCCTAATATATTCTTCTTCGCAGCAAGCTCCATACTGAAATTTTGCCCCATTTTTGTCGATATATACAGTAGAGGGAAATTGATCGGCATCGCGTTCGATGATCGAGCCATTTATTTCTGATAAAAAATATAAAGGGGGAATTAAAAATGGGAGTGAACTTAGGAATGAAAGTAGAAGTAAGAACAAATACAAGGGCTGGTTATCAGCCACCTGCTAATTTAGCAGGCATCGATATGGGGTCAGTTAGGATAAACAATGTGAACAGGATGGGGAAAGCTGCTGTTGAGGAAATATGGGCAGAATTAGATAGTCTGGAGGATATAGAACCAACCTCCTCTCATGGGCAGCGCTATCATTTTATGGGTGAATTGCAGGATAAATCTGTAGAAAAAGCTCCTATGGATAGTGTGCAATTAAAAGCATGGGCGTTTGGGACATCTAATATATCAGAAGGAGATAGATGGCTTGGTATAAAGAAAATTCATGCTGCTATCAATGCCGGGGAAACCGTTTCTAATAAAATGCCGGACAGCATATCGGATTTCATGATGAGTACTACATGGGGCCCAAGGTGGGAAGAGCTCTCACCTGCCGAACAAAGGGATTTAATAAGTAATGTCCATATAAGATTTTTATGTTATCGCTCACCTATTATTGACATCGAGCGTGATTTATTTTCTAATGATGTATTTGCGAGGATGGCAAGAAAAAGGGTATTGGAAAATACTAGGGTTAGAGACGAAATATTTTATGGTAGCGATGTAAAAGAGGGTGCCTTAGCTAGGGCTTTAGTTAGGGCTAGAGATAAATTATTTTATGGTCGCGATGCACGTGAGAGTGTCTTAACTTAATATATAGTATCAAATAAGCCTGTTTAAGCCTCTACCGTTAAAAGTAGAGGCTTTTTTCTTGACTTCTTCTTTAGAAATAACTACTATTTAGTGCATGGCTAAAAAGAAAAGACTGGTCATCGCCACCAAAAACAAAGGTAAAGTCAGGGAGATAAAACATCTTCTGAAGAATTTTAAAGTTAAGGTCATCTCCCTTCTCGATATGCCAAAAGTCCCTGACATAAAAGAAACAGCAAAGACCTTTAAAGGGAACGCGATCAAGAAAGCTAAGACGATCGCTCGTAAATTCAATTCCTTGGTGTTGGCGGATGATTCCGGCCTTCAGGTCAAGTCACTGCGAAACCACCCCGGGGTCAAGTCAGCCAGGTACGCAGGCCCGAACCCGACCACGAATAAGCTCTGCGGGAAGCTTTTGAGGGAGATGAAGGCCAAGAAGGATAGGAAAGCGCGCTTTGTTTGTGTTATAGCGGTCGCTGATGCTGAGAAGGTTCGGACAGTCAAGGGTATATGCAGCGGTAAGATCGGCTATAAGATGAAAGGAACGCAAGGATTCGGCTATGATCCGGTGTTCATTCCTGGCGGAGCCACCAGGACTTTTGCGCAGATGCCATTAAAGATCAAAAATAAGATCAGTCATCGCGGAAAAGCCCTGCAAAAAGCGAAGAAGTTGATAAAGAAGTTTATATAGATTATAATTGCTGTTCACAACTTGCGGGGCGTAGCGCAATTTGGTAGCGCACCTGGTTTGGGACCAGGGGGTTGCTGGTTCGAGTCCAGTCGCCCCGACCATTTTGTGATGCTTAAGCAAGCGGGAGTAGTTCAGTTGGTAGAACGACAGCCTTCCAAGCTGTAGGTCGCCGGTTCGAACCCGGTCTCCCGCTTAGTAAACTTAAAAATTAAAAGGCAAAGGGCAAAAATAAGGTAAATATTATATGGTGCCGAAGGCACACGTTATTTTTCCCTTTTTACCTTTGCCTTTTGCGGTTTTTCCGGCGCCCGTAGCTCAATTGGATAGAGCGTCTCCCTTCGAAGGAGCAGGTTAGGGGTTCAAGTCCTCTCGGGCGCGTTTTTTCCCTCTTTTTTAACTCTTTTGTTCATGGTATAATTTACCCCTCTTAAAGCAAAAATATGCGATTGGTATGGGCCGTTAGCTCAATTGGTAGAGCAAGTGACTCTTAATCACTAGGTTGAAGGTTCAAGTCCTTCACGGCTCATTTGTGCCGCAGTGGTGGAACTGGCAGACACGCATGACTTAGGATCATGTGCCGAAAGGCTTGGAGGTTCAACTCCTCTCTGCGGCATTTTGATGGATTTGGGTCCTTCCTAAAAGGATTTTCCTCCCAAATCCATCAATGTTTTAATTTTCGCTGATTTAATGTATAATATCGCGAGTCAGTCAATGCGGGAGTAGCTCAGTTGGTAGAGCATATGCTTGCCAAGCATAAGGTCGAGGGTTCGAACCCCTTCTCCCGCTTTTTATTTTCTGGTTCGAGGTATGGATCTATGCGCCCGTAGCTCAGCCGGATAGAGCAACAGATTTCTAATCTGTAGGTCGTTGGTTCGAATCCAATCGGGCGCGATTACCGGATTTGGTGGGAAAGCCCTTTGAGGGGGGACCAAATCCGGTAAGGAAATTTCATTAGGTGTGGTGGGCGTAGCTCAACTGGTTAGAGCTCCAGATTGTGATTCTGGAGGTTGTGGGTTCGAGTCCCATCGCTCACCCATTGCATTTTGGTGGGAAGACCCTTTGAGGGGGGCCCAAAATGCAATGAGATTAAACTTAGGAGGAAAACGTGAAGATAAATAGTCAGGATAAAAAAGGCAATAACGTTACTATTGAGATAGAAGAGGAATATAGCGCGTTAAAGCCTCATCAGGCTGAAGCTTACAAGGAAGCGGCAAGAGAGATCCAAATACCCGGATTCAGGAAGGGCAAGGTCCCTCCGCATATCCTAAAAACCCATTTAAATGAAGAAGCTGTTATTGATAAAGCTCTTCAGAAGCTGATCTCTGATATTTACCCGAAGATCATCGCGGAGACAAATATTGAGCCGATCGATTATCCGAACATAGAGATGGTCAAGCTCGAAAAAGACCAGCCCGTTATATTTAAATTGAAGGTCGATGTGTATCCCGAAGTGAAGATCGGGAAATATACATCGATAAAAGTAAAAAAGCAAAGCGTTGAAGTGACCGACAAGGAAGTGGATGAGGCGATCGCTGCCGTCAGGAATAACCTTGCTACCGTTAATAAAGTGACCGATAGAGGGGCCCGGGCGGGGGATATCGTTTCTATTGATATCCGATCTGAGATCGGCGGAGAGGCAGTGCCGCAGCTTACCGGCAAACAGGTTAAGATGGAAATGGGCAGGGGCCAGATATCACCCGATTTCGATGCGCAGCTCATGGACCTGAAAGCAGGAGAGGCAAGGCAATTCGACCTTGTGATACCAGAGAAGTTCTTTGTACCGGAACTTGCGGGGAAAGAGGTTAGTTTCAATGTGACCGTGAAGGAGATCCTCGATCGCGTGCTGCCGCCTCTGGACGATAATTTTGCCAAGATGGTCAGCAAGTCGAATACCATTGACGATATGCGCAGTGAGCTTAAAACGCATATCGCGGAAGATAAAAAAAGATTCTCGGAGCAGGCACTGCAGGATTCTGCGGTTGAGCAAGCGGCAGAGTTCGTTGAAGTAGATATCCCTTCTGCAATGATAGAGCGCGAAACAGACATTATGATAGATGATTTTAACAGGAGGCTCGGGAGGAACGGATCGAATCTCGATTCTTACTTGAAATCGGTCAAGAAGACCGTTGAAGGTCTCCGCGAAGAGTTCAAAGAAGCTTCCGTTAAGAGAACAAAAGGCAAGCTTTTTCTAAGAAAGATCGTTGAAGTTGAAAAGATCGAGGTTGAACCTGCGGAGGTGGAGAAAGAGCTTGAGGAGATGTCCAAAGCGTCCGGAAAGAGCGTTGATGACATGAAGAAAGAAATAAAGGAGGATGGAATGGAGGCCGTGAAGGACTATCTTCTTAGAAAGAAAGCTGTTGACCATCTTGTTTCAAAGATTAAAATTGAGGAATAGAGGAGGTAATTTTATGAAAGAAGTCAGTCAGTTAGTTCCAATGGTAGTTGAGCAGACAGGAAGAGGGGAAAGGGCCTACGATATATTCTCGAGGCTGCTTAAAGAGAGGATCATTTTCGTAAGTACCCCAATAGAAGAGCAGATATCGAACCTTATAATCGCCCAAATGTTATTTTTAGAGGCTGAAGATCCTACCAAAGACATTTATATGTACATAAATTCACCGGGAGGCGTGGTCACTGCGGGACTCGCGATCTATGATACTATGCAGTATTTAAAGTCCCCTATATCCACTATTTGTATCGGGCAGGCAGCCAGTATGGGTGCGCTTCTTCTTGCGGCAGGGACAAAAGGCAAGCGTTTCGCGCTTCCTAACGCAAGGATCATGATACATCAGCCTCTTGGAGGAGCCCAAGGACAGGCGACCGATGTTGAGATACAGACCAAGGAAATAATGAGGATCAAGAAGCTGCTCAACGAAATAATGGCCAAGCATGCCGGCCAGCCGCTGGCAAAAGTGGAAAAAGATACGGACAGGGATTTCTATATGTCCGCCGCGGAAGCGGTTGAGTACGGGATAGTGGATGAGGTTATTGAAGGCAAAAAGTCCCTTAAAAAAGAAGGGAAAAGCAAGAAGTAATATAGATGTTTTCAAGCGATTCTCCAGATAAAGCGTGTGCTTTCTGCGGAAGGGCCGAGTCCGCGGAAAGGCGCTTGGTCGCGGGGCCTGATATCTTCATCTGTGAGCAGTGCGTCAGGCTTTGCTTTGATATGGTCGAGAAGGAAGAAAGAAAAGAGAAGTCGAAGATCCTCCCCAAGATCCTAAAGCCGCGAGATATTTTCAATGCCTTAAATCAATATGTTGTAGGGCAGGACCAGTCCAAAAAGATACTTTCCGTTGCAGTATATAATCATTACAAGAGGCTCTTTTCGGATATTAAAGAGGATGACACGGAGATCCAGAAAAGCAATATCCTTTTGATAGGCCCCACAGGATCCGGCAAAACGTATCTTGCCCAGACCCTTGCGCGAATATTAAATGTTCCTTTTGCTATAGCTGATGCCACTACTTTGACGGAAGCGGGTTATGTCGGAGAAGATGTTGAATCCATTTTGACAAGGCTTCTTCAAGTCTGTGATTATGACGTTGAAAGGGCCTCTACCGGCATTCTCTACATTGATGAGATCGATAAGATATCAAGAAGATCTGAAAGCCCTTCGATCACCCGGGATGTTTCCGGTGAAGGAGTACAGCAGGCGCTGCTCAAGCTTCTTGAAGGGACCATCGCCAATGTTCCTCCTCAGGGAGGAAGAAAGCATCCTCAGCAGGAATTTATCCGTCTTGATACCACCAATATTCTTTTTATTACGGGCGGCGCATTCCATGGGTTGGAAGAGGTCATAGGGAAGCGCATGGGCAAGAGCGCCATAGGGTTCAGAGGAGCGAAGAAGAGCGAGCAGAAGCGGATGAGCATTCTGGAACACGTGATGCCGGATGATCTGCTTAAGTTCGGGCTTATACCGGAATTGATCGGAAGGCTTCCTTCGGTGGCGACACTGGGCATGCTTGATGAAAAAGCGATGATCAAGATATTGGATGAGCCGAAAAACTCCATTATAAAGCAGTACAAAAAACTGCTGGCTATGGATAAGATAAAGCTGGATTTCACCGCCGGGGCCCTTAAGCTTATCGCGCATGCCGCGATGGAGCGGAAGATCGGCGCCCGGGCGCTTAGGGCTATCATGGAAGAGATAATGCTTGATGTCATGTTCGAGGTCCCGTCCAAGACGGGGGCTGCCAAGGTCATGATAGATGAGAAAATTGTCAGGAAAAGCCTGAAGAAAACGGATTTCACATCCCTTAAGGCGGCTTAAACATGGTCGAAGAAAAAGCAGATAAAAATAAGCCTGAAAAAGTGACAGAGTGGAAGGAAACCCTCCCGCTGATCCCGCTGCGCAACATTGTTGTTTTTCCTCAGATGGTCGTTCCGCTTTTTATAGGACGTGATAGGTCCATAAAAGCGCTGGAAGACACGCTTGCCAAAGAGAGAATGGTGATATTCGCCTCCCAGAAGAACGAGGAGGTCGAAGAGCCCACATCCAAGGATATATGTAATATCGGCACCCTTTCGGAGATCATACAGATGATGACCCTGCCTGACGGCTCCACCAAGATACTGGTGGAAGGCGTTTCGCGCGTTAAGATCGAAAAATATATGCAGGAAACCCCTTATTTCAAGGTCAGGCTTTCTAAGATATCGGAACCCGAAGATTTTGATGTTGAAGTGGAAGCTCAAGTCCGGATGGCCATTAAGAAATTTGAGAAGTACGTTAAATTGAACAAGCGGATACCGTCCGAGACCCTGATGACGATAATCAATATTGATAATCCCGGAAGACTAGCTGACCTTATTACCTCTTATCTGACCCTTAGAGTAGAAGAAAAGCAGGAGATACTTGAGGCGCTATCCATTCCAAAAAGACTAAAAAGTCTTTCCAAGTTCCTGGATAAGGAGATCGAAGTCCTTGAGGTTGAGAAGAAACTACAGGGCCGCGTCAAACATCAAATAGAGAAAGTCCAGAAAGAGTATTATTTAAAGGAAAAAATGAGGGCGATACAGGAGGAGCTTGGCGAGGAAGAAGAGGAAGCCCAGCCCGAGATCGCTGAATATAAGAAGAAGATCAAAGCAGCAAAGTTGCCGGTACCTGTGAAAGAGCAGGCGGATAAAGAGTTGGACAGGCTGTCAAAAATGCCGTCCATGGTCGCGGAAGCCACAGTGATCAGGACATATCTTGACTGGCTGATAGACCTTCCGTGGAAAAAGAAAACAAAAAGCAAGCTGGATATCGAAGAAGTCGAAAAAATACTGAATTCGGACCATTTTGGGCTGAAAAAGGTCAAGGAGAGGATCCTGGAGTATTTCGCGGTCCTTAAGCTGACCGGCAAGATCGGCGGGACGATCCTTTGTTTGGTGGGTCCTCCCGGCGTCGGAAAGACCTCTATAGCTTCTTCCATAGCCAGGGCAATGGGAAGAAAATTCACCCGTGTTTCGCTCGGGGGTGTCCGGGACGAAGCAGAGGTCCGGGGACACAGGCGCACTTATGTCGGTTCTATGCCGGGGCGCATAATACAATCGATCAGCAAAGGCGGCGTTAATAATCCCGTATTTTTATTGGATGAAATTGATAAACTGGGGAAGGATTTTAGGGGAGACCCGGCTTCGGCACTTCTTGAGATACTGGACCCGGTGCAGAACAAAGAGTTCAGCGATCATTACATAGAGCTCCCGTTCGATCTTTCCGATGTGTTCTTTATAACCAC
>JBHPDX010000027.1:0-17424 GCA_042577445.1 Candidatus Margulisiibacteriota bacterium | reverse complement strand
GTTAAGATGCACCCGGAATTCCGGCCTACGCCTGATACTGTCGCCGGTGAAGATGATGGACGAAGACGACATGCCGATGCAGGGCGGGGGAATGATGATGATGGAGGAAGAAGAATCACTGGAATAACCGTCATTAAGGACTGTTCATAATAGAAAGCCTCCGGCTAGTTCGGAGGTTTTCTTTTTTTTTGGGGCTTTTTAGCCCTCGAACACGAAGATATCACTATAATGCTCGTCCACCGTTCCCTTGACTTCGGTCTGCCTTTCAACGAACTCTTTCGCTCTGGCCCTGGCAATAACGCCTTCCTTGAATATCATCTTGGCAAATAAGCCTCGAACTTTCCCAAAGCTTTTTACCGTTTCTTTTTTCGGTTCCGGAAAGTGTTCGGAGGTTTCCCACTGCTCGAACGACGGGATGATCCTCCATATCGCGGAGGAGCCGTCCTTTTTCAGCCTTTTCGTCAACTCCCCGAACAGGGGCATGAACTCTTCTTCGGGTATGAACATACTTCTTCCGTCCAGCTCGCCCCGCGAACTGATATCCTGATCAAATGTGTCACAAGATCTTATTGCCGGAGTGTTAAAAAGATAGATATCCGCTTGCGGAGCCTGCTTAAGATCATGGTTATGATGAATGTTGACCGAACCTGAAGTCATAGCGTCTATCTGTCCTGTATCCTGGGCAAATTGAAAGTTCCAGCGTGAAAGAAGTACATAAGCAAGTGATATGTCCGATGCCCATATTGAGCTTGCGCCGAACCGGCGCGCGTATACGGTATCCGCTCCCGTGCCGGGGCCGAGTATAGCGACCTTCTTCCCGGGAAAGCGGTGGGCATTCCGCCACAAGACTTCCTGGAAATCCTCACTAAAAGAATTAGTGTGGGGGAAAATATTATCGTTATTATAAACCGTCAACAGGTCAAACCTTTCGTCAAAGGAAGCATCATCATAACGGTGCCGTTTCGTGTGCGCCGCCGTAAGACACGTATCAAGCATCATTGATTCGGACCGCGGGAAAAGCTGAAGGCGGGAGCTTTTCCCTGCTTCAATTACCGCCCTTGAAAAACGGAGATCCTCTTCTCCTCCCAAAAGGACCGTTGACCAGTCGAAGAAATATATCCATTCAGTTCCTCTGTTCCCCATATATTGCGGACCATCATATCCCTTGAACATTAATCCATAAGGGAGATGCGCGGCCGCTGCACCTGAATTTTCACCGGCTGCGTGTTTGGATCTGATCGTTAAAAGGTGTGCTTTTGAAGCGGCGCCGTCTATCCGCAGCAGTTCCGAAAAGAAGTCTTTTCCATTCTTGTTCAATGTAAAAGGGATGCAGCCCGCCTTCTGCCCGTCAGGCAGGTCAGCTTTTATAGGACGAACATCAAAGCCCTGCTTTGCCTCTCCCAGTGAACTGATAATATTCCTGAGGGTAGGAGCTGTCCGCAGTTTTCCTGTCAGACTCGTAAGATTACATTTTCCTGCTAATGCCATTTTTTACCTCCCACTTATATCGGCGGTTCCTGCGGGAAATTTCATGGAAATAAGTGAAATTTCATCATTAATATCTCGATAAACAAATGAACATTTGTTCAATCGTTACCATATAGGAGTTCAATAAGTGGCAGGACCGGCGCTCTTTAAAGTTAATAATCTTCCTCAAATAGGCGTGGTAAACGGCCGCCCTATGTTCGCGCGCGGATTTATAGTTAATCTAAATAAGCTGATACTCGAAAGAGGGACCGATCTGGCCCCTTATAAGCAAGGGATAACTGGCGCCTCCATTGCAAGCGAACTAAAAACAACAGAAGAAACATTGAGGACAGTAGGGATATTGGACAAGGGCATCAATGCATCCGTCCTTGTTGCGTCCCTTAAATCGGGAAAAGAATTGCCTCCTGAAATAATTTTAACTCTTCGTGCAACTGATCAGGGGAATAAATTCGCTCCGATAGGCGCGCTTATCGGCAGGTACTGCAACTCAGACCTGGTTCTCGGAAAGTTCGATATCCAGCATGCGCTTCAGCGAACCGATGAGAGCGACCTGGGAAAGGCTCATCTCGCGATAGCCTACATGAAATTAAAAATGTTTACCGAGGGTTCCTTTGATGAATTGGGCGCGAACATTGATATCGCTAAAGCGAGTGATTTTATGGGGGATATCGCCTGGCACTTTGTCACCAAGCAGCAATACAACAAAAAGAAATTTCTGACGATAGTAGCGATCTATCTTTTTCCGAAAGACACGGAAAAGCAGAACATCTTCATTAACAAAGGCCTTGAAAGAAGGAGCGCATAATGGCAGGCGAGATAAAAGGTTTCAGAAATTCAGGTTTACCAAGATCACAATACGTAAAGTATCAGAGCAACATGATAAATGGGATATTGAACTTTTACGGAAAGCGCAATGGTCCTGCTGCTCCTCTCAGAAGGATAGGCCTCCCCATGCCTTTGTCGACAAGCAGAGGTCATTACGCTGAGGCAAGAGTAAAGGTAGATCCGGGAATGAAGCTCCTCCTGCTGTGCGGTAATAAGCATGAAAGGAAATACGATATCAGGAACATAAAGGGGATGAAGGGCTTCACTGCGAATTATGCTCTTGGCAATTTCGGAACGGCGGGCTCTTATATCGCCGAACTTCCTATAGGTGTTCCTTTCATCATGGGGGCGAACTATTCCGATTATCTTCGCACGGGTCGTATAAGGTATGACTTCAAGGGCGACTCTTTCGCCGTGACTTATGAAGGCAGGCGGATATTTAAAATAGCGGGTCTGAACCACAACGGCGTTCATGCGCTGCTCACCTTGAACAGCAAGCGCCGTGTATCAAGTAAAAGAAGGGAATCGATCTTATCATCCAATGTAGACTTCATCCGAAATAGAATCAAAACAGAGGAAGAAAAAAGGTATGTGTTGAACTTTCATAAAGAAAGATCAGAAGGTGCCATGCTTGCCAGAAAAATAACATTCAGACTATCAATCAACGGCGAAATGATCAAAGAAGGCGACATGAAAGAAAAGTTCATCGAAGCCAGTATATTTTTCACCCATCACGGATATGCAATTGTGTCCGAATTGGTCAGCCCGCATTACAGCCCAAATTCCCTTAAACACCTTATGGACGTTGTTTATGAGTCCGCCATAAAGGCTTGGTCCAACCGTTACCGCAAATCCCTTGAAAACTAAGCGCTTCCTTTCCGCTTTCCTTGCCGGCTTTTCCATAGTAAAATATATAATGTTATGAGAAAACTCGTATTCCTCCTGATCTTAAGTTTACTAATATCTTCATCGGCGCAGTGCGCCAAGCTTATGCATTTCGACAAGATAAAAGGCCACCGCTACATACTGCTCGGAACATCACAAACACTTGAAGCTTCGGGGATGTATGAGGATGAAAAGGAATATTCATCGCACACCGACCTTCCAGCTTGGGAGATACAGGGCAACGCCGGCACTGTCTCAAAGAACGGTATTTTCAAAGCGCTGAAGGCAGGCACAGCGGAAGTTCGTGCCTACAAGGACGGGAAGGCCGTTTCATTGACAATAACCGTTACGACAGAGTCTCTGCACACCCCCCCGCAAATGCCGACAGGATTAAAGGTAACAGATATAGAGGAAAGCTCGGCCATTGCTCTCTGGGACGATCCAACGGCAGAGGAAACTTATTATATCTTGAGCATAGGCACGGATAATTCCGCGTCGAACGGCGGAGTGCCTTATATGGTCCAGAAACCTTATCGTGTCAACTGGGATCCGTCCGCGAGCGAGAAACTGAAACAGGGCACTACTTACTATATAAAACTTGCCGCTTTCAACGAATACGGTTTGAGCGATTGGAGCGACCCTGTAAGCTTCACCACAAAATGAACCATTAAAGAAAGGAGCCCGAGTATGAAAAAAATATTGATCTTCGCTGTCTTTTTCGTCTTGTTAGCAAGTGCCTGTTCAGCAATGGGAGGGGAACCACCAAAAAAAGAGGGGGATGTTATGAAAAAGGAGATCCAGAGCATGAAAGTTGTCATGGAAACTTCAAAAGGAAAGATCGTTATAGAGCTGTTCCCGAAAGACGCTCCCATAACGGTAAAGAATTTCCTGGATTATGCCGATTCCGGTTTTTATGATGGGACCGTTTTTCACCGTGTGATACCGAACTTCATGGTACAGGGCGGCGGATTCACTGCCGGATTAAGGCAGAAGGAGACCGAGGCCCCGATAAAGAACGAGGCCGGCAACGGGCTGCAGAACAAGAGGGGAACGCTCGCAATGGCAAGGACAGGCGTCGTGGACAGCGCAACAGCGCAGTTCTTTATCAATCTGGTGGATAATCCTTTTCTTGACCACAGGGATAATACTCCGCAGGGTTTCGGCTACTGCGTATTCGGCCTTGTCGTGGAAGGAATGGAGACTGTTGACGAGATAGCAAAGGTCCCGACCCATACTGTCGGCCATTATGAGAACGTTCCCGAAACGGATGTAACTATCCTTTCTGTGAAGAAGGCGGAATAAAAGCAGGAACTTATCTGTATCCGATATTCTCTTTCCTGAGGAGAGCCTTTACATAGTTAACAGGCACCGCGAAGTTAAGGTTCTGTCCTTCGCTCATATAACCCGCGTTCACGCCGATAACGTCCAAATTCTTGTCAAGAAGCGGGCCGCCGCTGTTCCCGGAAGATATGGGAGCATCGATCTGTATCATCTTTACCCCTTTTGTATGCCTTATCTGGCTGATAATGCCTTTTGAAATGGTGTTAAGAAGCCCTCTGGGCGCTCCTATAGTGTACACATCATCCCCAACAGCCACCCTGTCAGAGTTGCCGAGCTTAAGATGGGGAGTATCAACAGCCCTTATTTGCAAAATTACTATGTCCTTTTCCTCGTCGTCCGCAATGACGGAATCCACTTCCAGGTTCTCCTTCTGGCGGTAGATAGCGACAGCTCTTGCAGCCCCTTTAAGCGCATGACGGCTGGTTATGATCACTCCTCTGGAGTTGATAAAGAAACCGCTGGCATATCCGATAATGTTATTGTCCGTATCATAAGTGTATATCGTCACGACCGAATCGGCGCTGGACCGGAGCTTCCTTGAAGTATTCCTAACACTCATAAAATTATATGAATAAAAGAACAGCGCCATTAGGATCATCCCGATAAACATCCATGTGGCGCTTTTAATGGAGTATTCGTGTATCTTTTTGTGGTGTTTTGGCTTTGGAAGGAACTGTTCTTCGGCATCGACCACTACGGTCCTTGCAAGGTAATCGCCGAGCCTCCTGCCTTCGCTGTTAAAAAATGCGACGACCACTTCGATCAGTACAAAGAACGGGATAAAGAGGAGGATATTCCTCATAAGTGACTGCCACCAGCGGCACTTGATCTGCGAGTGGTAATTGATAACGCGCAGCCCAAGCAATTTTTTCATTATGCTTTGGCCGTTATAAAGAGAATCCTTGAACAACATATAGCCGGTGATGAGAAGCCAGAGGGCAAGGACAAAAAGGAAATAAAATCCCTGCCAGAATGCCATAGCAGAATCAGGGCTTATAATAGGTATGGTAAGGAGTAGAAAGATAAGTACCGAAGAAAGCCCAACGATCTCGATCAATGCCGCCACTGCCCGACGAAGCAAAACACTTAACTTGGTTGATTTTGTGTGGACCATTAATACCTATTATACGCTTTTTTGATTGAAATTTCCGCCGGTTTTTCGCGATAAACAACCTGAGGTATATTTATGGCCGGAGGAGTTGGAGGAGTCGGAGGATTCAAAGGAGGCACGCCAAACGGGCCTCAATTCAATAGTTTCCTGCAAGGCATGAGGGCAAAGCATGTAAAACTTCAGGACACTGATCCGCTTTTGATCCGCAGGTTCGGGGGCACATATCTTTCCTTAAGGGATATCCCTAAAACTATCGTCCCCGCAGTAAGAAGGTTTGAATTCATCCCCGGAAGGGATATAGCAATATTCCAGGAATCCATCAGCCAGGGCTTTTTACTGGATCATATGCCGGACAGAAAAGGCGGATACAATTTTTTTATCTGTCCTCCTAATAGCCGCCTCGCTTTTGAACTTAAAAAGGGTACGCCCGCATTGGTCAACGGCGCTTTTGCCATTACATACGAAGGAAGGGATCTCGTCAGGTACCTAGGAAGGGATATATTCAAGATCGAAAGCCTTGATATGGACGGCATAAGGTTGCTGCTGGATCCAAGAGCAGGAACAGACATAGATCCTGAAAAAATGGATATCACCATCTCCAACGGCGTTTTCCGGATCCAGGAAATACTATTATTGGGTGCATGGAAAAAACTGGCGATGGACACGATAATTAAAAGAGAGGATGAGTCTGATCTATATACTACAGCGCAGATCTTTCCCGTGAAGCTGTCGCCTACCGGGGATGTGGCCGGATGCCCGGACCTATACGCCGAAAAAGATGAGTATTACCAGTTCTATGTCGCCGTTCTGTCGAATGGAGAATGCAGGATCCTGCAGCATCTGGAAGAAGTAGCTGAATCACATTCAATGGACGTTGATATACCGCTGCCCGTGACTATTGCGATCATCTTAGCGGGGATAGAAAAGCGTCTGAATAATCTGCCTCATAGATGGATAAAATAAAATCTACTTGCGGTTGTTCTTGAAGTTCTCTACGAAGTTCGATCCAACATTATTAACGTGCGACATCCCCATATTGATCTTCTTCTTCAGCCAGCATGAAAAGTCCTTTTCGGCCAGATAGATCGAAGGTATGAGGAACAATGTTATGAAGGTCGCAAAAACAAGCCCCCAGGCTATGGCCAGAAGGAGAGGGAATAGCTGATCGAGCTTTCCGCCTATGAATCCGTATAATGAAGGCAACAGCCCGGCGACCGTCGTTATCGTTGTAAGGACTACCGGCCTGAACCTGCGCACGGCCGCATCGATCACCTGCTCGTTCGCTAGGAATGCATCGTCCCCGCATTCCGCTTTCTGTTTTTCATTGAGGAATTTAAGCATCACAAGCGAGTTATTTACAACGACACCGCTCAGACCGAGTATCCCTATAAGCCCGAGAAAACTTAATGTCGTCATGTGGAGCGCGAACGCAAATATCACTCCCACAAGACCGAACGGTATCGCAAGCATTACTATGACCGGCTGAGTAAAAGAATTGAAAAGCACGACAAGTATTATATAGATCGCTATCAATGCGACCAATAAAGAGCGGTAGAAATCCGACATGGATTCGGCTGTGCTTTGCTCCAATCCCCCGAACTTTACCCTGAATCCCGGGTACATCGCCGCCATCGGGATGAACTCTTTCTTTAGGAGGGCATTATATTTTCCCGCATTAAGTTTCTTGGTGTCAACTTCTCCTCTTATGCGGACGGCCCTATCTCCCTCTAGATGGGGTATCGCCTCAGGAAGGTCTTCTTCTTCGAATCTTATAAAACTTCCCAGCCTGATAAGCTTTCCAAGGCGGTTTGGTATAGTGAGGTTCTTTATATATTTCGAGTCTTTCTTGAACTTATCCAGGACCATTACGCGGTAATCTATCTCTTCACCGGACTTTCTGATGGAAGTGACGACATTGCCGTCAACAGCCGCCCTAATTACGCCCGCAACATCTGTTGCTGTGATACCTAGCTCAGACATCAGTTTTTCGTTGATCCTGATGTTCACTTGATTCAATGTTTTCTCGTCATCGCGGGTAACGTCAAATACGGCCTCATTAGCGGTAATAAAATCATAGAATTTATCAGCAAGGAGCTGCCTTATCTTGTCATCATTCCCTATGAACGTAACATCGATCGCCTGGCCGGTTGGAGGGCCTCCTGCCCGCTCAACGACGTCAACCTGTGTAAAACCCTTTCCTTTAAGGCCTTTAAGTTTAGGTTTGATCATGGCCGCGGCCTTCATTGATGATATTTTCCTGTCCTGCTGCGGTGTAAGGTATATTATCACTCTAGCCCAGTTGCTTCTTGTAACGCCCGTCACGCTGTCCCACATATCAACGCCTTTTTGACCGATCGTAGTAACATAGCTTGCCACTATCTCTTTCGGGACCGTGTCCTTTATCATCTCCTCTACTTTACGGACCCGCTTCTCTGTTTCCTCAAAATTCGTTCCTTTAGGCGTTTCCATTTTTATCAGGATGATGTCCTGATCGCCCATGGGCATCAGCTCGAACCCAACGATCGGCATAACGACAGCAACGGCAAAAATGAACAGCCCGACAAAGAAACCGATGAAACGGTACTTGTTTTTCAAAATGACCAAAAGTTTTTCCTTGTACCAAGCTTCCATTCTCTGCAGGAGCTTGGGCTTTTCTTTTATCGCGAACTTAGTGTGCGCAAGATGGCAGGGAAGTATAAAAGCCGATTCGAACAGAGAGGCCAAAAGAACTACCGTAACAACTATGGGGATAGCCCTCAACCATTCACCGAATATCCCTCCCATTAAAAGTATCGGCAGGAATGCGGCTATTGTGGTCGCTACCGTAGCGACCACAGGCCAGAATATCGCGGAAACGCCTTTTATTGATGCCTCGATCGGGTCCATGCCCTGTTCGCGAAAAGTATATATATGCTCGGCTATAACAATGGCGTCATCAACGAGCATTCCAAGGACTATTATTATCGCAAGAAGCGATATGCTTGTTATCGCGATGTCATATACCGGCATAAAATAAAATGTGAGCATAAGAGAGAAGGGGATACCAAGCGATGTCCAGAAAGCCACGCGTGGATTCAGGAATATTACCAAGCATATCAGAACGAATATAAATCCTATGGTTGCGTTGGTCGTTACCGTACTCAGCATCCTGTTAACGTACTTTGAGAAATCCCTTACGACCTGCGCTTTTACACCTCTCGGCAGTTCCAGTTGTATCTCGGCAAGCAGTTCTTTTACGCTGCTGCCGACGCGGACAGCATCTGCATCCTCTTTTTTATTGATAACGATATTTATCGCGTATTCGCCGTTGGTCTTATTGATTATCGACAGTTTCTCAAAATCATCGGCCACTGTCGCCACATCGGAGACAAGCAGCCTTTTTCCGGAAAATACCGACCTCACGATAACATCCTTGACATCGAGGGGCTCTTCGAACTGCGACAGCGTAACGATCTTTTTCCTGCTTGTAGCAGTCTGTATGTCGCCGGCGCTCAGGCGGATATTTGCTGACCTTACCGCGGCCATTATCTCAGCGAGAGAGATATAATTCTGCTCCGTCTTGTTCAGATCAACATTGATATGCACTTCCCGTTTTCTGTACCCTGATTTTGCGGTCCCACCGACACCCTGAAGAAGCTTCAATCGTTTTTCTATGAATCTTGCATGGTCCCTCAATTCGCTTTCCGGAATATTGCCGCTTATGGCGATCTCAAATACAGGGAAAATGTCGCTTTTCAACTCTGTTAAGACAGGCTTCGACAGTATCTCCGCCGGCAGACCGGAAACACGGTCCACCGCTTTCGAAATGTCGCTCTTTACTTTTTCTATGTCTTTGGCGTTCGGGTCGATCTCTATGAAGATATTGGAAAAGTTCTCGGAAGAGTAGGAGTTAAGCTGCTTGATCCCTGAAACATTCTGGAGCTCTTCTTCAATAGGTATAGTGATGTTGACCTCAACATCCTCCGGAGCGGCTCCCGGGTATATAGTTGTCACAAATACCATCTTGAAGTCAACGTGAGGGAGGCTGTCCCGCTTGATGTTTATGAACGAAAGCATCCCCATGAAAAGGACGCCGACCAGTATAAGGTTCACGAGCTTTGGATGCACGATGAACCATTTGAATATGCCCCGCATTATTTTACGCCGCCTTCCAGCAGATCCCTATATTCAACAGCATACTTATCGGTGAATGATTTTATCTGGCTTACGGTCGCTTCTCTTGCGAACAGCGCCTCATTTAGGCTCTGCTCGGCAATAAGTAGAGAGTCCTCTGCCTGAAGGAGAAAGAATACGGAACTTCTTCCCTGGTTGTATTTGTTCTGCTCCAGCTCCGTCCTCTTTTTTGCCAGATCAAGGTTCTCTCTGCCAAGAACGATCATTCGGTCAAGATATTTAAGGCTGGTATAAAGGCCTGCAAGCCCCGATCTTGAGTTGAGCATGATGTCATCTTTTTCTTTTGATGCTTTTGCGTATTCTTCCTCCGCTTTCTTTTTTTCCGCGGAAGCCATGTCGTTGCCGAGAGGGCGGGAGGCATTAAGACTTATAACATAGTACTGATTCGAACCGATCTCTCCGATGCTTTTACCCAGTGTGCTCTGTGCCGTATTCGGCATTGCCTGCAGCATCAGGTCCATGGCAGGCAATTCCTCGCTCTCCTTCATATCCAGCGTCGCTTTTGACATTACCACCATCAGATCGGCGGTTTTCTTGACATTTGAATCGCTCTGCAAATAGACCAGCGCATCTTTCTCGGCCGGGACATTGCCTTCCGTTTTGAACTTTTCCGGTTCGAACTTTGCAGAACCCTCATCATTCCTTGACATCAGCGCTGATACTCTCTTTGCCTGAGCTTCGCAGTCCATTTTAGCCTGTTCCAGCATTATCCCGTAAGCTTTTACCTGCTGGTTTGTCTGCACAAGGTCCAGTTCTTCGGACAGGTCCACCTTGACCTGCCTTTCAACAAGATCCAGCTGCTTTTGGACAGCGTTATATTTATCTTCATAGATCTTCACCTTCAGATAACATTTTTGCCATTTCCTGTAATCCTCTTTAAGGGAAACAATAAAGTCCTCCCAGTCTTCGCGCAGCTTTATTTCCGCCAGCTTTAAAGATTGATCGGATATCTCCAGCGATTTCTTCGTCACCAAGCCAAAAGCGTTCTTTAAAAGCGGCTGTGTTATCGTCAATGAAAGGTCCGACGCATAGTAAGGGGAGGGGGGGATGGAAAATCCCGGGATGGAAGGGAAGTCCGATCTTATCTTGGAATTATTATGCGTCAGTTGAATAGCCGTTCCTGTATTCGCGATATATTTTTCCAGGCCTATGGAATATCCGAGCACATTGGAATATGTGGAAAGGGGGGACGCGCCGACCGGCGGAGACCCATCCGAATAAATGCCTGATGCGATCAGGTTCCAGTCCTCAAGAGATCTTGCGCTCTTGTCCGTCTGCAGGGCAATAAGGTAGTCTTTTACCGTTATTTGATATCTGGGGTTGGTCTTTACGCATGTGCTTATAAAATCGCTCATGGAAAGGATCTCGGCACCAAAAGATGCTGAAGACATCATTAACAAGGAGATCAACAATAAAATGATCGCTCTCTTCACTTACTTACTTCCTTTCGCCAGTTTTTCCATTATTTTGACCAGTGTATGCATTTCATTTTCGGAAAGCCTGCCGAACATATGTTTTATACTTTTATTCCGGTGATTGATCATATTTGAGACAGCATTTATCCCTCTTTTGGCTATTTTAACCCTCACAATTCGGCGATCCTCCGGATCCTCGCTCCTGTTCACATATCCTTCTCTTTCAAGCCTGTCGATCATTCCCGTCATATTTCCCATTGTGACCTTCATTGCGGTGCTAAGTTCCGACATCTTGCAGTTGTCATTCTGGGAAATAAATTTAAGGACCATGAACTGGGGTAGGGTGACCTCCATGGCCTTCATATCAAAAGGGTGTGCCTGTTGAAGGCTTGCCGAGAACTTTTCTATAAGTTCTTCCATTCTTTGTGAATACTTTTCTATATCCGAAGATGCCATTACTTCACCTATATATTAGTTTATAATATGAATAGTTTACATAATAAAGTATTATTGTCAAGGGGAAATCATGGGGGATTAAAAGGAAAAAGAGGCCGGCAATTTGCCTTCATCTTTCAAGATTTCAGCAAAAGCATCCGCTTCTTCATCAGCATTATAATTAAATAGGGAATCTTTGAACTCGCGAACAACGCCCTCAGCCGGCTTAATACCTTCATATATACGGCCTCCGGTAGCCGCGTCAAATGAGTCCGCCAGAGCGATAATTCTTGAGAGCTTAGGGGCCTTTGAAGGGTCAATACCTTTTGGATAATTCTTATAATAGTGGTGGTAATATACTATTTCTGCGACCTTATGGAGCCATTCGATCTCGTGGAGAATATGCGGGCCCAAAGCAGCATGATCCTTGATTATCTCTATGTCCCTTTCGGTCAGATCTCTCTTTTTATTCACAATAGCCTTACTTATCGCCAGTTTGCCGATATCATGAAGGCGCGCGGCTAATCCAACAAGTTCAACTTCCTCTTCACTAAGGCCCATCTTTCTTGCAATCAGGACCGAAAGCCTTCTAACCTCCCCCTGATGGACCGCCGTTGAATCATCATACTGATGCATAGCCTCAGCCAGGACCTGAAGAATAAACTCTCTTTCTTCCGGAGTCTCAGCTTCATTGGCAATAGCAAAGAATTCATTTAAATTTGCAGCTCCCGCCCTCCAGGACCCGTCCGGCCCCATTGGCACTTCCCTCATAACAGCGCATATGGCCCCGCCCAGCGCTTCTTTTAATATATCATGAGATGTTTTTGTTATATCTATGTCTTTGTGGTGGGAATATTTAAGGATCCTGAGAGATTGCTCTGTTGCAAGACCCCTTATGGTCGCGGCAACTTCCTTAGCATTTAGGCGCGGTGTCTTTCCTTTGAGATTCTGCATTATGATATTCATATCAAGTGCGATAGCCGTCATTGTGTTGATCGGCCAACTGTGGATCGCCGGATATATGCTGTTACTACGAAGTGTTCGCAGCGCTTGTGTTGTCTCACACCGAAGCTGCCAACTTGCAGAAACTTTAGCTGCAAAGCTATTAGAGCCTATGCTCGCACCCATAGATTACCCCTTTCTGGATTATTCCTCTTCTATTTCGCTAAAAGAAGGGTAAAATTTCATATTTCCGTTATTTAAATGGGATCGATTTTCTGCTATACTTTTTCTGCAATGATACGAAAAGCAAAGATAACCGACGTAAAAGAGATCCAGACAATTGTGAACAATTATGCTTCGCAGGAACTGATGCTTCCGCGCTCGCTGAACAACCTCTATGACAACCTTAGGGATTTTTATGTCGTGGAGAGTGGCGGCAAAGTTAGGGGCTGCGTCGCGCTTCACATCGTCTGGGAGGATATGGCGGAAATAAAGGCGCTTGCGGTCGAAGAGGATCTAAAGGGGAAAGGGTGGGGAAAAAAACTGGTACAAGAGTGCATGAAAGAGGCGAAGGGCATGGGCGTAAAAAAGGTGTTCGCGCTTACACTGATAAAGGAATTTTTTCATAAACAGGGGTTTAAAAGCATCCAGAAACGGCAGTTGCCCCGTAAAATATGGAACGAGTGCATACACTGTATGAAGTTCGCGGACGGCTGCAACGAGATCGCGGTTGCTTACGAATTTAACGGCGGTGAGCCCGGTGGCAAAGAAGAGAAAAAGTAAAAAACTGCCAAAACTACGCGCCTGGGGCGTTCCTTCAAGAAAGACCTCCACAATGGTCATACCTTCAAAAAAAGAAAAAGCAGCGTCGCGTCCGGCAGGAAAACACCAGACAAAAAAAGAGATCCGGGAAGCCGAATCTCTTTTTAAAGATAAAAATTAAACCGCTATATTAACCGAAAAACACCTTCGCTATATCGTAAAGTTCATCATCAACGGTCTTCAGTTTCGCGACAGCTTTTTCAAGCGGCACGGCTACGATCTTATTGCCCTCAAGCGCTACCATCTTGCCGAAATCGCCCTTTTTGACCTGGTCGATCGCCTTAACGCCGAACCTTGTACCCAGCACGCGGTCAAAAGCGGAAGGGGAGCCTCCTCTTTGAATATGGCCGAGAACGGTAGCCCTTGTCTCAAAGCCTGTGCGCTTTTCGATCTGTTGTGCAAGCAAATTGCCAATGCCGCCAAGCTTTACGTGGCCGAAAGAATCAAGCTCCTTATCTTTTGTCAGAAATTCCTCCGCATCCTTCGGCTGAGCGCCTTCTGCGGCAACTATGATGCTGAAGTTCTTTCCTCTTTCATGCCTCTTCTTTATCATGCTGCAGACCTCATTAATATCGAATTTTTCTTCCGGTATCAGTATAACGTCCGCTCCGCCGGCGATGCCGCCGTAAACAGCGATCCACCCTGCGTGACGGCCCATGACCTCAACTACCATTACTCTGTCATGCGATTCCGCGGTAGTATGAAGCCTGTCGATGGCCTCCATGACTATGTTAACGGCCGTGTCAAAACCAAAAGTGAAGTCCGTCGCGGAAAGATCATTATCGATCGTTTTGGGCACACCGATAACGTTAACGCCTTTCTTGTTCAGCTTGTTCGCAACACCCAGAGTATCCTCGCCGCCGATCGCTATGAGTGCGCCAAGCCCGAGCTTTCCGAAATTCTCTTTCGCCTTGTCATAGCCGCCTTCAATTTTATCGGGGTTCGTTCTGGATGTTCCAAGGATAGTGCCTCCGCGGGGGAGTATGCCCGAAACGGACCGCAGGTCCAGCGGGCCGTAATTCATCTCCAAAAGGCCTTTCCACCCGTGTTTAATCCCCACCATCTCATACTTATATGTATCTATCCCTTTTCTGACGATCGCCCTGATAACGGGATTAAGGCCCGGACAGTCTCCGCCGCCAGTTAAAATACCGACTTTCATTTCTTGAAATCCTCCTTATGGAAAATTAGAATTTATATCCGATCGTAAGGTTTATCCATGGGACCATTCCTTCAGCATAGCTGCTCATGACCAGCCTTGGATTAATAACAAAACTCATGATCCCTATTTCTGTGCCTAAGCCTATGTATGTGCCCGGGATATTT
This sequence comes from Candidatus Margulisiibacteriota bacterium, assembly GCA_042577445.1. Lineage (GTDB taxonomy): Bacteria > Margulisbacteria > WOR-1 > CAVSGV01 > JBHPDX01 > JBHPDX01. The sequence goes on along the minus strand of JBHPDX010000027.1, from coordinate 2,661 downwards.
CCAGCCGGGAAAGCGATCGAAAGCTCAGATAAAGCACTGGAAAAATTCAGGGTTTCAGTTCCATAACTTAGATTAAAGAGGCCCATAAACCCTTTATACATGAACCCGATCCTTGTTGTAGTATAATTCACAGCGTTCACTGTACCGCTTCCTGATTCAAGCTCCACGCCTAAACCCGGCAATAGTGGAAGCGAAAGAGCCGCATTTGCACCGATAACTGTTCCGGGAAGAGGACCCGACAGCCCTCCATATAAAGTTATCGGGAGCGGACCGATAGCAAGAGACGGGATTGACAATACGAGCAGTGAAACTAAGACACAAACTAATCTTTTCATACTTCTTCCTCCTTTTTTATTTAGGCCTTGCCTGCTGAACCCAGAACATTGATATTCTTATGCTTATACAGTTCTTTTAACATTTCTCTTGCGGGGCCGAGATATTTTCTCGGATCGAATTCCCCCGGTTTTTCCGTGAATGTTTTTCGGATAGCCGCCGTCATGGCAAGCCTTCCGTCGGAATCAATATTGATCTTGCAGACAGCGGATTTAGCCGCTTCTCGGAGCTGCTCTTCCGGAACGCCTATAGCGTCCTTCAGTTTCCCGCCGTTCGCATTTATGGTCTTTACCAGGTCCTGCGGGACAGATGAAGAGCCGTGAAGAACTATCGGGAACCCCGGTAATTTCTTTTCTATCTCATGCAGGATATCCAGCCTTATCTTCGGCTTTGATCCAGGTTTGAACTTATAAGCGCCATGTGAAGTGCCGATAGATATTGCAAGTGAATCCACTCCGGTCTTTGCGACAAAATCCTGGACCTCTTCCGGCTGGGTATAAGTATGCGTTTCCGCTTTCACGTCATCCTCAACTCCGGCCAGAACACCAAGCTCGCCTTCAACTGTCACATTATGCTTGTGGCAGTAATCAACGACCTTTTTGGTCAGCGCCACATTCTCATCGTAGGGGAGGTGAGAACCGTCGATCATTATAGATGAAAACCCATACTCAACACATGAAACACAGAGCTCATATTTATCGCCGTGATCAAGATGCATAGCCACTGGGATATCAGCTTTCAGGTCGTTCTTTAACATTTGCATCGCGCCTTCACCCATAAAACGAAGCAGCGTTTGGTTAGCGTATTTTCTTGCTCCGCTGGAGACTTGGAGTATCAACGGTGATTTAGTTTCGGCACACGCGGTTATGATAGCCTGCAGCTGCTCCATATTATTGAAGTTATAGGCCGGGACAGCATAACCTCCGGTAACAGCTTTCTTGAACATCTCTTTTGTATTCACGAAACCAAGTTTCTTATAATCTACAGCCATTTTTTCCCTCCTAATATTTGATCAATTTTGTGAACGAATCGACTTTTAAGCTCGCTCCACCTACCAGCCCGCCATCTATATCTTTTTGCGCCATCAGGTCCTTAACATTTTCAGGTTTAACGGAACCGCCGTAAAGAATTCGCGTTTTATCAGCAACTTCCTTATCGAACATTTTTTCAAGCTCTTTTCTGATAAATGCATGTACTTCTTCAGCCTGAGCGGGAGTAGCGGTCTTCCCCGTGCCGATCGCCCATACAGGCTCATAAGCAACTACTAATTTGAGCATTTGGTCCTTTGAGAGGCCGGCAAGACCTTCCTTGATCTGCTTGCCGATGATATCAAAGGTCTTGTTCGCTTCTCTTTCGGCGAGTGTTTCTCCTATGCATACGACTGGAAGGAGGCCTGCTTTCAAAGCAGCGAAAATTTTCTTGTTTACCGACTGATCTGTTTCCCCAAAATACTGTCTTCTTTCAGAATGCCCGATAAGGACATGTGAGCATCCAATGTCTTTTACCATGGCAGGGGAAACCTCGCCGGTAAACGCGCCTTTTTCTTCAAAATAAAGGTTCTGGGCCCCTACGGAAATGTTCGAATTACCAGCGCTTTTTATGACAATATCAAGCGACGTAAAGGGAGGAAAAACGATTATCTCTCGATCCTTAACATCTGAAACATTCTGTCGAAGCTGGTTAACAAGCGAAGCGGATTCGGAGGTCAGATTATGCATCTTCCAGTTGCCGGCCATTATGGGTTTTCGCAAATTCGCACTCCCTTCAAAAAAGTGAGCGCTAATTATAGCAACAGAGTTTTTCATTGTAAAGAGGGCAATTTTTCTGATAGAATCGGACCAGACATCATGAGACGAACCAAAATTATAGGTACCTTAGGGCCTGCATCGAACTCCAAAAGAGTGATCAAGAAACTCCTTTTTGCGGGACTCGACATCGTCCGCCTTAACATGTCCCACTGGACACAGCCGGAATGTAAAAAGATCATCGCGCTGGTGCGTTCCGTCGAAAAAGAGCTCAACATCCCGGTCGCCATATTGCTCGACCTGCAGGGCCCAAAGATCAGGACAGGTATCGTCAGGAACAGCTATATAACACTTCATGCCGGCAAAGAAATAACCATAACGACAAAAGATATCCTCGGCAGTGAATTCAAGATCTCGACAAGCTATAAAAACCTGCCGAAAGATGTCAAAAAAGGGGACAGGATACTTTTAAATGACGGACTGATCGAATTAAAGGTCAAGAAAGTAAAAAAGTCTGAAATTTTATGTTCAGTCGTGAACGGCGGGATATTAAAGAATCATAAGGGCATAAATCTTCCGGGAG
>JBHPDX010000026.1:0-19170 GCA_042577445.1 Candidatus Margulisiibacteriota bacterium | reverse complement strand
TCGTTTATCACCTTGCTCTTCTTTTGAGGGCCTGCAATGACGCGGTCTATCGACTCCTCCATCTCTTCCATCGTGACCTGCTTCTTATTCGCACGCGCGGCAAGTATCGCCGCTTCATTTAGAAGGTTCTCAAGGTCAGCGCCGGTGAATCCAGGTGTTCTTCTTGCCAGAACATCAAGATCGACATCCTTTGCAAGCGGTTTTCCTTTGACATGTATATTAAGGATACCCTTTCTGCCGTTAAGGTCGGGCTTATCAAGAACTACCTGTCTGTCAAATCTTCCCGGCCTAAGAAGAGCGGGATCCAGAATGTCTGGTCTGTTCGTAGCAGCGACAACAATGATATTGACGTTGGGATCAAATCCGTCCATCTCAACAAGAAGCTGGTTCAGCGTCTGTTCTCTTTCATCATGCCCGCCGCCAAGCCCGGCTCCCCTATGCCTGCCCACTGCATCGATCTCATCCATAAAAATTATACATGGTGTGCTCTTTTTTGCCTGATTGAACAGGTCGCGGACCCTTGAGGCGCCGACACCAACGAACATTTCAACAAAATCTGAACCGGATATTGAAAAGAAAGGAACTCCGGCCTCGCCTGCTATCGCTCTCGCAAGAAGGGTCTTTCCCGTTCCGGGAGCTCCCATAAGGAGAAGCCCTTTTGGTATCTTTGCCCCGAGCTTTCTGAATTTTTCGGGAACTTTCAGGAATTCAACTATTTCCTGCAGCTCTTCTTTGGCCTCTTCTACTCCTGCCACATCTTTAAAAGTTATGTTGATCTTCCCTTTAAGGGCGCGGGCCTTGGATTTGCCGAATGCCATTGCCTGCGAGCCTGTCGACTGCGCCTGCCGTATAAGCAGCCACCATAATCCGACAAAGAAAAGTATCGGAAGGAGCAGTTGTATAACAAGGCCCCACATCCAGCCGGATTGTTTTGGTTCCTCAACCTTTATGTTTACGCCTTTTTCGCGGAGGATTGTAATAAGGTTGGGATAATTGAGCGCTCTGGTCTTGAAAGCTTTGCCGTCCGAGAATTTACCCGTGACGATATCACCGGCGATCGTGACTTCTTTGATCTGTCCCCCTTCAATGGAATTTAAAAAGCCCGTGAAGCTGATCTCCTGCGGCTTAGGCGCATTGCTGAAGAACGGCGCCAAAAGCGACACGATTATCAGCAAGAACAATAAATATATGAATAAACTTTTCCAGCCGTCTTTCATTTTACATCTCCTAAAGCATAACCCGGCAATTTTACCTTATTTGGAAGTCTTCTTCAACCTGCCCTGCTTACCTTCCTTTTTCTTGACCTCATCCCAAAACTTATCCATTTCTTTAAGCTTCATTTTATGCAGATGTTTGCCCTTCTTTTTGGCCATAAGCTCCACCTGTTTAAACCGCCTCATGAACTTTGAGGTCGCGTTCTGCAGGGCCTCTTCCGCATCGATATCAAGTTTTCTTGTAACATTAACAATGGCAAAAAGAAGGTCGCCTATTTCTTCTTTTAACGCTTTGATAGACTTAGGTCTTTTCGATTTCTTGAGCAGTTCATGGATCTCTTCCTGTTCTTCATAGACCTTTTCCCACGCATTGGCGACGCTGTCCCAGTCGAACCCAACCCTCGCGGCCCGCCGCTGGACTTTTTCGGAACGGTAAAGCGCGGGAAGGGATTGAGGGATGCTCTCAAGCGTCCCTTTATGCTTTTCACTCGAATTGGAGACCTCTTTCCGCTTTATCTCCTCCCATTTCTGCCAGACCTCATCTATCGACTTGACCTTATTCTTGGAGAAAACATGCGGGTGGCGCCTTATCATCTTTGCGCTGATCGAAGAGATAACATCGTCGATCTTGAACTTTTTCTTTGCGCGGGCCATCTCGGAATGCATGACTATATGTAAAAGAATATCCCCGAGTTCTTCGGCAAGTTTACCGCTGTCCTTTGAATCGATCGCTTCCAGAGCCTCATAAACTTCTTCGACCATGTAGGGTTTCAAGGTTTCGTGGGTTTGAACTCTGTCCCATGGACAGCCTTTCGGCCCGCGAAGCTTTCTTACTATTAGGACAAGTTCGTCGAATTTGGATCTTTTCTTAAGCATAACAGCGCAAATTATATAGTAAACGTAAAACTATAACAAGCATTTATATTTTTGGCGTTATATCAGTAAATATTAGGTCTCGTTTCCGCAATTTATATGCAAGTTTTTCCCTATGTAACACGATATACTATATGAAAGCAATTGGGAGGGAATAAAATTGAATTCGCCTGTTAATAATAATCCAAATGCAAATATTCCAAGTACTACCACACATTCCACGGGTGTTGGCGGAAATCAAAATCATACCATTAATTTACAGGCAATATTATCTTCAGCCCAAAAACATATTAATTTTCTTTTTAATAGAACAGGTTTGGAAAGCATAAAGGTTACCGGCCCACAGGGCAAGACTTTCACTTTAAATTCTAAAACTCAATTGGTCGATTTAAACCTTCCCTACGATACAGCAGCTAAACTGGCGAATAAACTGCAAACTACAGTACAAGACTCAAATTCTGTCACAACAATAATCCGGAACGTATCCGCCAATATCACAAAAACTCATGAGGTTAATTTAACACACGAAACAGCTAAAGCAAAAACTCCCGCACAGTCAAAACCTGCGAATGCCACCCAGGCTTATGCCGGGACGATAAACGGAAAAACGATAGAGCAGTTGAACCAGAAAGGCAGAGTAAAACAGTCTGACGCGACAGCTGAACAAGGCGTGTTGGCAGTGAATTCTTCTGAAGTATCCACAGAAGGAATATTATTTATGTTAGCGGAGATCGAAGGAAGGGAAGCATAAAATGTCAAAAGAAGAAAAAAATAAGAAGTCTTATATATCAAAGAACGAGATCCCGGATTTCGTTTCTGCTCTTAATGGAGAAGATAAGAGAACTGTCACTAAACTTGAGGACTCCTTAAAAGAATTCTGGAAAGACTACGGCAGGACCCTTTCTTACAAGGGAAGGCACACCCAGGTAAGGGTCGAGCCGAAGTTCGTTATAGGCAACAAGATCAACCCCGAAATAGCCAAAAGGATCGTCATGATATACCTCATGCAGATGACATCAGACAAAGTTGTCGAGGGAGAAGTGAAGATCGACAGCGACGGATTGAAAATATTCGATAAAGGCAAACAGGTCGCGCACATAAGCGACGTGAACACGATCGATAACATGAGAAATAAGGTCACCTGCCAGCTTGGAAGAGAGCTTGCAAAAAAAGAGAACAAAGAAGGAAGCTCTTATCTGTCGGCCAATGAGAGGGGTATTTATTCTTTCGGCGAGATCAAGCAGGCACTAGTAGACTTCTTATTCGACGCGGAAAAACATGACTCCAAGAACCTTCTGAAAGATGCAGTCCTTCTTCTCATGAAGAATTAAAGGAAGAGATACTTCAGCTTATCATTAACAATGATCGTAGAATTCTGCTTTTCTTCATCCAGCCTTTTCATATACGTGGACCTGGCCTTTTCCATTAGCAGGAACCTTTTTATGTCCGCTTTAGTATCCCTGAATTTGATCTCTTTACCGGGGAACCTTTGCTCCACCATGAAGATATAATACCCTTTATCCGTTTCAATAACATCACTGACCACTTTCGGGGCCAGCTTGAACACAACTTCTTCAACTTCCCCAGTAAGCATACCCTTCTCTATAAGCCCGATTTCTCCGCCGTCCGCCCGCGAATCCTCATCCTCTGAAAGGCGCTTTGCCAGGTCTTCGAACGTCTCTCCTTCTTTTAGCTTCTCAATGATCTTCAACGCTCTTTCATGTGAACCGACCAATATCTGCTTCAAATATATCTTAGGCAGCTGAACATAAAGATCGATATTCCTTTCGTAGAACCTTCTTGCTTCCTCATCCGTCACGACCGATTCCTTCATCTTGATCTTTATGATCTTATTCACGATCAATCCCCTGGCCACGTTCTTCTTAAGGTCATCCACCGACATACCCCGCATGGCCAGAGATTTGTGGAATTCATAATTCGAGGGGAATTTCTTTTTCATGGCGGCGATCTGCTGGTTTATATCTTTGTCGGTCGCTTTTATCCGGGAACGCCTTGCCCACTGTATAACTATCTCTTCTTCGACCATTTCCTCTAGAATAGAGCGCCTTATTGATCTTGCCTCTATGCTTGATATAGATTTACTGCTTGTCTTTTGAAGCCATTGCTTTTCAGAATATTCCACCGCTTTATCAAATTTCTTCATGGGGATCAATTTCCCGTTAACTTTGGCGGCCCATTCCGCTTCACCTGTGGATATGACGGTCGTTTTGACGGCAGAATAACCTTGAATGCTCAGTAAGCAGATGACAAAGCAGATAGAAAATAGGATCAATATCTTTCTCAATATCGCACACCTTTCAAATGTGAAGTGTTGATAATCTAGCATATAAGATAATGCAAGTAAATAGAGGTCAGAGGATTTCCACGATCTCTTTTACGGCACTGAACCACTTATCAGCGGGTAGGTGAGCAGTATTTAGTTTGATGCCTTTGTTATAAACGGTCATGCTGTATTTCAGTTTATTTATCTTTGCCTGATCATACGGGCCCCTGAAAGCTATTTTAACCATGGCCGGTCCGCCCTCAATGGAAGCTATTTTCTTTTTTGAAGCCTTCAGTTTAAGCACAATTATCTCGATCAAGCTTTCAAACTCCAGCGGTATCTTGCCGAATCGGTCACGAAGCTCCTTCCTCAGCTCATTGAGCTCATCAAACGAACTTATGAAGTTCATTCTCCTGTATAAAGCGATCCTCTGCTTTTCATCTGATACATAATCCTGTGGTATGAACGCATTTATTTTTAGATCGATATATGTTCTTTCCCCTTCTTCCTGAGGGACCTTCTTTATCTCTTTGACCGATTCCTCCAGAAGGTCGCAATAAAGATCAAAACCGATGGACAGTATGTGTCCGTGCTGCTCCGGCCCCAGTACGTTCCCAGCCCCCCTTATCTCCAGATCCCTCATTGCCAGCTTGTATCCCGAGCCTAAGGCGGTGAACTCCTGTATAGCCTTAAGCCGCTCCAGCGCCGAATCAGAGAGCACCTGCTCTTTATGGTACATAAGATAGGCATACGCCCGAACAGATGACCTTCCCACCCTGCCCCGAAGCTGATAGAGCTGTGACAGCCCGAACCTCTCCGCATGGTCTATTATGATGGTGTTAACGGAAGGTATATCTATCCCGGACTCAATAATGGTGCTGCACACCAGCACATCGTATTTTCTGTTCAAGAAATCTATCATTACCGATTCAAGCCCTTTTTCCTTCATCTGTCCGTGGGCCACCACCACGCGAGCGGTAGGAACAAGTCTTTTTACTACATCAGCGACTTTACCAATGTCCCTGACAAAATTGTGGACAAAATAGATCTGCCCTCCGCGCTCCAGCTCGCGAAGTATCGCCTCGCGTATAACAGCTTCGTTCCATTCATATAAATATGTCCTGATCGGAGACCTGTCCAGTGGCGGCGTGCTTATCCTGCTCATATCCCTTGCTCCTGAAAGCGACATATAAAGCGTTCTGGGTATCGGCGTGGCCGTAAGCGTTAGCACATCCACTGTCTTCTTGATCTTCTTTATCTTCTCTTTATGCATAACACCGAAACGCTGCTCTTCATCAACTATCAAAAGCCCCAGATCTTTGAACTTAATGTCATCTTGCAGCAGTCTGTGCGTTCCAATGACCACATCAACGGCTCCGGCAGCCAGCGACTTAATTATAGATTGCTGTTCTGCCTTTGACCTGAACCGGGAAAGCATTTCTACTACAAGAGGGAAAGACTCGAACCTCTTTGAAAAATTGCGGAAGTGCTGCTCCGCGAGCACGGTTGTAGGGACCAATACCGCAACCTGCTTGCCTGACGCCGCGGCCTTAAAAGCTGCTCTGATAGCCACTTCTGTTTTGCCGTAACCCACATCCCCGCAGATCAACCTATCCATGGGACGGGAGGACTGCATATCCCCTTTGACCTCTCTTACTGTCTTTTCCTGGTCCGGGGTTTCTTCGTAAACAAAAGACTGCTCAAGCTCCGCCTGCCACTGAGTGTCGGACGGAAAGTTAAAGCCCTTCAACTGCTTTCTGGCAGAATAGATGTCTACCAGCTCATTGGTCAGGTCCTTTATAGATTTCTTGGCCTTTGTCTTTGTTTTGCCCCACTCCGAACCTCCGAGCCTGTTGATCTTAGGCTTGTATTCGCCAAGCGACGAATATTTCTGGACCATTCCCATGAGATGGAGCGGCACATACAGCTTATCCTCTTGTAAATATTCGATGCTTATATATTCCTGTGTCGCATCGTCTATCTGTAATGTCTCAAGCCCCTTAAAAACGCCGACACCGTGATTCACATGAACAACATAGTCGCCGATATTCAGTTCAGAGAGAAGTTTGGAAGACACACCTTCTTTCGGCTTGGACAGATACTTTTCCCTGGGCTTTAACTCGGTGAATATCTCCTTATCAGAAAGAACGGTGATATCAGAATAGCTGAAGCCTGCGCTGACCTCTCCAAAAAGAACATAGACGCCCGCCTTTGGGTCCGTCGGCACAGCCTCCACTTTATGGCTGTCGATACCATTATCGGATAATATCTCGGAAAGCCTGCCGGCCTGCTTGCTGACCACAAACAAGGACCTGCTCTTATAGCTCTGCTTTACCCAATCCGAGAGATCATCCAGTTTACCGTAAAAGCTTTTGGGTTCCTTAAAACCAAGATCCAACTTTTCATTAATACCTTTTTCCAAAATAACCCTTCCTCCGAATAATTTTTCTATTTTCGGAAGAGTTAAATAATGGCCCAATGTTATCTCAAGCTTCCTGCCGATAAACATTTCGCTCATTTTGATCTCATCCGACTCTTTGGTCAGTTTATTCAATGAATTTTCAATGCGCAGGCGGTCATCAAAGAATATAAAAGAACTCTCGGGTAAATAATGGATCAAAGAGGTGAATTCCTCATGCAAAATGTTGCTGTAGTATTCAATGCCGTCAAAATAGACACTCTCTATTATTTTATCGATGCCTTCGTCCTTCTTCTCCAGCTTTTTGGCAGCATTGCGCAGGTCTTCGGTTATCAGGAACTCACGGACAGGCAGGATATTGACTTCGTTGGCCGGCTTCGTTGATACCTGGCTGACCGGATCAAAGAACCTGATCGATTCGATAGTTTCTCCCAAAAATTCCATTCTTACAGGTTGGTCATAAACCGCCGAAAAAATGTCGATGATCCCGCCTCTAACGGAAACTTCTCCTTTCTCCCCCACTATGGCCTGCCTGGAATAGCCCATTTCGACCAGTTTTTTCAGCAGCCCTTCACGATCCACCTTCATGCCCTTTTTGATCGACATCTTATGTTTCGCCAAGACCTCCTTTGGGATGGTCCTCTCTGCCAGCGCCCTTATCGGAGCGACAATAATAACTTTTTTACCTGTAAGAAGAGCGTTAAGAGCGTTCATTCTCTGGCTAAGTATGTCTTTATCCGGGGAAATATCATCGAACGGGAAAACATCAAGTGAAGGAAAATATAATATACTGTCTTTTTCTTTCACGTAGGCTGTAAGGTCTTTGATCAGGTCCTCTGATTCTGCGAGAGAACTTGTAATAACAAGAACGGTCTTATTTGAGGTTTCGAACAGTGAAGATAAAAAGATACCCCTGCTACCTGAATTTAGCCCCCCTACCGTGATCTTCTGCTTATTATTGGAGCTCTCTATGGTCTTGCTAAACTCAGGAGTCTTCGCAAAATATTCAGTTATACTGTTCAGATCCACTTGTATCACTTAAGCGCGGGAATTGAATTTATTCATAGCCTCTTCTATCCCGCCACTTATTATCATCTGTACCGCATCCGCCGCCCTTACAATCGCCAGGTCGATCTCCTCATGCTCTTTTTTAGGAACAGGCGACAGAACGTAGTCAGCGCTATCGCCGTCTACCCCCGTTCTTCCTATCCCTATCCTTACTCTTGCAAACCCGGTTATTTTAACCGAAGAGACAACGGACTCAACACCCTTATGCCCTCCGGAATTGCCTTTTGGCCTTATCCTTAGATCTCCTACATCAAGGTCCAGATCATCATAGATCAATATCAGCTTTTCAGGATCGAATTTAAACCACTGCATAAGCGAAGTTACTGATGTGCCCGAAAGGTTCATGAACGTCTGGGGCTTTGCCAGCATAACCTTATCGCCGCCTATCTGGCCCTGACCCATCAGAGCACCGCACTTCTCCTTAAGCACCGGTATATCCAGGTCTTTGGAAAGCCTGTCGATTACCTTGAACCCGACATTATGGCGGGTATCCTCATATTTCTTCCCGGGATTACCGAGGCCAACGATCAAATGCATATTTCACCTTCCAGGAAGAACATTATATCAGATTAAACGAGGGGAATAAAAACTATTATTCGATGCCGCTGATGTTAAATCCGTGGTCATCGGCAAACCGGGGTGATGCATTTGTTCTTATGATACCAAAATCAGCTCTGCCGTCGGAAATATCCAGGGATGATCCTGGAGTTGTACATATATACCCTTCAGGCAGTGTTGAAAAATCAATGCCGGCCGATGCAGATCCACGCAGCCCTTTCAAATAATAATGCCCTTTGCTGTCGGTGATAGCCACATGGCTTCCCGATATGACCATAACTCCCGCCATGCCTTTTTCGCCGGAATCCATACTTCCATTGCCGTTCTGGTCCTCGAACACATATCCTTCCACAAGACTGCTGGTCGGCTTAAGATACATATTGGAAGTAAAAGCATATTTAAGGCCGAATTTTATGTCATTCCGGTTTGCGGTCGATCTATCCGCCGACGGCCCCTGTACATCCGCAGTGATCTTAGTGATGTAAAAACTTAGATCATCGCCTGACCTATACCGGAACGTTACATCATAATATAATGTCGTTGTCTCATCATCAGAAATATCTGTTGGAATGTCTTTTCGGTAATCGTATGAGAACGCCATAGAGGTTCCTTCCCATACAAGCTTGGTCTCGGGAATATCAAGTCTTACTTCGAAAGCGCTGGGTGTCGTTTTAGTACCAGTAGTCGTTATTTCTCTTTTGCCGCTCTCACTTTCAATATTCAGATGGGCTAGACTGAACAGAGGAACATTTATCCCGACAATATTCCTGTCTTCCGTATATGACTCTTCTGAACTGGATAAACTCTGGAAAGTACCGGGTTGAGCCTTTATATAAACCGTATTCTCGGAAAGAAAGTGGAAAGCCTGCGACAACAACATAAAGCTTCCTTCCGCCACGCCGCCCCTATCATATCCTTTTCTGTCATTCATCCAGCTGGAGTAATAGACTTTTGTCGATGGTGTTAAATTGTAGTTTACATTCGTTGAAACATCGATGTTATTGAAGGTTGGATCCATTGCCAGTTCATCTGTATAACTATTAAAACCTCCGGAGATCGAAAGGTTATCGAAGGGAGAGTAGCTTAAGGTCGAATAATTCCCTTTTTTGCCTACATAGCTTATGTAATCCACCGGATTCTGATAATCCGTATCAATATCCCTGTAAGTTGTGGAGAATCGGAATGCCCTGCCGTTGTAATCAGCTTTCCCAATAAGTCCTTTTCCGGTCCCGGCAACGCCGTGTTCAGCATAGAAATTCATATTTCCCATGCTATACTGCCCGCCGTATGCCATAAGTTCGTTGCCTTCTCCCATCGTCAGATAGGTAGCGTTAATTCCGAAGTCCATCGTTGGATAATATGTGGTCCTGAAACCGCTGAAAGTTTCTTTAGCGCGGGTGTCGCGCCTAACCACTCTTCCCCAGTAGCCGTTGCCTCGGGATCCGCCAACCATTGTGAACATAAAACTCTTGGAAGGCTTCAGCGTCAGCCCGGCTCCCTGATACCCCATACTGTTAAGCGTAAGCTCTGAAAATCTGGCATAATTGTCGCCAAGTGTTAATGAATATGTTCTGCCGGTAATCCCCATATGCAGGTAGGCCATTTCATTGTAGCCGTCCCTTTCTTCAAACTGGAGCTGGGAATCCAATGTTCCCATGATAGTGTCACCGGAAGCGCCCATTACATGATAGGAATAAGCATAATCCCAGCTGTTTTCTGAATATATCGAAGCTGAGGACCCATTACCGGTTCCACCGGCATAATAGAACGAAAGAGGAGCCACTCCCCATGCCGCAAAACATGCAGAAGAAACAACAAGCAACAATATAAATATTAAGATCGTCTTTCGCATAAGATCACCAAGTGCAAAAACACCTATATAGGGATTTTCCTTCCCCAATAGGTAAAAGGCCATGATTTTGCTTGATTTTAAGAATTCCCCCTTCTATATATATATCGACAGATTTGAGCGTGGATTTTACTTTTTTAAAAGGTTTTAGAGGGAAAAATCAGCAGCCTTTTTGAGGGTTTTATCACCCAGATCTATCGTTACAACGGCTTTATAGTCGCCTTTTTCACTTAATAAATACTCCTCTTCAATTACAACTTCATCATTAGGCAATGTCTTCAGCATGGGCATGGCAAATCCTTCCATTTTCTGGCCGTTCTGCGAATATATCTCTACCTGCGGCATTACATTGGTATAACAATTCCCTGTGTTTTTGAATGTTACCTGAAAATTTTTCGCCTTTCCCGTGCCGCTCTCTACATTAAGCTTCTTTATCTCCCCTGACCTCGTGCTTTTCCCTTTTGTCTCCTGATAGACTATAGAGCCTATGCGTCCGCCTAAAGCTATGCCGTCCTGCTCCTCAAAAATGCCCTCAAAGAAGATCACTGCCACATGGCTGCCGGAAGCGTCCTTGGGCGTTGTCATGATATATTTAATATCTTCCGTGCCGAGAGGCTCCAATAATAATTCTTTGGGATTTAAATGCATCCAGCCGGCGCATGAATGCTTAGTTGAACCGGCTTTATGGAATGTTTTGCTGCCATCCTCACTATAGATCCAGTCCGCCGCATAAACACGGATTAGTAAAGGTTTTGTTCCGTTATTTTCAACTGCTATCTCCCCGTTATTCGTGCTGCCCGGCTCGGTTATAAGATCGATGCTGGGTTTATCGATGCTGATGGAAAACGGGTAATTTGTTGCGTCAACTTTGGTATCATCAACTTCTTCGGGCCGGTTTGGGTCCTGTGGCCCGGGAAAGCCCATGGCAAAGGCCGGTGAAGAAACAACGAACATGATCAATAAAGCTGTCAGTATTCTTTTTCTCATATGAACTCCTATTCTGTCATGGTGAACATGACTGTACAGGTATACTCACCGCCCGGCTGATCTTCTGGAATGAACAGCCTGAAACTAAAATCGTTCTGGGTCCCGTCAGGCAGATTGTTGATCTCATCCTCTGAAGATCTGTAGGCAACCTTGGATTCACTGTTTAACGGCGCATACTTCCCGCCATGCCATACCCCTCTCCCTTTTGTATCGCCGCCCCAGGTAAAGTATTTATTCGGGATAACGTTCGCTCCGGAAGTAAGAGGCCTGTCGCTGGATACCTGTATATACCAATTATCGGTGCCGGTAGACCTTGATATAACGGCAACCTCATGATCACTGTCGGCAGTTTTGCCGGGGGCAGCTTTAGCGAAATCTATCACATCACTGTTCATGGACAGCTGGAAAAGCCCTTTAACATAAACCACTGCGGTTATTGTTCCTGTATATCTTTGGCCCAGCGCAAAAGAGCTCTGGCTTAAAATAAGCATAAAAAATATGGATATTATTAAAACTTTACTTCTCATGATACATTACTCCGTTAATGTCAGCCTGACCCTTGAGATGTATTTGCCGGACTTTTGCCTCGGCGGGATCTTAAGTTTGAATTTAAAATGGTTATTTGTCCCGTCAGGTGTATTAGTTCCCTCTCCCGCCCCGGAAGAATAAGCCAGTTCCGGCATAAGCGACAGGGAGTTTTCTCCTGTTCCGTTCCATCTTCCTGTACCGTCAGACCAGCCGTACCATTTAAAGTATTTGTTCGGGATTATGTTCGGGCCGGACGTAAGAGGTGTATCATTAGAGATCTTAAGATACCATGGATTTCCGGTGCTTGTCTTTACTGTGGCGATTATTCCCTCAACAGGAATATTTGCTTTTTCGTGGCCAGGGAGCATCTCCTCAAAGTCGATCGTGCTACGGTCAATTTTAAGCTCAAAAACAGCGGTAACCTCAATACTAACATTGACCGTTATAGTATCCGTTATAGCAGGAAAAGCAACGTCGATCATTGAATATTCGATCTGCCCGATATATGTTCCGATAGGCTGGGTAGGTGGAATATCTAAAAAATATTTGAATTCCGTCTGCACCTGGCCCTGAGGATTGTTGGGGCCAGGGGGAATGTCTTGGCCCTCATAGCTTGTGGTTAAATATACATACGAATCCGGATATAAATAGGATGTGTTAAAATCCTTTTGCCCCAAGTAATTATATTTAGTGCCTTGTCCATTAACAGTTTCTCCCGTTGTATTATCATAAAAACCAACCCAGGTGTTCATCCATTTTAATTGCTCCGCAGGAATAAAATTGCCAGAAGATGTAAAATTGCCTAAGGCCCTAATTCTTATATAATAATGCCCTTGACCAGATTCACATTTTAACTGGTTTGAAGAACTAATGTTCACCCAATCTCCGGGAGAACCGCTTGCTTGGATGTCGCTCGCAGGATCTATGGAATCGATCAGGAGTGTCGCGAAACATGGGGTGGAGAACAAAAAAGCGCCTAATAAAATGAATATTAGGCGCTTTAGAAATTTAGTCCTTAACTGGGACATTACTTTTCAACGGTCAATGAGATATTGTCCACATTAAACTTTAGGACCCCGATCTTCTTTGAGCCGATGCACACCAGCTGAAGCTGGACCATTCCACCGGAACCGCCGATCTGCTCGGGATCCCAGATGTCGTCGCCAACACCCGGATTCTCGTCGATGAAATCGGATACCGGGATCTTAACCCTTTTCCAGCCGCTCCAGTCAATTATCAAGCTGTAGCTGAACTTGTCATCATATATGTTAGCGAAGTTCGCATTTGGGTCCTGCTCGATCTGCCAGTTGCCGTTGTCATCATCGTTGATCTCAATTTTTAAGGTGCCTGATCCTGCGCCGTTGCCGTAAACATCCATCATAAAAGTATTATACTTCGATAGATCAATTCCCCTTCTGGCAATATATGTGCCCATTCCTCCTGCAAACCAATCGGAGGCGTTCCCTGTAATATTTAGAGAGTATTTCTTGATCTGTTCGAGGGATATCGGATCCCCTTTTTGGTAATCATCATTGCTGACAACGTTCGGGTTCACGTTATCGAACTTCCACCACTCGGGGTTTGAAGTGTAGTTCCCGTCCTCGAAATCATCTATCATATACATGCCGCTATCGGCGCCTGTATTTGATGATTTTTCGGGTGCAGGACCTGCAAAACCACAGGCAAAAACAAGGATCAAAGATACTGCAAGAACAATAAGCTTTTTCATATATTTTCCTCCTTAAAAAGAATGCATGCATTTTATCACCACGGGTATCGCTTGTCAACCGTGGGTTTGCGCTTATATGAGGCCTATTTAAACTCCAATACCCCCCACACGCTGGGGTCCTTATAGAAGTAAAAATCCCCGTTCCAGATCAGCTGGGCTTCACGCTGGAACTTTACATCGGAATCATCAAGGGCCACTTCAAACCCTATTTTATTTTTCCGCACCGGCCTGAACGTGCCCAGATCCGCCCATGGTATCTTGGCTTCAAGGATATATCCTGAAGGGTCGACTTTCCTGATAGCCTTTATCTCTCCGCCCTTTGGAGATCTCCTTTTTTGCCAGATCCATATCGACGGACGGTTCATTCTGCCGTCACCAGG
Source organism: Candidatus Margulisiibacteriota bacterium (assembly GCA_042577445.1). Taxonomy (GTDB): domain Bacteria; phylum Margulisbacteria; class WOR-1; order CAVSGV01; family JBHPDX01; genus JBHPDX01. The sequence goes on along the minus strand of JBHPDX010000026.1, from coordinate 5,281 downwards.
ACTTAAGCCTATTTGAAAGTCCTTATTCGATAAATATTCTCTGTCCGGAGAAAGATCAGGGTCCGTGCTGATCATGATCTCAATGGCATCACCGTTCCAGATATCCCCATTCTTATTGCTATTAGAGAAAGGCATATTATCTGTCACGTCTGCAGCAACATAAAGATTCTCGTTATCCCACATTAGGTATATTTTACCGCTTATATCCCTATCTCCGCTCCAGGAATATCCTTCCTTGAAAAATTCCCTGCCGGACAAAATAAGGGGTTCTGCACCATTCCAATCCGCCAAGCTACCGTCAATATTTACAGGTGTTTTTGCTTTTTTAGCCACCGCTGTCTTCCTGGCAAAGGATTTCGGTTCCATTTTCAGGTCAACAAGCCCTTTGGCATCGCTCAGGAAATAAGGGTCCTTCATGACCTGCCTGTAAGCATTTTCAGTATTCTTGCAGGAGTTCAATCTCCAGTCGCATTCCTTGCGTAGATCGAAGAACACGATCGCCTTTACCTGCGGCATCGATACTTTCAGTGTACTGGGGATAGCCTTTACCCACTTTGCCTTTGCCATAGCATCTTTTTCATCCTCTGCCGAACCGAACTCGGCGATCATAATGGGCTTGCTTGGATATTTTTTAGAAGCGGATCTCACCTGATTCCTAAAAAGCACCTGGAAAGTTTCCCACCCGCTCCAGGTTTGAGTAGAACCCCAGTTGTATCCATCGATCCCGATCCAGTCAACATACTTATCTCCGGGATATGACTTATCCCATTCGTTCCAAATATTATCCGGCTCAGGATAATTATTAAAACACCATACCCATTTTACGTTATCCGCGCCTTCTTTCGTAAAAAGATCGTGAACATGCCTGTATGCCTTGATATATTTTTCCGGATCCTTGCCGTTATTAACGATCCCCCACGGATACTTTCTGATGTTGAATTCATGTCCCCATCTGACAAATACAGGCTTGCCGTATTTCGCTGCATCCTTTGCCCATCTTTTTATATAGTCATCATATTCACCGTTCAGTATGTTATCGAGTTTTATCTTGTCTTCCTCTCCCCATATCCATGCCTCCCAGACAATGTGAGGGACCGCCCCGGAAGCATCTACTTTTTCGCAGTCAGCGGCCGGGAAATCATAAGTATAATCGAGGTACCACATTACCATTGCAGGCTTTTTCTCATAGACCCTTTCAAAGCTCTCTATGAATCCCATGTTCGCCGGCGCACCCTCACGGAATACGCCAAGGTAACAGCCTTCTCCGGTGGAAACGGCTGTCACTTCAGAGACCGCTTCTTCAGTGCTTGCAGGAAAGCTAAAACCCAGCACTAGGATCGAAACGGCTATCAGTAAAACAACAAAAAACCTGTTCATTTCTCGCTCCTTTCGTATCATTAAGTCTCGCATATTTTATCCTTTTACCGCTCCAGCAGTAAGTCCTTTTACTATATATTTCTGCAACATAAAGAACAGGACAATGACAGGTATTGTGGCCACGGTCGCCGCCGCCATCATCAGGTCAAACCTGTTCTGGTAATTACCTACGAACAACCTGATCCCTACTGGGATGGTCATAGTATCGGCATTGGTAAGCACCCAGGCGAACATAAGCTCATCCCATGCGGTCAGGAACACATAAACGCCGGTCGCAACAATACCAGGTACCGCCAAGGGAAGGACCACATACCAGAATACCTGGAACGGAGAACAGCCGTCTATCTTGGCAGCTTCCTCAAGCTCCACCGGTATAGCCGCAAAAAATCCTCTCAGTATCCAGATACTGAAGGGGATAAAGAAAGCGGAATATATCAGGATTATCCCGAAAAAGGTCCCTTTCATGGGTATACTGGTAAGTATCGTAAACTTCACGAACATAATATAGAGGGGTATCAAGTACATGATCGCAGGTATCATTTGTGTGGCCAGTATCAGGTTGCTTGCAACATTCGAGCCAGGGAACCTGAACCTGGAAAAAGCATAAGCGGCCGTTGTCGCAAAGATCATAGCCATCAACATAGTAATGCCGCAAATAACGAATGAGTTCCTGAGGTAAAGTCCGAAATTGATATTATGCCACATATCCACGTAATTTCTCCAACGAACCAGAAGATGGCCCTCCGGGAGTTCAAACCAGTCCGCCGGCCTGTTCCTGCTTAGATCAAAATATGACAATCTTCCTGCCGTGGTCCCCAGTATCAATGTGTTCCCGTCAACAAGCAGAGAAAGAACATTTCCGGAAGTCAGCCCTTTTTCGATATTTTTACCTTTTGATACAGGCTTGAAAAGCTTTTCAAAATTATGCACTTTCCCGCTGTTACTATCAAAGATCGACAACCCGCGATTCGTCCCAAAGAGTATATAGCTCTTGTAGAATTTTGTTTTGCCGACCTGATTTGAAAGAAGGCCGCTCGCAGTAGAATGAACTTGCAATATCTTTCCGTTATTGAGGTCAAAACGGATCGCGCCCAAAGAGGTCCCTAAATATATCTGCCCCCTATTGGTGGTTATATCCCAGATCCTTGCAATTGTATTGTTAATTCTGATAGGAAAAGCTGAAACGATCTTTTCTCTGGCCAGGTCAAGCACCAGAAGCCCTTTATTGCCGCCGATCAAAAGCTTATTCCCGTGCTTTTTCATGGACAACACCTGAAAAGGGCTCATCCGGCTATCGATATCGATGATCCTGGTGAATTTTGACGAAGACGTGTCAAACTCCATCACCTTTTCAAAGCCTTTTAATTCCAAGCTTACCAACAGCTTATCCCCTTCTTTTACCACAACGCTTGAAGCAATCTTGCTTATATTCATGTTTTTTGCGGGATAAGAAAAGGTTTCGATCTTTTTTAGGTCTTTTTTACTGAACTTTGACAGCCCTTTATCTCCGGTTACGACCCAGATATAGTCATCCCCAACTACAAATGACGTAGCCATTGATTTAATTGAGTTGTGTTTTACGATCTTCTTTGATTTTTTGTCTATCTTATTGATCGCTCCATCCGCAGTACAAACATAGATGAATTCCTTGTCTCCTGAAAGTTCCACGCCGGCATTGTCAGCGCGGGATAAAAGTATCCTACCGCTCAAGATATCGGTATTATCTTTAAAGGAGGAGTAAACCATCCAGCCTATTGGAAAAAGCGTAACTATAAGAAAGGCGATCATTATCACATCGACAATGCGCTTAATGACCCTCTGCTTTGTGTAATGTGAAAGCTGTATCTTCATCCCGCCGCTTCCTCCGCCTTCTTAAAGTACCTGAACCAGATATTGACTATAATGATCATCACTATCAACAGGATAACAGAGGTGGCCGATCCCATGCCGAAACTCCATCTCTGGAAGGTGTTCCTGAAGATATTGGTCATCATAAGATCTCCCCACTCACCCGGAAACCCGGCCCCAAACCCGAACATCATGATGACAATGTTAAATGAATAAGTATTATAGATCAGTCCGAAAAGTATCAATATCGCCCAGACAGGTTTAATTAGAGGGAATGTGATCATCCAGAATTTTCTCCATGGCGTTGCCCCGTCAATATCCGCCGCCTCGTAAAGTTCTTCCGGTATGGACTGAAGCCCCGCAAGAAGCATAAGCATGGAAAGAGGCCAGTAGCGCCATATCGTCGGGATCATTATCGCCCATAAAGTGTTGGGCCCAAGGAGCCAGAAGGGTTTCGTGGGAAGAAGGTGGAAAACATCGACAAGCAGAACGTTTATTATACCGATCCCTCTCTGCCACATAAACCCCCAAAGAAGACCCGTAACATATGTCGGGACGATCCATGGAAAAAGAAAAAGGGTCCGGATAAGCCCTCTGCCCCTAAATCTTCTGTTAACCATAAGCGCGACTATAAGGCCGATCCAAAGCGTACCGAACGTAACCACCGTGGTATAGATCACGGTATTCCTGACCGCTTCGAAGAGGCCGAGCCTAATGGGGCTGACAGGGTTGAGTAAAACCTCATAATAGTTGTCGAACCACACAAAGGGAGCAAGTAGGTATCTGCCGATGGTAAATTGATTCAATTTGAGGAAAGACATATAAATACCCTGCGCTACCGGCAGAAGGTGCAGAAAGAACATCGCAATAGCGGTAGGAGCTAAAAAGTAATATGCGAACCTGTATTTTTTGATCTTTTTCCAGAGACCCATCTTTTTCGCCATAAATTACCTCGATCGAGCGATCATTTTGACATCAGGAAAAAACTATACAATACTTAGGCGTCCTTTTCAAGAAGAAAAGAGGGGGGAAAAAGAATGAATATTTTGATTTTTCATGCTACTTTAGGTAATATTATAAAATATGATCAAAAAGCATTTAAAAAAGGCGCTATCGTTCGGGGTTTACACACCTAATCCTGGCATAACATTGAGGCCCCTTCAGAAAAAGTTAGGCTTCCATATTCCTATAGTGCTCATTTTCCGCCCCTGGGGAACCAAATGGAAAAAGAAGATGGAGCCTTTTCCGGCAAAACTTTGCCGTTTCATATCAAAGAACAAAAGCATACCGTTCATAAAATGGGAACCGGCCACATGGACAACGGTCCCGAATAAAATGATAAATGACTACCCCCTGGAAAAGATCGCGGGAGGCGAGTTCGATATATATATTGAAAAGTGGGCCAGAGATGCAAAAAGCTTCAAAAAACAGATATGGCTGTCGTTCGGACATGAGATGAACGGCTTTTGGTATCACTGGGCGGGGAAAAGCAGACAATACAAAAAAGCCCTATTACATATATACATTATATTCAGGAAGCTGAAAGTAAAGAATGTACGCTGGGTATTCTGTGTTAACAATTATCCTTTTGATTATGCCGAATACTTCCCGAGGCAGCTTAAGAAAGACAAAAGGGTGATAATCGGGATCGACGGGTACAATGCGGAAGGCATATGGGGACTCAAATGGAAACCCTTTGAACATATCTTCGGAATACCATATAGCTATACTCTAAAGCACTTCCCGGGAAATAAGATCATCATAGGAGAATTCAGCTGTGCAAAAAAGGGCGGAGATAGGAATGAATGGATAAATGACGCCTTTAAATCACTGAAAAATGACCATAAAAAGATATCGGCTCTGATATGGTTCAATGTCGACAAAGAAGCCGACTGGAGAATATTCTAGCTTTCCCTTGAACCACAAGGGAATGCTGTTACGCTACCTGATTGATAATAAAGCGGAAATTTGATAAGATACGATGAAGTACCATTTTGAAAGGAGTATTCCATGAAACTAATGACAAAGGTATTCTTATTGCTGATCTTGCTAATAT
>JBHPDX010000025.1:0-19243 GCA_042577445.1 Candidatus Margulisiibacteriota bacterium | reverse complement strand
CGCTTTTCTTTTTTACCGAGGCTATCTCCAGGTCATTCAGATATATCACTTTTCCCTCCTTTTTTTAAATGCATCCAGATATATCAGGCCGAGCTGCTTTAAGTACTCAAAGACCTGCCTCACCCCTAATTTACTTTTACCGCCTTCCCTGTCGGCAAAAATAATTGGGTATTCTACGGCCTTATCATAATTTCCTTTTGCAAGGACCTCAAGTAGTATCTTGAATCCTATTGGATTAAGTTTGACGCCGTCAACGACCTCTTTTTTCAGCATAAAAAAACCGGATGTGTTGTCTTTTACTTTTGTTAAGGGTCTTGCAAATGACTGCGCTACCATCGACACGATCTTCCTGTACCAAGGCCACTTCTGCGCTCCGCCGCCGGATACAAGACGGCTTCCCACAACGACATCGGCTCCTTCCTTATCGATCATCTTGTACATTTCGAACAGGGCTTCGGGAGGATGGCTCAGGTCGGCATCAATAACACAAAAGATGTTGCCGCTGGCGGCCTTGAAACCGCTAATGACCGCCGAAGCAAGGCTTATTTTTTCCGGACGGCTTATAACTTTGATATCGTATTTAGATTTTAAGCTCTCGGCAAAGACGGCCGTGCCGTCAGGGGAATTGTCGTCCACAATTATAAGTTCATAGCTAACATAATGAGGTTTTAAAGTATTAAATACCCGCTTGGTAAGCTCTTCAATGTTTTTTCTTTCATTATAAGTCGGGACGATTATAGAAAGCATCTACATTTCCCTTTCGTCTAAAAACATATGCTGATTATAAATGATATGAGTTAATAAATAAACCCTTACAGTATCTCCCAATTTAACTGCTTAAAGGGAGCGGGCTGATAGTCCACCTTAAGAACGGCAACCGCAGGCTTTCTGCCGGAACCATTAAAATAGCCGATACAGTACAGGATGTTCTTTCCGCTTTCCTTCACGATCTTAAAATTCCCGGATCCCAGATCCTCTCTGTGCCCCTCGGCCTCGCCCATCAACCACACCATATCATTGGACGGGCTATGAGGCATATCCGTGAACCAGTTGGCGTTACTGGACATTATCACCTTTGCTCTTTCAAATCCAGCCTCCGCAAGATAGAAAGCAACTTTGCGCTCGAATTCCATTCCTGCTATCCTAGCCCCCGAGCCAACAACTTTTATGACCACCACACAGGTAGAAAGCAGTATCGACAGGATCAAGAGCGTAACGATCAATATGGAGCCGCGGCTTTTCATTACGAATTCCTCGGGTAGACCAAAAATACATATTCGTCCGCAGATGTCTTAAGTATCACTATCACACCTTCGTCTGGATGCACAAATTCCAAGCTTTGAACGTCGCCCGGGACGGTCAGGTAGCTTGCGGAACCACCTTTCTGCCGCCTGACCTTCCCGTCCTTGTAGCTATAAACAATATCCTCATCGCTGTAAGAAAGTACAAGTTCGCCTTTTTCAATAGGCGGCAACACGGCTTTTGATCGCATAACATCATCCGTGATCTTATCAACAATAAATACAGCCTTCTCCACGCCTCTTACACGGTCGGACAGCTTATCATAAACCCTTAAGCCGGCAGAAAATACATAGAAGACATAAACAAGCAGGATCGACGCCACAGAAATGGCGACCAGAAGCTCGATCAAAGTAAATCCTCTGGATCTCGAATTCACCATTGGTACCTCGATCTTAATGTCATTAGATTTATGGGACGGCGGCTCTCTCTCCAATCATACTCAACGCTTATCTCATATATATCCGCGCCTCGCAGCTCCCTCACAACCCTTCCTTTACCTTCATCAAATCCATCATCATAAAGATCTTCCGTATCGGTAAATGCCGCTTTTCTAACATCCTCCAGAACACTGGAAGCCCTCAATACAGCTTTAAGGTATTCATTTGATGATTCTACATTGCGCAGGGAAGAGCCGACCATATAAAACATAAAAGAAGAGAATAGTACAAGGATCAACGAAGCGATCAAAACTTCTATCAATGTGAAGCCTTTACTCAACACGTATCCTCCCTATCGAAGAAACTATGACCTCTCGGGAGCGTCCCTTCGAATTAGATATTACTAAAGTCCCGCTTCCTCCAACTACAGGGTTGCCGGAGGAAGAAAAAATAAATATCTCCTTACCGCTAAACCTGATCGCACTTCCCAGCCGCACCTGTTTTACTATTCGATCATCCTCCAGATCAATGACCCGGTATTCATTCGATCCTTTCGGGAATTCGATCTGATGGGGATAGCGAAGCGTTTTTGCGAGGTCCTGGGTAAGCCGCATATCCAGAACTATCTGTTTTGCGGAATAATTAACATCCAAAGAACCGCGAATAGAAGTAAACCCGAAATAAGCCAGCCCGGACAGAGCTCCGATTATCAGGACAATAACCAACATCTCAATTAAAGTGAAACCTTTTCTCAAGATCTTCTCCTCGGAGAAACTACGATATTGTCGATCAAACGGGTCCTGCCGACAAACGCTGCCAGAGCGATCAATGTGCGCTCTTTTATTTTATTTACTTCGTCAAACGTTTCAGGATCACATATGGAAACATAATCGATCTTGACCAGCGGTTTTGTTCTTATCATTTTTTTCATAGCCTGCTTTATCTTTTTGGCGCTGGTCTGGCCGGAACGCACAAGCACTTTCGCGAACTTCAAAGACCTATAAAGAACTGCTGCCTCATTTCTTTGCCTTGGTGTCAGATACGTATTTCTCGAACTCATAGCTAATCCATCGGCTTCCTTTACGGTTGGCAGTGCCACTACTTCCACGCCCATATCCACATCTTTGACCATTTTTTTGATTATGACCTGCTGCTGAAAATCTTTCTCCCCAAAAAAAGCCGTATCCGGCATTACAGCATTAAAAAGCTTATGTACCACGGTCGTTACTCCTCTAAAGTGTCCCGGACGGGACTTTCCGCACAGTTTTTCCGGCAGATCCTTCACTTCAACATAAGTTTTATGCCCTTCCGGGTAGACTTGCTGAGCCGTCGGGCAAAAGACAACATCTACACCGTACTTAGAAAGCAGTTTTATGTCCCTTTTAAGGTTGCGCGGGTATTTTTTGAAGTCTTCTCCTGGGCCGAACTGGGTAGGATTCACGAATATGCTCACTACGAGGAGATCGCATCGACGCTCTGCTTCTCTCACAAGGGATAAATGACCCTCATGAAGAAAGCCCATTGTAGGCACAAGTCCTATGGCCTTCCCCTTACGGTGAGCGCCTTTTGAGAGGGCCTGCATTTCCTTGATGTTTTTTACTATTTTCATAAGATTCCCTATAAAAACCATAACCCAAGGTTCAGTTGCCCTTGGGCCTATTCAAGACATGTTTATCAGCTTGGTCTGTTATCTGCCTACGAATCCCCTTGCTGTAAACCATAGTATTATGGCAAGTATCAACGAAAATAGCTTTAAAAGCAAATTGTGCAGAAATAATGATTTTAATCTTGAAAACATAACATTGAATTCTATATTATAAGGAGAGTGGGGTCAAGGATTATACGTTCTCTTGTTTTTCCTCAAAGTCGCATTCTTTATTCAGGCATTTTTTTGAAGTGTGTTTTTTTGTCTTCTTTTCGACCAGCAGGCCGCCGCATTTAGGACATTTTTCCTCCAGCGGTTTGTCCCAGGCAGCGAAGTTGCACTTAGGATAGTTGCCGCATCCAAAGAATATCTTGCCTCGCTTTGTCTTTCTCTGGACAATATCTCCGCCGCATTCAGGACACTTGATCCCTATGGGCTTTAATATTGATTTAATATTTTTACAATCCGGATACCCGGAACAGGCAAGGAAACTCCCGAAGCGGCTGCGCTTTTCCACCATGGGCTTTCCGCATTTTTCACACTTTTCCTCGATCTTCTTCCCGTCTTCTGAAGGAAGCGGCTTTGTGGTCTTGCACTCAGGATACCCGGAACAGGCCATGAAATCACCGTATCGCCCCGAGCGGATAAGCATGGGCTTGCCGCACTTTTCACACTTTTCCTTCGTCATTATCTCTTTTTTGAGCTTCTCCATTTCCACATGAGCTTTTTGTAGCCTCTCCTCGAACGGGACATAGAATTCTTTTACGACAGAGACCCAGTCAATCTCTCCTTCGAGTATCCTATCCAGATCATTTTCCATGCGGGCGGTAAATTCATAATCCATTATTACCGGAAAATGTTTAAGCAGCTGATCGGTAATAAGAATGCCAAGTTCTGTCGGGGTAAGCCTCTTGCCGTCCCTGATCACATAGCCTCTATCCACAACTGTGGACATAATAGGAGCATATGTCGACGGCCTCCCTATGCCTTTTTGCTCAAGCTCCTTGATAAGGGATGCTTCCGTGTAGCGCGGAGGAGGTTCTGTAAAATGCTGCTTGGGATCGATGGAAAGCAATCTTAAAGCTTGACCCTCTGAAAGCGGGGGTAGTATTCCCTCTTTCTCTTCTTCTACATCTTCGCTTTCAAGATATATCCTCATAAAACCATCGAATTTGACCACTGAGCCGTTGGCGCGGAAAGTATAATCACCCGCTGAGATATCAACCTGGGTCTTATCCAGCACCGCTGACGACATCTGTGAAGAAACGAACCTGTTCCAAATAAGCTGATAGACCTTGAACTGATCCGAACTTAGATCGTCCTTTATTGCATCCGGTTTTCTCAGTACAGAGGTCGGCCTTATTGCTTCGTGAGCATCCTGCGCCTGCTTCTTCGTTTTATAGACCCTTGGTTCTGAAGGGATATATGAAGGGCCGAAATCCTGCTTTACCATATCGTTGACTTCATCCTGGGCCTCTTTTGCGATCCTCACGGAATCGGTTCTCATATAAGTGATAAGGCCGACTGAACCTTCATCTTTAACCTCAACGCCTTCATAAAGCTGCTGGGCGATGACCATTGTCTTCTTGGCGGAATAACCCAGTTTTCTGGATGCTTCCTGCTGCAAAGTTGATGTGATAAAAGGAGGCGAAGGATGCCTGTTCTGCTCTTTCCTGACTATCTTGGGGATAGAATATGTCTTGCCATCCAGCTCAGCAAGTATAATGTCAACTTCTTCCTTGCTGCCGATCTGCACTTTTTCTCCTGCCTTCTGGAAAAGCTTGGCTGTGAACTTTTCTTCATCGCCGTCAGGTGCAAGGCTTGCGGTAACAGACCAGTATTCTACCGCATTGAAAGCCTTTATCAGTTTTTCTCTTTCACATATAAGCTCCACAGCGACAGACTGCACTCTGCCTGCAGACAGGCCTTTTCTTATCTTTTTCCAGAGAAGGGGTGATAATTTATAGCCCACAAGGCGGTCCAGGATCCTGCGTGCCTGCTGCGCATCAACACGCTTCATATCAATATCCCTTGGGTTCTTTACCGCATCCTGTACTGCTTTTTTGGTTATCTCGTGGAACTCGATCCGCTTCATATTGGCGCCTTTGAATATATGTGAAAGATGCCAGGCTATCGCCTCACCCTCACGGTCAGGATCAGGAGCCAGGAAGACAACTTCAGCTTTCTTTGCCGCGATCTTAAGCGGCTTCAATATCTTAGTCTTTCCTTTGATCGTCTGGTACTTGGGTTCAAAGTTATTCTTTAGGTCGACCCCGAGGGTCTTAGGGGGGAGATCTCTTATATGCCCGCCACAGGCTTTGACGTCAAAGTCTTTACCTAAGAACTTCTTAAGCGTCTTTGCTTTTGCGGGTGATTCAACTATAACCAGATTTTTTGACATTTTTTCTCCAACATCAGATAAACTTGAAAGATAGTAGCAGAGAAGTATGAGTTATGTCAAATAATGAATTATTTTCGCTTGAACATTTTTTCAAGGTCGCCCTTGTTGAACTTAAAAGTAGTTGGCCTCCCATGAGGACAAGTAGCTCCGAACTCCGTCTTATAAAGATCCCTTATCAGATTGTTCATTTCATCAAAAGTTAAACTATCCCCCGCCTTCACAGCACCTTTGCAGGCAAGCATCTTAAGGCCCTCTTCTTTGCGCTTTACGACATCTTTTATTTTGAACGTATCAGCAAAGTCAGACAAAATATCTTCGATCGCTTCTTTTGCCTGGTTATATTCAAGGACCGACGGCACAGCTCTCACCATAAATGTATTCTTGCCAAAAGGCTCAAGTTCAAATCCCAGCTCAGAAACATAGTCCAGATTATCCTTTAATATGGAAAGTTCGGAAGGCTGAAGCTCAACGGTCAAATTAATAAGAAGCTTTTGGGATCCCGAGATGTTCTTTGCCTTCAGCTTTTCGTAAAGTATCCTTTCATGCGCTGCATGCTGATCAATGAGTATCAGCTCATTGTCCTTGACGGCCACTATATATGTATCCGCGATCTGCGTAAGCGCGGAAAACCCATGTTCAGCTTGAGGTACGGCCTGGGCTCCAACAGAGGTTGCTTGAGGCAATGTACCGAACATGTCCAGTCTATCGCCTTGAAAAGGAATTCCGGCCTTATCTATATCAAATCCGGCTAAAGCGGTATCGGAAGATACAACATCGGATAATGCCCGGGAGACAGACTTTCTCACCACATCCATGGCATCACTTGGTCTTTCAAATTTTATCTCTCTTTTTGTCGGATGGACATTAACATCTATCCTTTTGGGATCGATATTAATAAAAATAACAGCAACGGGATATCGTCCATTCGGGATAATATTGCGATAAGAATCCTCAAGCGCGCGGGATAACAATGCGTTCCGGACATACCTGCCGTTAACAAAGAACGATTCCCCTCCCCGATCCGATTTTGATATGACAGGCTGGCTAACATAGCCCCACACCGGCACCTTTGAATCTCCGTCTTTCTTGACCTCAACCAGCGTATCCACCATGTCCACGCCGTACACAGAAGCAATGGCGTCAACAAGCTTTCCACTGCCCGGGGACGAAAGCACCTCGCCGCTGTCGCTAACAAGCCGGAAAGAAATAAGAGGGTTCGACAAAATGAATTTTGACACGATATTTATTATATGTCCGAGTTCCGTATTGGGACTTTTCATGAATTTGAGCCGCACCGGAGTATTAAAGAAGAGCTTTTCCACGGTTACGGTCGTACCTTCGGGACAGCCGAGATCCTCCGCTTTCCCCAGCTTGCCGCCGCTTGCAACTATCTTTGTGCCCGCGGAACCATCAGAATTCTTAGCTTTTGTAATAATTTCGAATCTTGCAACAGAGGCGATGCTGGGTAATGCTTCACCGCGAAAACCAAGAGTAGTTATGGAAAAGAGGTCGTCCGAAGTTGAGATCTTGCTCGTGGAATGGCGTTCAAAAGAGAGTTTTGCCTCCTCCATTGTCATGCCGCAGCCGTTATCCGTCACCCGTATAATGTCTCTGCCGCCGTTCTTTACTTCAACAGTTATCTTGACAGCGCCTGCATCTATTGAGTTCTCTATAAGTTCTTTGACCACCGAAGCAGGGCGCTCCACCACTTCTCCGGCAGCTATTTTTGATATTGATACATCATCTAAGATTATTATTCTGGGATCACTCATATTAGTTAAGCGGCAGTACTTCTATGCATTCCTTTTTTGCTAATTTGTTAATAAAGGAGGGGAATTCAGGGAAGGAAGTTTCAATGCACTCTGTCTTTTCAACAGTAGTGCCGCCGGAAGCGATCAATCCCGCAACAGCCCCTACCATAGCTATCCTATGGTCGCCGTAAGACTGGCAAATACAGCTTTTCAATTTCGCCTTTCCCCTGATCTTCATTCCATCGCGCAGCTCATCAACATCCACGCCTAAACGCTTAAGTTCTTTTACCATTGTCTTTATCCTGTCACTTTCCTTGAATCTCAGTTCTTCCGCCCCTCTGATGGTAGTTTCGCCCTTTGCTTGCGAGGCGGCAAGAGCAATAATGGGTATCTCATCGATTATCTTTGGGACTATATCCCCGTCGATCGTTATCGGCCGCAGCTCGCTCGATCTGACAGAGATATCGGCAACAGGTTCATTTGAGATCATCCGTTCATTTATCACTTCAATATTTGCGTCCATTCTGTGTAGTATCTCGATAATACCTATCCTTCCTGGATTAACTCCGACATTTCTGATCAGGATCTTGGAGTTAGGGGTTATGCAGGCGGCTACAATAAGAAATGCCGCAGAAGATATATCGCCTGGGACTGAGATGGTCTGGGCCGCCAGGTCCGAGCGTTCCTTCACGGTTATTTTTCCGTCCTCGCGCTCTATTTTTGCTCCAAAATGCTCCAACATTCTTTCTGTGTGATCCCTGCTTATCTTCTTTTCTATAACAGTTGTAGGGCCACTCGCATAAAGGCCGGCAAAAAGTATAGCGGATTTAACCTGAGCGGAAGCAACAGGAAGCTCATAATTTATAGGATTAAGCTTACCGCCGAATATCGTAAGAGGAGCAAGCGTATCTTTTTGCCGCCCATGGATCTTAGCCCCCATCCTTTTTAACGGGTCAACGACTCTTCCCATAGGCCTTCTGCGGATAGACTGGTCGCCGGTTACCGTCGCATGGAATTTTTGGCCGGCAAGGATCCCCATAAGAAGCCTCATTGTCGTACCTGAATTTCCGACATCAAGCACATCGTGAGGCTCCCGAAGTCCGTTCAGCCCTTTGCCTTTTACCTTTATCTGTTCACCTTCCTCGATCTCGATACCCATTTTCTTGAAGCAATCGATCGTATGGTAGCAATCGTCGCTGCGGAGAAAATTCTCGATTATGGTATCGCCTTTTGCGATAGATCCTATCATTACAGCTCTATGGGAGATGGATTTGTCGCCTGGAACGGTTATTTCGCCCTCTAATTTTTCCGGTGGAGTTATGATAAATTTTTCCATAAGTTATTTAAAGATCGAATCCCGAAGTTTTTTGGCCTTCATAAGTTCCTTCTTCACCAAAGAGGAGCTGTTCCTTTTTATGGCACTTTCGATGCGGTTTAAAGCTTTTTTGAATTCCCGCAGGTTGTGAAGGACCGCTTTCTTGTTCGTGGCGAACATGTCCACAGCAAGTGTTGGGTCACCGGACGCCACCCTGGTAGTACTCTTGAACCCTGATGACGCAAGGTCTGTCATGATCTTCTTGAGATCATCTGAGTCATGGACCGCGTTCACTAAAGCCGCAGCAATAGGGATAAGAGAATGACTTATTCCGGCAACAGCTTTATCATGGACGTCGGGTGCAAGCACTGAAACACTGGCGCCAAGCTGGGCAATAATGTCTTTAAGTTCATTTAAAGCGTTGTGATTTGTCTTGCTGCCCCTGGTTAAGACCCACACTTTGGCTTTGAACAAGTCCCTTTCTGCGATCTCAAGGCCCACTTTTTCCTTGCCGGCCATAGGATGGCCCCCTACAAAATAAACCCCTTTAGGCATGATCTTCTCGGCTTGTTTAACGATCTCTTCTTTGGTGCTGCCGACATCTGTGATTATTGCCCCTTTCTTAACGAATTTGAGGATCTTTTTCAGTTCCGGGATAACTAAATGTATGGGGTAGCAGATAAATATGATGTCGGCTCTCTCGATGGCTTTTTTAATGTCAGTGGTGCCGAAATCAACGGCATTTTTCTCAAGGGCAAGCCCAATTTTAGGCATTTTACGGGTAAGCCCGAAGACCGTAGCCAGCCTTTTGCTTTTGATAGCCATACCTATAGAACCGCCTATGAGGCCCAAACCAACTATACATACATTCTTGTTCATAGGTCGTATTTTATTCCATACATATAATATAGTCAATTGATAGTGTATAATGCGCGGGTGCTTAAAAAGGTTTTACTATTTATTTTAGTGATCATATGTGCGGCAAATGCTGCTTTTGCGGCGGATCCCGGCATTGAAGTTAAAGTAGGGCAAATGATAATGGTGGGCTTCACCGGGACGAACATAGGGTCTAAGACCCTTGCCCCCCTCAGAACACAGATAAAGAACGGGGATATCAGTGGGGTTGTTTTGCTGTCAAAGAATATTATGAACAAAACACAGACAAAAAAACTCACGAGCGGGCTTAAAAAACTGGACTCGCCATACCCATTGCTTATAGGGGTCGATCAGGAAGGCGGCAATGTTGCCCGGCTTAAAAAAAGCAACGGTTTCAGATATTTCCCTTCAGCAAAAAAGGTTGCAAATACACGAACACCGAATGAGTCATATTATTTATATCTGAAAATGGCAAAGATGCTCAAAGGAGCCGGTTTTAATCTGAATTTTGCTCCCGTTGTGGACCTTAATATCAATCCAAGATCGCCGGCAATAGGAAAATACTGGCGAAGCTATTCCGCAAATCCTGAAAAAGTAACAAAGTATGCTGAAAAATTGATAAAAGCTCACAGGAAAGTGGGGCTTCTCACATCTCTTAAGCATTATCCTGGACATGGTAGCGCCCTCCAGGACAGTCATTTTGAAGTTGCGGATGTCACAAGAACATGGAAAAAAGAAGAACTGCTCCCTTATGAAAAGCTCATTAATATGGGACTCGTCGACATGATAATAAGCGCTCATATATTCAATGCGAATATTGACCCAAAGTACCCGGCCTCGCTTTCGCGCGTACACATACAGGAAAATCTCCGCGATAAACTCGGGTATGACGGCGTAGTCGTGACAGATGACCTGCAGATGAAAGCTATCAGCGAGAAATATCCGGTAGAGGAAGTAATAGTGACCGCCGTGAATTCCGGGAGCGATATCTTATTTTTCATAGATCCGGTGGAACTGCCGCCGAGGAAAGTTAAGAATATCATTTTGCAGGCGATAGAGAACGGGAAGATCAAAAAAGAACGCATAGATGAATCGTTCAACAGAATAATAAAGCTGAAAAATAACTTGAAAACCACCACCTAAAATCGTATCATTCAAAAGTTATGCCATCTGTATTCAACTGGTTAAGAGCGCGCAAAAGGACACTAAAGAGCCGGAAAGGCCTTAAGCTTTCTCCGGTGGCAAAAACCGTTGTCTGGGTCCTTTTCGGCATAGTTATTTTTCTCATCCTAAAATACCTCGGCAACATAATCTACCCGTTCCTCTGGGCCCTCATAACAGCTTATCTTTTCTCTCCTTTGATATTTTTCCTGGAGAAGAAAAGCAGACTTCCACGTGCCATCTGGATCATTTTGGTCTATTTTCTTCTTGGACTTTTGATCTACTGGGGACTTTCTGTTCTGATCCCGGTAGTGAACACGGAGCTGACAGAATTCATTAGCGCCCCGTCAGAGGGGACCGGCTTCTTAAGCCGCTTCTATCAGGCAGGGAAAGGGACCTTCTTGGGATTCGAGATAAACTACAGAGATATCATCTCTCAAGTCCAAAAACTGGTAATAGAAAAGGCGCCTACTTTCGCGCTTCCGTTCTTTTTAAAAACGATCGAGCGCTTCCTGTTGATATTGTTATATCTTGTATTCACATTCTATCTCCTGCTTGACGGGGAAAGATATATCAGGCTTATGCTCATGCTTATCCCGACAAAATACAGGAAAGAAGTAACAAAAGTAGCTAATGATATCAATGAAACACTGGGAGCATACATACGAGGGCTGGTCATACTGATATTCATCATGGGCTTTGATGCGTGGATCTTTTTGGCGATATTTCAAGTTGATTACGCAATACTTTTGGCAGTGCTGACGGGGATACTGGAGATAATCCCGCTTATCGGACCGGTTGCCGCAACTATCCTCGTTGCCCTGGTCGCCCTATATCAGCCGGTTGTCGCTTATGGTTTGTCGAACATGGCGCTGGCAGCGATATTGATAGTAATATACTTCATTTTGAGGCAGATAGAAGATTATCTGATCATCCCGGCTGTGGTAGGCAAATTCATACATGTGCATCCTCTGATAGTTATCTTCGCTATATTGATCGGCGCTAAGGCCGGCGGCATACTTGGGGTGTTCTTAGCTCTTCCTGTCGCGGCTGTTCTGAAGATCTTATTCTACTACTTCTATCCAAAGCTCGCGGAATAGATCAGGCCTTTTTAAAGAAGAAATTTATCAGCTCCGGTCCGCTCTTGAACTTCACTTTTGACTTCGCTGCATGCTTTTCACTATACGCCTTGACGCCTTTTCGCGCCTTTTTACTCGAATAAAGCGCGAAAGGAACAGGCTCGCCGGAATGGGTCATGATGGATATTGGCGTCGCGTGGTCAGGAAGTACCAGAATTTTATAATCTTTAAATTTCCTTAGTCCTTTAAGAATAGTTCCAACAACATATTTGTCGAAGTCCTGAATTGCTTTTATTTTATGCTTGATATTGCCTTCATGTCCAGATTCATCCGGTGATTCTACGTGCACAAAAACAAAATCGTTCTTTTTCAGGGATTTCAGAGCATATTTAGCTTTCCCGACATAATTTGTATCAAGGTATCCGGTCACTCCAGGAACTTTTATAGGTTTAAGCCCAACGGCAACACCAATACCATTTACCAGGTTGACCGCTGATATAACCGAGCCTTTTTTGCCGTACTTTTTCTTAAAAGAAGGCATCTTTGGTTTCTTCCCCTGCCCCCATAACCACATCATATTGCACTTGGTCTTGTTGGACCTAAGATCCTCAAGAAGCTCCTTTGATTCAAACATCAGCTGTTTAATGATATCTGATTGAGGGCCTTTCGGCAGATATTTTTGAATAGGACGGCCTGTAATATCATGAGGAGGAGTGCATTTAGCCTTTGCTCCGATATTTTTAACGACCAAAAGATGCCTATAGCTAACTCCGGGATAGAATTTAAAGCTCTTGCTCCCAAGTTCTCTGCCCAAAAACCTTATCAGTTTTGTGGATTCGGATGTTTTTATATGTCCGGCGCTGTAATCGATCATTTTACCGTTCTTAACTGTAACGGTGTTGCATCTGAACGCAACATCGTCTCCTGAAAGATCGATCCCCATATTCAACGCTTCAAGGGGGGCCCTTCCGGAATAGTATTTCTTCGGGTCATAGCCAAACAGGGCAAGATTTGCGATATCCGAGCCTGGTTTCATCCCCTTTGGCACAGTTTTAACTAAGCCGGATATACCGTTCCGAGCCATAAAATCCATATTAGGGATCTTAGCAGCTTCGAGCGGAGTTTTTCCGCCCAGCTTCTTAAGCGGCCAGTCAGACATTCCGTCGCCAATAAGTATAACGTACTTCATAATATTGGATTATATCAGATGTTGTGGAAGGTATCGAGAGTGGTTATTAGATGTTTTCTTTTGTAGCCTGATCGGCCCTTTTTATTTGCGCGATCTGTTCATTGGCGTTCGAACCCAGCATGGCTATAACCTGATCAGCGGACAAGCCGCCTTTTAGGACAAGGATGCTCTTTTTATCGAAATCAAGGTCTTTTAGCGTAAATTGGTCCAGGCTTCGTATTTGAGCTTGCGTCAGTACTTTGAATTGAGCCAGGGTAAGAGCATGTATTACTTTATATGTTAAGTCGATCGGGCGTATTTTGGTAACATAATGTAAAGGTATTGCGGCGATGGTTTCATCGTTCATTTTAAGTATACCGTGATCAATTACCGGTTTTAGCACGTCTTCACTATATCTAGCCATTGCATCAGGGCCAAGAGCCTGAAAATCAGCCTCTGACAGATGGGCTACTTGATGGGGCGTTATATTCAAAAGGTAGGATGGTGTTGTATAAGCCTGCTTAGATACAGAACTATTCTGCTGTAATCTTCCAAAGCCATTTACATTGCCTTGCCCACCAACCGGTCTTCCTCTAGGTATCATTTTACCCTCCACTGGGAATAAATTTCCCTTCTATAGTATATATCGATAAATTTATTGCTGGATTTCAAGATAATGATAATTATCTTGATACGTATTTATTGTGCTTCACGTAGAAACGATACTTTTTATCGGAGGCTTTAGAGAGGCCGATCCTGCTGGCGGCTATTATCGTGATCTTTTTTCGCTTTCCTTCGGCAATTATCAGATCCCCTTTGGTCAGATCCGCCCTGTTAAATTTTTTATCGATCCTAAGCGCTTTTGTCAATTTGCCCGGCCCGTTCGTTGCAGGTTTTATCCCATTGATCGGCTCAAGCGCACGTATTAATACTGCTCCGGCTTTTCCGTGCTGTTCCGTGACTGCATTAAGGCAGTAATGGTTGCCGTATATGAAGTAAACATAAGCGTGCCCGGGATGTTCGAACATGGGAGCGCTGCGTGGAGTTCTTCCCCTGTAAGCATGGCTTGCGGGATCCTTTTCCAAATAAGCTTCTGTTTCAACGATCCTGCCGATAAGTTTGCGTTTTCCGAGTTTTCTGACGATGAATTTACCTAGAAGCTCTCTGGCAACGATCTTAGTGTTTCGATCGTAGAAGGATCTTGGAAGGACCTTCATTACAGGTTCGGACTTGGCGCCTTATCCTTTGTCGGTACCGCGGGAACGACCTTTTCTTGTATAAATAGGTCTATCTGCGGGAACATGCCAAAAACGGAAGAGTATGATCTTCTCAGTGTGGGAAGCGACAGGCGCTTCGCCAGCGACATATTTATAAGGTTCTTATAATTCGATGCTATCGGAAGTATCATAAGAAGCTGTATTATCAGCCCAACGATCAATATTCCTCTGATAAGCCCAAGTACTGCGCCGCCAAGTGATTCCACGGGATTCATGAAGGTAACCTTCATGACCTTGTGGAGCGATCCAGCTATAAGATCAAGGATAACATACGCGATGATCCAGAAGACCAAGAAAATTATGGCGTATACAACTCTATCGGTCGATCTAAGGAACGGCATTATAGTGCCCGCGAGGAACTTGAACGCCATGCCGGCAAAAAATACGGAAAAGAGCACTACAAAAACATCAAGAAGCGCTCTCATTACTCCGCGCGTTGAAGAATTATACACAAAGAAAGCAATGGCGATAACGGCAATTACATCTATCCAATTGGCCATGACTTACCTCCTTATAGCTTAAAACCTTTTTCCATTTTTTTCTTGAGCTGCTTTATCGAATTCCTGATCTTCGGGTATTTAACGCTCAATATCTGCGCAGCGAGAATAGCGGCGTTCTTTGAGCCGCCTATTGCAACGGTCGCGACAGGGATACCTGTCGGCATTTGAACTATCGAGTAAAGGGAATCAAATCCAGAAAGAGGCTTGGTCTCTACCGGAACCCCTATCACCGGGATCGGCGTGCTTGCCGCAATAACCCCTGGGAGATGAGCTGCCCCGCCTGCAAGAGCTATAACGACATCATATTTCTTTTCAGCGCCGTGCGCCATCTGCATGACGACTTTTGGTGTGCGGTGTGCCGAAGCTATTTTCATATCATAAGCTATTTTCAACTGATCGAGGATATTCATTGAACCGTTAACAGTAGGCATATCCGATTTGCTTCCGGCAACTATTAAAACTCTTGGTTTGCTCATATTGAGCGCTCCTTATTCCGGAGTAACAGTAAGGATCTTTCTTGCCTGCTCCGGATACTTCGCTATAAAAAGAAGCTCTTCTTTGGTAAGAGGCTTCTGTGTATTAACATTGGCATATCTGACCAGCTCAAGTATCTTTTCGGCCTCTTTATCATCCTTGAACTCTACTTCAAGTTTTCCGTATACGTTCCGGAATCCCTTTATGCCGCTGTATTCCCCTACGGTTATCAGGCGACCGGTTTCAACAAGCTCCTCTTTTCCTCTTCCCAGTTCTTCATAATCATAAAGCTCGTAATTCCTTCTGTTCTTAAGGGCGCCGTCCGCGTGGATCCCGGATTCATGCGCAAACGCGTTATCACCGACCCCTGGCTGATTCATTGGTATGGGGATATCGAACGCATAAGACGCGTAATTTGCCAGCTGCCAGACATGATTAAGTTTTATGTTCTCCGGGAAGTATCCTTTATCCTTGAGTCCGCTGCCGCACTTCAAGGCTAAAAGAACAGAAAGCAGGTCTGCGTTGCCCGCACGCTCCCCCAGTCCATTGACCGTTGTATTAATGTAAGCATCCTGTCCGGCATCAACCGCCCCTTTTGCGCCGGCAACAGAGCATGCAACAGCCATTCCAATATCGTTATGACAGTGCAACTCAATGGGCATTTTTATCTTTTTTGTAAGCTCGGCTATCCTGTCGTGTATTGTCAGGGGATCATCGGCTCCCAGAGTATCACAGTATCTTAACCTGCTGGCCTTAGCCTCTTTGGCAGCCTGCCCGAACTCGATCAGGAACTTCATGTCAGTTCGTGATGCATCTTCGGAATTGACGCCGACAGTCTCCGCACCATAATTGTAGGCGGCCTTCACTGCTTCTGTCATTTTATCGATAATGTCGCTTCGCTTCAGCTTGCCCCCGAATTTGCCCTCCAGCATGATATCGGAAGTAGATATAGAAAGGTTCAAGTGTTTTATCTTTGGCGTCATCGTGTAAGCCAGATCGACATCCCTTTTTATTGCCCTGCACCAGCCCTCAAGCCTCATGGGTTTAATAACGCCCATTTCGGCAAGCTCCAGGTTCGCATTCAGATAGTTTGTCTCATGTTTGGTGAATGGGAACCCGAATTCTGACTGGAACACGCCTACATCATTAAGAAGCATGTTGATGATGGTCTTTTCCAGTTTCGAGAGGCCTATACGGGATGTCTGGACGCCATCCCTATTTGTAACATCTATTATATAAGCTTTTGCCATTAGAAACTCCTTTGTTTCATTTAAAATAGAAAAAGCATTATATCCTAAAAATCTCAGCATATCAAGAGTGTTGACGCGAAATTATTATAACGGTATACTAATCTCCAATATGCCGAAAAACATCCATGGAACAACAAAAATGGTGGGATTGGTCGGGGATCCGATAGAGCACAGTGTATCATTTGAGATGCACAATGCGGCGTTTGATAAGTTAAAGATCGACTACTGCTACATCCCATTTCACACACAGGCTCAGGACCTGGAAAAAGCGCTGGACGGCATAAGATTGCTCGGATTCGTCGGCGCAAATATAACAATTCCACATAAAGAAACTATTATTGCTTACCTGGACGAAACAATGAAACTCTCAAGGCTGATAGGTTCCGTTAATACCGTGCTGAACCAGGAAGGCCGGCTCATAGGGTACAACACCGATGGTCCCGGCTTCATTGATACGCTGGTAAAGGACTGCGGTTTCAATCCGAAAGGGAAAAGAGCTGTAATACTCGGAGCAGGAGGAGCATCCAGATCCATCTCCATCATGCTTGCCAAAGAAGGCGTAAAAACCCTTATCATTTCTGACATAGATTATGAAAAATCAAAGAACCTTTGTGAATATATCAATTCTCATTTTGAGATCGCCCCTTATGCGTGTCCCGTGGACAGCAACGAGCTGAAAACAAGCATAGAATCATGCGACATGCTTGTGAACGCCACTCCGATCGGCATGTACCCGAAAGTGGATGGATGCCCGATCGATAAAGGCATGAAGATCCCGGCAACAGCGCTTGTTTACGACCTGATCTACAATCCCGAAGAAACACAGCTGCTCAAGATGGCCAAAAAGGCCGGGGCAAAAGCATTCAATGGCATAGGCATGCTCGTAAGACAGGGCGCACTTGCCTTCTCAATATTCACCGAACAAGATCCTCCGATCAGTGTAATGAGAGAAGCAGCCGTAAGTGCCTTGAAAGCCTTTAAGAAATAACTTCTGTCGAAGCCGTTATAATTAGTCGATAAATCCTGCAAAAAAACCATATTTTTCAGCTTACCCATCTGGCATGTAAATTGCTGCCTATAGGTCAAATGATGGAAGCAAGAACATCGAACACTGTCGCTATATTGAATAACCTGATTGAGGAAGCCTGCATTCTCAAATCCAGCGATATCCACATTGAACCTAGGGAAAACAAGATCAATATAAGATTTAGAGTGGATGGGATACTTAATAGCTGCAGCCAGCTTCCAAAGAGCATACATTCTCAACTTATATCAAGGATAAAAGTGATCTCAAACCTGGATATATCAGAACAAAGAGTACCCCAGGACGGCCGGACATTTATACAGCTTAAAGATAAAGAATTGGATACACGAATATCGACAATACCTACGTTCTGGGGAGAAAAAGCGGTCATAAGGATACTGGATAGAAGCTCAACCGCGCTCCCGCTTGATACGCTGGGAATGGACAGTGAGCAATTCACGTTATTCCGGCAGGAATTAAAAAGATCGCAGGGAATAATACTGGTCACCGGCCCGACAGGCTCTGGAAAAACGACCACGTTATATTCCTCCATAAATCAGATCAATTCTGAAAAGAAGAACATAACGACCATCGAGGACCCTGTTGAATATCAGCTTTCCGGCATCAACCAAATACAGGTGAACGAGAAAAGCGGTCTAACGTTCTCCAGAGGACTGCGGTCAATGCTGCGCCAGGACCCGGACATAATAATGATCGGTGAGATAAGGGACAGAGAAACCGCCGAAATAGCGATAAGGGCCGCGATGACTGGCCACCTTGTATTATCAACCCTTCACACCAACAGCGCTATAGACTCAATAAACCGGCTGATCGATATCGGGATAGAGCCTTACCTGCTTGCTTCATCGCTTAACTGTATAATAGCGCAGAGGCTGGTCAGAAAAATGAACAACGAGAGCGGCAACTATGAAGGAAGGACCGGTATCTTTGAGATACTGAAGATCGATGAAAAATTAAAGGATGCTATTCACGATAAAGCAAAGGCCTCCGATTTGTTCAAAATAGCCAGAGCGAATGGATTTAAAATGTTCACGGAATGCGGACAAAGATTGATCAAGGAAAAGATAACAACAAAAGAGGAACTTATGAGAATACTGGCAACGAACATGGAATTGTGATATATTTTACCCCATGAAATTGATCTTCCAGATACTGCATACGGCTTTCTTCGTAATTGTAATGGTAGTAACTTTTCTCGTTGGGACAACACTGACCCTTCCTTTTGCACTGTTCTCAAAAAGAAAATATCGCCCGTTCCAATTTGCCGCCAGGCTCTGGTCAAGATTGCTTGCCTTTATCAGCGGTGCGAGGATAACCGTGTCAGGAATTGAGAACATCCCTGAATCAGGAGCATTAATATTCGCGTCGAACCACCAGGGAGCGGCGGATATTCTCCTTCTTCTCGCATATCTTCCGAGATCGTTCAGGTTCATAATAAAGAAAGAACTTTTTAGGATCCCATTGTTCGGCATGTACTTAAGATTGGCTGGATATCTCTCCATTGACAGGAAAGCTGCGCTGGCATCCTATAAAACACTGGGTTCTGCGGCCGAAGCCCTTGAAGACGGGGAATGTATACTGATATTCCCGGAAGGAACAAGGAGCAAGACCGGAGAAGTAGG
>JBHPDX010000024.1:0-19723 GCA_042577445.1 Candidatus Margulisiibacteriota bacterium | reverse complement strand
CTGGACCATCTTCGGCTTATACGGGGTCATGAGGGCGGGCGGAGTAGATATTAATCTGATGATCCTCGTGGTCGCTGCGTCAATGTTCGCTCCCGCCATTGCAACTATCATAGTTAAAAGTTTTTATTTTAAAGAAAGCCTGCGGGACTACGGCTTTAATTTTAAAAAGCCGGCATACCACCTGATCGCATGGATATTACCTGTCATACTTGCCCTGTTCGCCCTATTCCTGACCCTGTCGCTGGGACTGGGAAAGCTCGATCCTTCCATGAAAAGCTTTTTGGACATGCTGCCTAAGGAAACCATAAAAAACCTTGGCGGGGAAATACCATCGTTCAGATTTATTATTGCAACGGCAATGTTCCTGCCGGTGATCATCAACTGTTTTTTTACCATAGGGGAAGAACTCGGGTGGAGAGGATTTCTACAGGATGAACTAAAACCCCTCGGACAGAAAAAGTCGTATTTTATAGTAGGCCTGATCTGGGGTGTCTGGCATGCTCCCATAATCCTCATGGGGCATAACTATCCGACAAGCCCGTACCTGGGAGTGCTGTGGATGATAATTTTCTGCGTGCTTTTGTCATACATCTTCGGCTGGCTGAAAGATAAGGCCGGCTCGATCTTCGCCCCGACGATAGCCCATGCGTCTTTGAACGGTCCGGCAATGGTAACTTATATGGTCCTGAAGGATTCCAACATACTGCTTGGAGGCATGCTGGGCATCACGGGATTCATGGCCATGAGCTTATTTGTGGCTTACCTGCTTTTGACCGGACAGATGGAATGACGCTTCATTGCAGAATGCTCATATTTATCTTATAATTACCCTCTATGGAAGTTTTACTTGCTGGATATAATTTAGATTCCACGGTGATCGAAGAACTGAAGCAAAAGGCCGGCGGCAGAGAAGATATAACGCCGGAAACGCTTTCCGCATCCTATGCCAGGATAAGCAGGGATCCCCGCTCCATACCGGAACTCCGGGAAGCAGCCAGGAAAGAAGTTGAAAAGACCAGGCGCTCCAACAAGGCCATTATCTTTAAAATGGGCCACCATTCCGTCGCGGAACATGCCGTTTTCAATTTTGACATACTCGGCATAAGCAGGCTGGCTCTCGAAGAAATGGAGCATTTTAGGCTGGCGGCATACACAGAAAAATCACAGCGCTATATCACCCTGAAAGATGATTTCGTCATACCGGAAGAGATCAACAGTTCAAAACATAAAGACGCTTTTATAAAGCTCGTCAAAGAACAGAATGCCCTTTACCATGAACTCTTCGGCAAACTAAAGGAACATGTATTTAAAAAGCATACTGATCTTGCAAAAGACCCAAAGAACCAGAGCCTGCTCGAAGGCTGGGCAAAAGAGGATGCCAGATATGTGACGGCGCTGGCCACGGAAGGACAGCTCGGGTTCACCGTAAATGCCAGGACACTGGAGCTTCTCTTTAGAAGGTTCGCTTCACACGAGCTCGCCGAAGTAAGGGCTCTGGGAAAAGCGCTGTTCGCCACCGTTGAAAAAATAGCCCCTTCGATAATCCTTTTCAAGGAAGCGAACGATTACGACCAGAAGACATACCCCGAGCTCGTCAAGCTATCCAAGAAATACGGCAAAAAGACAAAAGCGAACGGCGGTGAAGTTGAATTAATTCAAGTTACTGAAGATCCCGACAATACGACTGCGGCAGCGATACTGCACAGTTCTTCCGCCATGCCGTTCGATGAGTGCATAAAGACGGCCAGGGCCATGAAGGCAGAGGAAAAAAAGGATCTTTTCAAGACCGCCTGCAGCCACATGGAATTTTACGACAAGGTCCTTAGGGAATTTGAATACGCCGACATGACATTTTCGCTCACCATTTCCGCCTCCTGCTTCGCGCAGTTGAAGCGCCACCGCCTGGCAAGCCTCACCTGCCAGAAATACAGGCCGGAACTTGGGATAACAATGCCTGAATCAATAAAAGAGATCAAAGCGGAAAAAGAATTCAACGAGATCATAGACAAGACGAACGAGTGCTATTCTAAACTTTTAAGCATATCCGACACTGCCGCGCAGTACTGCCTGACCAACGCCCACAGGCGGAGAGTCTTATTTAAAATGAACGCAAGGGAGTTCTACCACATCTCCCGCTTAAGAGAAGATAATCATGCGCAATGGGATATAAAGAACATATCCGCCGAAATGAGCAGGAAGGCAAAAAAGGCCATGCCGCTTACAATGCTCCTTATCGGTGGAAAGGATAACTACCCAAAACTATACGAAGAGGTCTTTGGCCGTCCGCCAAAAATTACTAACACAGGAACTTAATGAAAAAATATTCGCTATTAATACTAAGCATATTATTATTGGCCTTCTGCACCTCCTGCGTAAACGTAGTGCCGCCCGTCACGACATTCAAAAGATATGAGGTCGCGAAGATCAACCTGGTATCAGCCGACTTTAACTTTATTTTTGACATAAAGAACCCGAACGATATCCCGCTTAATGTCAAAGACATTGAATACACGTTCAAGCTGGAAGGCACGCATGTCCTGGGCGGCAAATCGAAAGGGTTCGAACTGCACGCCAAAGAAACAAAAGAGATCTTGATACCGATAAGAATAAGCTATCTCGGTGCCTTAGAATCGGTGACAATGCTTGTAAAGAAGTTGATTATTGGGAATAAAAAGCTAAAATATAAGCTTGAAGGGTATCTCGTGATCGAATCACTGGGTGCCACGGCAAAGACCCCCTTGTATGCCGCAGGGGAACTTACACTGATCAATTAAGGAGGAATTTAAATAATGAATACCAAGTGTTTATTTGTAAGCCTGACAGGTGCGCAGCCGTTCAAACGCTGCCAGTACTGCGAAAAGAGCGTCCAGGATTGCTTCGGCCTGCAGTTCTTTGTGATCTCGGCCTCGATCATAGTACTTTTGATAACGACCCTTTTTATAACCGACATACCGATATTGGTGCTGGACGTTATGATAGCGGTCATACTTTTAATAGCCCTACTCAGCTTTCTCGCATCAAAAGAGACCAATGAGATCGTTCTTAACAACGTCTTTCTCGCCCAGTTGAACAGGGACCTTGAGGAAAAGGTCGGACAAAGGACCGAAGAACTTACAAAATCCAACGAGGATCTTGTGAAGATCAACCAGATGAAGAACGAATTCATCGGCATCATCAACCATGAATTAAAGACCCCCATCACATCCGTTATCAGCGGAATAGAGATCATCAGGGCTCACGGCACAAAAAAATTCGATGCAAGCCAGAACAAATTGATCGACATTATGGAAAAAAGCGGCCAGGACATGCTGCATTTGACGAACAACCTGCTCGATCTTTCAAAAATAGAATCAGGAAAGATCGAAATATACCCGGATCACTTCCCACTGATAAGCATGGTCGAAGAAGTGGTGCAGGCCCTGAAGCCGGAGGCCGACAGAAAGAAGATAGCTGTTGAGGCAAATATAGATAAAAAGATATCCACGGTATATGCCGACCCGGATAGACTAAAACAGGTCCTGTTCAACTTAATAGACAATGCAATAAAATACACCAAAGAAAATGGCTCTGTGAACATCAATGCACAAGGCATCAACGGCGCCGTAAAAGTTGAAGTAAAGGATAACGGCGTCGGCATCAAGAAAGAGCACTTGGATAAATTGTTCAATAAGTTCGCGAAGCATCTCCCCGGCTACAGAGGAACGGGGTTGGGTCTTTATATCACAAAATCATTCATAGAGGCGCATAAAGGCATAATGGAAGTGGAATCAGAGCAGGGAAAAGGCGCCACCTTCAGCTTTACGATCCCAAAGGTGCAGACTGCTTAAAGCCTGCCCGGACCACGCAGAACCCTGTGAAAGCAGTAGATGAGAAGGACTGTGATCAGCCCACACGAAACTCCCATAAAAACAACGCCGGCAGTAGTCATAAAGCCCCCTATAATTTTATATGCCGCTTTTTCCAGGCGATCTTAACGGAAACAACGAACAAAATAACCAGAGCAATAAGCATTATCCTTGCCCCTAAAATATACGGCATATTGGAAGGGTCAACGCCCCTCATTAAAATAGTGGACAGCCCATCCTGATACAGCCAGAAACCGAGTATCAGGAAAAGAAATAACGGTGTTATATATTTAATGATGAACTTGTATATGATAGGGATATCCATGTTGGATCCGTGATGGATCTCTTTCCATGCCTTATCGATCCCGTACACCCAGCTGAACAATACCGTCTCGATAGTGGCAAAAAGCACTAAGCAGAACGTCCCTCCCCAAAAATCAAGTTCGCTCACTACCCCATGCCCCAGGAAAAATATTGAAGGCTGGCAGAGTAAAAAGGCCACTATAGCGAATATCGTGACCGCCTTTTTCTTGTTAATGCCGAACTCATCCTCCATGAAAGCAACGGCCGGAGTGGCAAGGGACACCGATGATGTCAGCCCGGCCAGGAACAAGAGGAAGAACCAAAGAAAGGCAAAGAACATCCCAAAATTGATCTGGCCGAAAATGAGGGGCATCGTGATAAAACCAAGGTTGAACGCCCCTCCCTGGGCAATGCTTACTATCTTTTCCGGACCGTAAAAAGCAAAAGCAAGAGGGATCACTATGCTTCCTCCGAGCACGATCTCGGCAAATTCATTGGCCGATGCCGCCGAGAGGCCCGATAACACTATATCATCATTCCTTTTAAGGTAGCTGGCATAGGTCATTATGACCCCGATGCCGACGCTCAAGGTAAAGAATACCTGCCCCGCCGCGGCAAGCCAGACCTTTGCATCGGTAAGCACCTGCAGATTAGGGTTCCACAAGAACCCAAGCCCGTTCCATATGTTCCAGTCGGGCTCTGCCGGATTGGGAGCACCAAGGGTGAACACCCTGACAGCGATCATGATAGCCGCGACAAAAAGCAGAGGCATTGCGAATTTGCATAATTTCTCGATGCCGCCCGCTATACCTTTTTTTATTATCCATATGTTCAACGTGAATGTTATAAGAAAGAACAGGTAAGAAACCCCGATCCCGGTAAAGTATTTATTGCTTACCAGCCCCTGGTACCCCTGCAGAAAGGCCGCCATATCCGCAGCTCCGGATATTTGCGCCAGTTTTCCCGTAAGAGCGAAGAACGCATATGCCAGGAGCCAGGACTCTATATATGTATAGTATACGAAGATAATAAGCGGCCCTACTATGCCGATTATCCCAAAGTACTTCATGATCCTGTTCTTGGAAAGCTTGTTAAATATGCCCGGGGCCGTTCCATGCCCGAAGAACCCGCCAAAACGCCCGACCGCCCACTCTATCCACATCAAGGGGATCCCAAGCAGCAGGAAGGAAACGAAGTAAGGTATCATGAACGCGCCGCCGCCGTTCGAAGCTGCCTGGACCGGGAATCTCAGGAAATTCCCGATCCCCACGGCAGAGCCTGTCACCGCAAGTATTATTCCAAGCTTTGTCTTCCAGCCTACTCTTTTATTCCCGGTCATGATCCTACCTCACTCGCGATAATTTAACATATCAACACTTTGATGTCCACTTGCCTCAAAAAGCACGCTAAAAATGGCCCCGATTAAATTGCAAATGCATGCAATTTTTACTAAAATGGTACGATAAATAGATTAGGGAGACCCATACGCATGGCTATAGTCCTGAAATTTTCAATACTTATAATGATAATGCTGATAGCGCTCCTGCATCTATACGGAAGCGCTGCTTATCCGCAGCGGTACGCCCAAGTATCCGGAGGAGAAAAAGAAGAAAAACAAAACAAATCCAACATATTCACGCCGTCCGCATTTTCAAGCTCTTTTAACAATGGACAGTATCAATATATCGCAGGCGGAATACGGGTATTCGCCAAGCGGGCAAGGGACCCAGGAGTATATTTTGAAACATTGATCAAGAACATAAGTGACTATAAGTACTTTGTTTTTGACATTAAAGGCAATCTGGACAGGCTTGGGCAGTGGTGTTTCCCGGTAGTGCAGATCTATGATATTCAGGATGACGATTACACCCCCTCCATCACCAAAACATCATTTACGTTCAATAATAATGAATTCACTACCATTGTGGTCCCGCTGGAAGGCAGGATAAAGACCGTCTCAAAGATCCAGTTCATGCTTGTCACGGACCGCGGTTCCTGGGACGTTAACGTCGTGAATGCCCGCTTCGAGTGACCTTTCTTTGGACAATATCGAAGGATCAAATAATACTTGACAACTTTTTGATTAACGGATAATATGACCAGCGACTCACAAAGACTTCTAAATTTAATGAACCCACGGGAGATCCTAGCATAACTAATTTCCATACTGTATGTCCCACAAATCCCATACACACAAGAACCGTCCAATTATAAACAAGGGGGAAGATCAACATGGTAAAACAAAGAAAAGACAGGGATATTGACATAAAGGAGCTGAAAACGGACATTGCGGACCTGCAGACAAAGAACCTATCGGCTCTTTTTGAGATCGCAAAGGAGCTGACCATACCTAATTTCAAGCAGTTCAAAAAGCACGACCTCATTTTCAAAATACTGGAGGCAAAGACCAAGGCTAACGGGCTTATATTCGCGAAAGGGATACTTGAGATACTTCCTGAAGGATACGGCTTTCTGAGGACAGGCGGATACCTGCCAAGTTCCGAAGATATTTACGTTTCACAGACGCAGATCAGGCGCTTTGATATGACGAACGGCAGCCTTGTCTCCGGACAGGTGCGCCCGCCGAAAGAGGGAGAAAAATATTACAGCCTGCTTAAGATCGAAGCAATAGACGGAGTTGATCCTGATGTCGCCAGAGAAAGGGAGCCATTTGACGACCTGACGCCTATTTTCCCTGATGAACTATACAGGCTTGAGTATCCCAAAGCCCCTATCTCATCAAGACTGATCGACCTTGTATCCCCTATCGGTAAGGGACAGCGCGGAATGATCGTTTCTCCGCCAAAAGCGGGTAAAACCACCATCCTAAAGAACATCGCCAACAGTATTACAGAGAACTTCCCTGATACCATTATCAAGGTATTGCTCGTTGATGAGCGTCCGGAAGAAGTAACAGATATGCAGCGCTGCGTTAACGGAGAGGTCGCGGCTTCAACCTTTGACGAACCGCCGGAGGACCACATAAGAGTGGCGGAGCTCCTGCTTGAATCGGCAAAAAGGCTCGTGGAATCAGGCAAAGATGTCATAATCCTGCTCGATTCAATAACAAGACTGGCAAGAGCTTACAACCTGGTCACTCCTCCAAGCGGAAGGACGCTATCCGGAGGTCTTGACCCGACATGCCTGCACCGCCCAAAAAGATTTTTCGGCGCCGCGAGGAACATGGAAGGCGGAGGAAGCCTTACTATCCTTGCTACAGCTCTGGTAGAGACCGGCTCCCGCATGGACGACATAATATATGAAGAGTTCAAGGGAACGGGCAACATGGAACTTCACCTGAACAGGAAGCTGGCTGACAGAAGGATATACCCCGCGATAGATATCAGGATGTCAGGCACAAGAAAAGAAGAATTACTGCTTACGGAAGATGAGCTTAAAAAAGTATGGCTTCTCAGGAAAGTAATGGACAGCCATGACACTGTTGACGCAGCGGAGCAGTTGATCGAAAGACTGAAGGAATTCAAGACAAATAAGCAGTTCCTGGATTCTGCGGATATAAAGTAGAATAACTTTTAAGAGGATTGTTTGCTTTTCGGGCCCAGCCCTGCTTCCTTGAACATTGCTATCCTTGTATCTCTATTCGAGATAACATTCAACATACGGTCTTCAACGTTTATGGAAGCGGATATCCTGAAACCTTCATTCTCCACTCCGGCGATCTCTTTCAGCAGCATGAGGAACAGTCGCTTTTTATTCTCTTTGTCCACTTCTGCTTCAGCTATTGCTTTTGCCGCATGATCCATCATATCAGCCACTGCCTCAAAAAGTTTTGAGGCCTTTACTGCTTCCTTAATATGTTCAGCAACATCAACGATCTCCCGTGCTTCCTTGATCGATCCTTTAACTGCCTTCTCAAGCACTGTCAGCTTTTTAGGATCCCCTGTTCTTAATCCTTCATGAACCTCAAAAGCTTTTAACAGTTCTGAAATCTCGCTATACCTGCAATAGTTCATAGCAAACCATACAACACTTGCCATGACTATCCCCAGCGATCCAAATGCCAAGGAGTTTATCTCGTTCAACGAGCCGATCCAGCTTCCCCCAAAACTAGCCGCTAAAGCCGCTCCGGGCCAGGCCATAGAGACCTTGAGGCGCTCGCGCCTTATAACATCTGCGACCTCCTTGCTGTCCATTAAAGCCAGCGGGATTTGTCCGGGCGTTATTTGCACCCAAAGGTCTCCCTTAAGGTTTTTTTCAAGGTATTCCATGGCTATGCTAAAATGTGATATCTCCTCTTTCCCCAACGCTTTGCCGGCTTCTGCCTTTTTTATAGCGTTTGCAAGCTGTACTGCTTTAAGTCCGGGTATTACTTTTCTAAATTTATGACATATTATCTCAAGGTTTGGATTCAATTTTTGTGCATTATCTTCTTTAGAGAAGATCCTTCCGTCGTCAACAAAAGAGGGATTAAGCGTTTCAAAAGCCTGCGACACAATGGTTCTTGCCACAATGTTCTTATCAACTGTGGTAGCTATCCCCAACTGTAAAGCGGTATCAGCCATCCCCTTACTCAACCTGAATTCACTGAGCTTTATATAGGTGGTGGGATTATTTGTGCGGCTTATATTGAAGCTAAAGGCCATTTATGTTGCCCCGTTATTTCCTTATTTATATGGTCCAATCCCGCAAAGTTTTTCTTATAAGCGGTCTCAGCTTCCTTCTTAATTCCACAAGGTCTTTTCTGTATTTGGAGAGTCCTTTATTTTCATCAGCAAGTGCTTCATTTTCTTTTCTTAACGCTTCATTATCCGCAATATGGCTTAAAATGACCGCATCCTCCTCGGATTCAATACCAAGAAACTGTGTTATCTGCTCAAAATGTTCAGAATCCTCAAAAAGACGATCAAATTTAACCTTGTTCTCAAGCCAGTTATCAACTGCTATCACATAGCTTTGGCTGCCATTATGGTTTCTCATCTTTATAAATAACAACTGGTTAACATTATATGGATTTACTTCCTCAGGATTTTCGGGTTGATAATACATATTCTGCCTGTCGCGATCTATACTGGACTTTAAGTCGGGTATACGAACACCCTTTATATCGCCCAGGCCTATGCGGTCACGAATGAACAATGCGCTCACGTTTTCATGCTTTGACTTGGAGATTGACGGGTGCGATGGTAGCGGTAGTTCCTCATTTAAGATATTGGCAGCAAAGAGTTTTTCTGCGACAAGCTTCCGATAAAGATATGACTGTCCGTTTTCGCGCCTTTCAACGACTTGGAAGGTCTCCGGTGGCTGCCCCTCAACGACAACGTTGATCTCAAATACATTGTCCGACCCTTTGCTTTTTACAGGCTTAAGAACACAAAGCGCTTGATCCGTGACCTTTTTCTGTGCGTTGAAATAATTGACCCTTGCCATTCGCACATTTTCGCCTTCCACTTTCGCTGTTCCGACATCCTCAACATAATACCTTGATCGCGATCCCGTATCGCCTCCCCTTGGTATCGTTCTTGCCCATTGGTCTCCGTTTTCCGAGCGATAAAATATATAAGGTGTACAGCGGCATTTCAGATTTATCGCTTTCCTTATTACCCATTCATCCAGAAAGGATATCACAAGTATCTCGTTCGTCATCCACTTGGAAATATCTTTGGCTTGCGGCATCTCTAACAATGAATCCTTGCCGAACTCATCGGCCAAAACACCCAACACCCTCTCTTCCTTGTCCGGTTTATTATCCCTTAATATCTGGAAGACAGTGGCCAACGTTTTGATCTTTGTGGCCCGTATCCTTCCCAGTCTTGCTTCTTCAGCTTCCTTCCTTAGATGATCGCCTGTAGTAGCGGCATGAATTGCCTGCTCCTTCAACCTCTCTATTATATGCTTTTGTCCTTCATCAAGTATCTGCTCTATCTCTTCGCTGCTTTCGGCCTTTAATATGCTCTTCCGCATGCCGTCCAGCTCTTCCTGCTTTAGCAGCCTTACGGCCTCGGAGAACCTTCTTACCTGGGAAAAATCAACGCTGAAATCCTCAATACCAAGAATTGCCAGCAAGAAAAATTCTTTATCGCTGTTTATCTTTCCGCAAGTCGCAAGCGACTTTGAAAATCGTTTATACTGTTCGTTGGTTTCTTGTAACGCCTTAATAATGTCCGGATAAAGGATCGTATCATGGCCGAATGCTTTCCGAAGATCGTTCAATCCTACAGAGCCGAAGTCTGAATGCCTTGCCAGCCTTTCAGGCGTGTAAACACCCTCTTTACCGTCTGAATCCTCCGTTAATATCTCCTTTGTCTCGACCATTGTACCAAGCTGTATTCGCATACTCTCCTTTGTCAGATCCAATTCTCGGGCCGCCATTCCGTCTTTTTTAAGTTCACCCAGGATATCTTCCTTACATTCCTGCAGAAAATCCCTTATTTTCTCTAATTGATCCACTCTCACTACATACGGAATAATGATCTGTATATCATTTTGGCCTTTCCTGCTTATATGTTCCTTCAAGATTGCCCTAAACGCTGGTCTAAGAATTTTTTCCCTGCCTTCCTCCGAAACCAGGAATTCTGCGCCGCCTAGCCCGTTCTCATTTACTATGCCGGGGATATCTTTTTCATCCCGCCTATTTGGATCATTCTTTGGGCTGATGTCGACCAATCTTATCTTCACTAACCTTGAAATATCACACATTTGACCGACGATATTTCTTAACTCATCCTCATTAAGCACCTTGCCGGCCCTGATGTAAGCATTTTCCATGGTATATAATCCGATCCCGTCCGGAGCATACAATTTAAATTTATGCTTTGCCCCATCGATATCGCTTCGTATAGTGGCCCTGATAGCCACGACGTTGCCGCCGATAATGCGCCGCTCCAAGCGGTTAAACGCCAGAGCCCTCACCTCTTCCGTCTCAGCGTAACCTTGCGCGCGGATGTTATCCTGATGCATGTTCTCGGGCAGATTCGAGTTAAGCCAAAGTGTTTTGTTGCCGACAACAACAGAAGCCGCCATATTCTCTTCAACAGGCTCATCATCTTCATTCCTTATCAGAGCGGCGATCTTATCCTTAACAAAAAACACGGCAACTCCTTTATCGGCCGTTAAGATCGTGTGAGGATGCGAATCCTGCTCCATATCCGAAGTTAAAACACAGTAAACATTATCCTGAAGCTCCATTGCTTCGATCATGGTCATCGACGGTGCTGCCAGTATAACCGGCTCTTTTGTATGCGACAGTCTATTCTCCATATCCTCCCCTAAAATACCTTTTACTAAATAGTTAATTATAGTTTCGACATTTTCTCTGTCCCGGCTTTCCTTAGCCCTGTCCCTCTGCTCAAATAGTAATTTTTCCAGAGCATCTACGGCCACCTCGTTATTTTTTCCGACCAGACCTTTGAATTTCCCTTTGATAGCCGTAAAGATAATTATAAACTTTTGCATGTCCAGCTTTTTCATATCGTCCAGCTCTATCTCTTCACGTCTTTTGTATGACGCTATTAAATACTCGAATAGTTCATTTATCCTGCTAACTTTCACGTCCATTTGGAGCAGATGTCTTACCCTGTCAAAATTCTTATAAAACCTCCATACAACAAGACGCCCGTGATAACTTCCCATCTTCCCCTGGTCCAAGTGGGACAACCTGCAGCTCAAGCTTGTGCCGCTGAAACCTTCGGGATTATTAACATCATTTATGTTCAGAAAATTCGGCTCATATATCCCTGTCTGCTGCACCACCTCGTCTTCTTTTTCTTTTCTTTGCTTAATGGCTTCTTTTTCCAGATCCAACTGTTCTTCCGACAATATCGTCAGCCAGAGGTCCAATAGCATCTTTTGCCGGACTTCTGCAGATGCACTGCCGGTCACTTTAATACGATAAACGTCATCCTTAGCAATACCTAACTCCATAATAGATAATGGCAGGTCCTTACCCAGATCCAACTTCCGCCACTTCTTATCTTCCTTCATTTTTATTCCGATGCCTAATCCTGACTTTTCAAGCCTATCATTTAACGGCTTACAAGTAGCCGCATATCTCAAATGCAGCATGTAGCGCGCTTTGTGTTCTATATGATTCAATTGAAGCTTAATTTCCTGGGTGCCCATACTAACAACATTGAAACAAAGCGTGTCATCTCCATCCTTATACAGAATGGGATCGCCTTCACGGACCGCCCCAGCTTTCTGCACAGCTTCATGGAGCCTATTTTCATTCAAGCGGAATGATCTCTGGATCCCTGTTTGGGAAATGAGGAGATTATGCATCTTTATCCCTGGATAAGATAAAGATATCTTTTTAAATGCAAAATTAGAACCCACATTCGCCTTTCCAACCCCGCCTGTTCCGCCAATACCACCTGCCATTAATTGATCACCTTACCTTATTATAATTAAACACCATTCGGCCCTCTACATTATATATCGCAATAAAATGGCAAAAATTTCACCTAATTTATTACTACTCAATAGACAAAATCTTCCGAAAGCCCTATAATTGTCAGGTTATGTTCACGATCGAAGAAATATTAAAAGCAACAAAGGGAAAACTGCTCTCGAACGGTAAAAAGAACCGGGCCAAAAGTGTTTCTACCGACAGCAGAACGATAAAACCTGGCACTCTTTTTGTTCCTCTTATCGGTAAAAACTACGATGGGCATAAATTTATTCCTGTAGCCCTTAAAAAAGGCGCTGTCGGAACGCTGACCTCAAAGAGAACTAAGCTGCCTAAAGGTAAAGCTGCGATACTTGTCAAAGATACAGAAAAGGCATTCCAGCAGCTGGCAAAAGCATATAAAGAAAGATTTAAGGCCCGGTTCGTAGGAATAACGGGAAGCTCCGGAAAGACAACCACAAAGGACATGCTTGCCTCCATACTTGCGCTGGCAGGAAAAACCTTGAAAACTGAAGAGAATTATAACAATGAGATAGGCGTCCCCTTAACTTTGTTCAAGCTGACCAAAAAACA
The DNA here is from genome assembly GCA_042577445.1 of Candidatus Margulisiibacteriota bacterium. GTDB lineage: Bacteria > Margulisbacteria > WOR-1 > CAVSGV01 > JBHPDX01 > JBHPDX01. Next base: position 6,637 of record JBHPDX010000024.1, on the reverse strand, counting down.
TAAATTCTGCGTCATTGAAATGGCGATGCAGGGTATCGGGGAGATCGATGAACTGGCGGAGATCGTAAGGCCAAATATCTCGATGATAATAAACATAGGCGAAGCACACATAGGCCTTTTAAAGAGCAAAAACGCTATTGCGAGAACAAAAAGCGAAATACTTAATTACAATAAAAGATCTGACATCTCGGTCCTTCCGTCTGACGACACATATTTCGACTTCCTGAAAAAGAAGTCTAAATGTAAGGTGCTTACATTCGGACTGATGAACAAGGCGGATGTAGAGGCGAGAGAGATCGTAAACAAAAAGAATGGAATATCATTTAACCTTATCTATAAAGGCAAAAAAACACAGATCAATCTCCCTATCCCGGGTATTCACAATGTTTACGACGCTCTTGCGGCAACCGCGGCCGCTTTCGCGCTGAAGATCAAGCTCTCTCACATAAAAAGGGGACTGGAAAAATTCATACTTTCCAGCAAACGCGTTGAAATAATCCATAAAAAAGGTATCAGGATAATAAATGACTCCTACAATGCCAACCCTTCGTCCATGCGTTCATCTCTTGAGATCCTTCAGACGCAGCTACCTGTCATCGGGAAAAAACCTCCCAGGAGAATAGCTGTTCTTGGCGGAATGCTCGAGCTCGGGAAATTCACGAATTCAGGCCACATTAAGACCGGGAGGTTAGCTGCGAAACTCGGCATAGATAAACTTTATACGGTGGGAAAACTCGGTAAAGTGATCGCTTTGGGCGCCAAGCATGCCGGAATGAAGGACATCTTTACCACAGCCAACAATCAAGAAGCGATCGAAAAAATAAGAAGTTCATTGAAACCGAATGACGTCATACTCATAAAAGGTTCCCGCAGCATGAGAATGGAAGAGATCGCAGAAGGATTAAAAAAACATGCCTGAACGCTCTCCCGACCACGGATCATTCATAATGTTCCTCTCCGCCTTCATGTTCAGCATAATGGCAGTATCGGTAAAATTCGCCTCGCAATCCGTATCCGCATCGGAGATAATATTTTTCAGATGCATCATTAGCGTGGCAATAATCCTTTTGATGGCGCTTATGGGGAAAGCGGACCTAAAGCCTCATTCAATGGGGTTATTAATTTTCAGGGGCCTCGCCGGAGCCACCGGCCTGACTTTTTATTTTCACGCGGTCTCATTGACAACTTTATCGAATGCAGTGCTTTTAACTTATACATTTCCCATATTTGCAGCCATATATTCTTCATTCCTGCTAAAGGAATATCTGACAAAGCAGAAGATAATGCTCATCTTCCTGGCTTTTTTCGGCATAGCAATGATATTCGGGTTCAACTTTGCCAATGTCGGCATAGGCGATATCTTTGCCTTAACCGCGGGAGTGATCAACGGGATGGTCATCACATCGGTCAGACAGCTAAGAAAGACGGATTCCGCATGGGTAATAGTTTTTTCTTTTGTGCTGGCCGGCTCAATAGCAAGCTTCTCAATGATGGGATTCAGGCTTCCTGCTCTGACAACCGCAGCCCTTCTGCCGCTTCTCTTCGTCGGCATTTTCGGGACTCTTGGACAGCTATTGATGTCCTATGCATTTAAAGCTTGTTCGACCGCCTTAGGGGGGATCATACAACTCTCCAGCGTTGTGATAACGATAATCCTAAGCTACTTTATCTTTAAAGAACCGCTAACGGTTTTTATGGTTGTTGGCGGATTACTGGTATTTTGGAGCGCTGCCTCGTTCAGCTCCAAAGAAAAATGCGCTATAACGCACAGCTAGTTTGACAGAAAAAGGATAATATAATAGAATTTTGATTCCTCGATCACGCCTGGGTGGTGGAATTGGCAGACACGTACGCTTGAGGGGCGTATGGCGCAAGCCGTAGGAGTTCGACTCTCCTCCCAGGCATTTAACCTTGTTTGCAATTCAAAAGCTTCATTCCCTCTTCATTTATTATATGTTTCGCTGATCCGCTGAGCTTCTTGCTGCGCGCGGTATAGTGAGCGACTTGGTTTGACCGTGTCGGAAAGAGAAGCGTTCACATAGCGCTGAAGTGCATCCGAGACCTGCGTATAGTACGGCAAATTAGGACGCGCTACGGCATTGATGAAGATATTTTCCAGGACGCCAAGATGAGGAAGCTGCGCTCTAACCTCTTTGTCCTCATAAACATCCTTTCTTCCGGGATTCCACCCCAACGCAAGAACGAGTTTCTTTTGTGTCCCGTAAGAACAGATGAATTCCACGAGCCTCCATGCATCATCCTTTACATCAGAATATCTGGAGATGCCAACATGCCAGCCGCCAAGAGCGGAAACACTTTTACCTCCGGCAAAATGCGGCAGAGGCGCGATGCCAACTTTTCCTTTTACCTCTGAATCCTCCTGCTCATGGAGCTTCCAGGCATAAGGCCAGTTCCTCTCGAACAGCGCATTCCCTCTTTGAAAAAAGCTTCTCACCTGCTCTTCCCTCATTTCAGTATAAGTATTGGGAGGCGATATTTTATGCTTATTAATAAGATCACTCATGAATTCCAGGGCTTCGATATTTTCAGGACTGTCTATTTTTAATCTGCCATTCAAGTCGACTATTCCGCCACCGTTCGACGCGGCGAATTCAAGGAAATTACAGGTCAGCCCTTCGTATTGTGCTCCCTGCCAGACAAATCCGTAAAAATCAGGATTTTCTTTTCTTTCGCCTTCCTGGATCTTGAGCGAATAATCAAGAAGCTCCTTCCACGTTCTTGGGGGTAAAGCGTAGCCGTATTTTTTCAGCAGGTCTTTTCTGTAATAAAGCAGCCCGCCGTCCACGTAGACCGGCAAGGCAACAAGCTTCTTATTGTATCTGTCAGCATAGTCCACAATCTTTTTGAAGAAAGGCTCTATAGAAAATCCTTCGCGGGTTAAATATGGATCAAGAGGCTCCAGCCAATCCGACGCGGCGAACTGCCCTATCCATATTACATCCATTAAAAATACGTCGGGTTCGCTCTGCCCTGCTTCAAGAGGGATGACCAAGCCCTGCCTTCTTTGATCGGAATCTGTAGGCTGGCGGATGATCCTGACCTTGATGCCGGAATCTTTTTCAAATTCCCCGATAAGATCACTCCAATATTCAACCTCTGACGGCGCGCCGCCGACCATAAAGGTAAGGCTGCCGGTCTCTTTTTTTGCGCATGAGCCGAGAAAAAGAAGAGAGACCGACAATAAGATCAAAAACAGTAATTTATTTTTTGACATACGGCATACATTATAATCGAGGATAGATAATAAACAAGCCCGCAAACGGTGAATTTACGCTTGAAACACGGTCAACTTGGTGATATTCTTGTTGCGAATACAAGAAAAATGCTCCTTGTCCCGATAATAACTATAGGGGGATCTAGGAACATTGCAAGTTGCAGCGATCGAACCAATTGAATACAGTGAAGATTTAAACTTAAACAGCGAAAAACCTCGCGAGACAGATAAGAATTTTCAAAATACCCTGGAACAGGAACAATTAAAGGTCAATCTACTCCCCTATCTTGTGAATTTCCAAAGGATGTTCTCCAGTCTCCCCATAAAATTCAATGATACAAAAGTCCAGGATCTTCAGAAAAGCACGCTCAACTTAGGTTACAAGAACAAAGATCTTACTGGTATTTACAGGCGGCAACCGCTTGCTAACAAAGCTACCCCTGATAATTCGGCACAAAGAACCGATAGCTCTCGTCCGCTCAACGCAAAAGCAGGCATCCACGCCAATCAAACAAGATCAGCGCACAATAAACTGAACCAGATGTTCTACGTTAATCTTAGGGTCCTGCCGGAATTCCAGGACATGCTTAACCGCATCAAGAGCGGGACACCTTCTATCAGGGAAGTAAGCCTTGAACAGATGCTCGACGAAATTACCAGCAAAGCAAAGATCATAAAGGAAAGCGAAAGGACGGAACTTTTGCTGAAATTAAAACCTGGAAATCTTGGGAACATCATCGTATCCATAGTAAAAGAAGAAGGCGTTCTTTCCATTAACATATATGCAAAAGAAACCACCAAGGAGCTCCTGGAACAAAGCTTGGCTGAGCTGGAGAAGAACCTGAAGGCTTCTAACTTGAACATAAGCGATCTTCAGGTGTCCGTAGGCGGCAATAAAAAGGACGGGTCTGACGTGGAAGACCTCGAATATTTAGGTATTTCAACCATTGACCCAATACGGTATAATAATGAACAACCTAGAGTTGTCTATATAGACAGTCTACTTGCGGGAAAAGCTCTGGGAATGGATTATTTAAACCTTATTTATTCCAACGCTTAAGGAGAATTTATGGTTCACGGACCGGTACCGCCTATCACCAGCTATAATAGTGCGAACAATACCAGCATTTATTCAAACCCTGAATATTTAAGGCTGATGATGATGCAGACCAGTTCTTCGAACGTTTCTTCGATCTTTGGCAACAGCGATGAGAACGGCTATGACCCCTTCGGAGGAAGCAATAATACAATTTCCGGTGATTTTTACAGTGAGCTGATCAAAGCCAACACCCCTACCAGCATATCCCCTCAACTTGAAATTAGTGCGTTTGGGGGTTTAGTTGGAAACACGGTGACCGCATTGTATAGCGGAAAGAACGTCAAAGGTAAAGTCGAGAGCGTTGCCCTGAACAATAATATAGTGTTCATAAATATTGATGGGATCTCTTACCCGTCCACAGATCTCATCATATCAAAAATAGAATAAGGGGGTAATTGACAATGCTGGAAATAATGACCATATCTAAGAACGCGATCGAAGGATATACTGCTCAACTGCGGACGACCGCCGCGAACATCGCGAATCTGGAAGTGATCGGGTATAAGAGACTGGAAGTCTCATTTCAATCGGTGTTTGAGAAAACATTGAGACAGGGAACCCCTGCTTCGCCTATCACAGAACTGGGAGGAACGAATCCGATACAGCTTGGAGCCGGAATGAGCATCGGAAGTGTTGGGCTTGATTTCACTCAAGGACAACTGACCGACAGCAGCAATCCCCTTGCGTCCTCAATACAGGGGAACGGCCTTTTCATTGTTTCGCCTGATGGAGGAGAAACGTTCCGCTACACAAGGAATGGCGATTTCGAAATACGCGGCAACAACATAGTAACAAAGATCGGAGGCATGCAGGTTTACGGCTTGAACGACAGCGGAGGGCTGGTTCCGATAACCGGTGTTAGCGGCAGCGACTTAAGCTGGACAAGCGGCGGCAGACTGGCACATTTCGCTGTTCCCTGGGATGAGTCCGCGGGAGTTACGAACACTCAATACAGGATCGCTTTGACCTCGTTCAATAATCTGTCAGGACTTGCGCAGGCATCGGGCACGACTTTTGAGGAAACAGTATCTTCAGGAGCGGCATTTGAGCCTACCGCATCCGGCGGTTCTTATGGTACAATATCAGCCAGAAATCTTGAAAGAGCCAATGTCGATCTCACAAGCGAAACCATTGATTCCTTGGCGGCACAACAGGCTTTAAACGGCAATCTATCGATACTCAGAGCAATGAACGAAGAGATAACCAACTTCATAAATCGTTTAGGTTAACATAGAAAGGCCTAAATTAAATTGGCAAACAAACAGGGCGAAGTATTATTCAAGAAAGAAATAAAATATCCTGCGGCGGTCGGGGATTGGACGCAGTATAAACCGGAAAAACCTCCCTTTAAACGCCCAAGCTACATTCCTTACAAGGTAAGCAAGATATCTCAAAAAGAACTGCTAAAAGTCCTGGATGTACACTCCAAATTCATCGTTCTTTTTCTGGAGTCCCTGCAGAATTCGCTGAAGCTCGGCACTGAGCTGTTCACATCTTCTGCGGAACAGCTTCTATATGAAGATTTCCTGAAAAGGATGGACTTTCCTCTTCTTTATGCAAAACTGGCCATTGAAGAAGTCGGCGAAATAATGCTCTGCATTGATTTTGCTCTAATAAACTCCTTGATCAACTTTTCACTGGGATGTCCGAATAAGGTGATCTCGCCGCGGAACCTTACGGACGTAGAGGAATCCATGATCGCATCCATCATGGAAAATAACCTTATCAACCTTACCTCCTGCTGGCAGGACGCCTTTAATAAGCCTGAGCTCCGGGTAATAAGCTGTCCCGGCATACTCAAGGAACCAAGCATTAACCCTGGCGATGTGGTAACACAATTCACATCCATAATATCGTTAGGCGGATCCCCTCCCGCAAGGCTCACATTTACATATCAAAGCAGTCTGCTGCGCACCCTTATAGGCGAGATAGGAACAAAAAACAAAGAAGGATCTATCGATTTCAGCAGAATACCGCCCGCTATATTGGAAGGGTTCAGCCTTCCTGTCACAGCGGAGCTCGGCGAAACAAGCATAACGGCAAATGAACTGGTCAGCTTGGAAACAGACGACATAATCCAGGTCGACACCGGATTAAATAATCTCCTAAAGGTCAATATCGGGGGCAAAATAGACGCGTTAGGACAGCCCGGAATAAAAGACAATAGGCTTGCCGTTAAACTTATTTCTTGCGAAGCCGGCGCGCCGTATACCGGCGAAAAGCCTATGCCGGTCACCGCGGAACCGTCAGAAGACCTGCTTTGATATGTAAATGTGAGCCTTGCGGGAGGGGATCCGCCTAAC
>JBHPDX010000023.1:0-19877 GCA_042577445.1 Candidatus Margulisiibacteriota bacterium | reverse complement strand
AATGGGATGCTTCAGTAGTAGTTTGCCCGCCCATAGCCACTGACTGAGTGCCAAGGGCTTGTGTGTTATCGCCCATTGCTACCGCGGCATGTTGACTTGCAGTCGTTTGCCATCCCATTGAGACCGCCGCGTGTCCGCTGCTGCCGACTACAGCACCGTCTCCAACAGCGATCGACTGATCTCCTTCAGCAGTAGTTTGTAAACCAAACGATATCGAATCATAACCAATGGCTTGTGCTCTATTGCCCGCTGCTACCGACCTGTCACCAATGGCCGTTGTATTATATCCTGTCGCCAATGAATAATTACCTGATGCAGTATTACCCGAACCCATTGCAACGGAATTCTTCCCTGTTGCAGAATTATCACTGGCCCCGATCTCAGCCGAGCCGACAACTTTCAGGTTCCCGGGATCTATGGTCAGATCTCCAGTCATCGTATCGCCGGTTTTTTCCACAAAATTACCGCTGAAGGCGCCCGGTGTTGCCGCTGTTGTCTGCATGGAGCCGTCAGGGAACTCGATGTCTCCGCCTACCATATTGATCCCTCCGGCAATATCAAGAGGAGAGCCGCCGTATAGCGTGCCGGTGATCCTAACGTCGCCGTTAACTTCAAGCGTCACCGATGGTTCAGTCGTCGCGATACCGACAAAGCCGCCCATTATCGCCATGGTGTTCGCCTGTGTAACAGTTCTCGGAGCAGTATCCAGGCCGACGCCAACAGAATAATTCCCGTCCACCTCTATACTTGTTCCTATAGCTGTTGAATAATCAGCGTCAGCGTTTGTATAGTATCCCATTGCAACCGCTGCATGTCCGCTTGCTTGAGCATTATTACCCATAGCAATAGCCGCCAGGCCTCCAGCTCCACCAAGGACCTTCGCACCAAGCCCCATAGCAACTGAATCCTCGCCTCCAGCTGTTGCATAATATCCTATTGCCGTTGCATTTTGACCGGACGCTAATGCATGATCCCCTATTGCAGTAGAATGCGAGCCGCTGGCAGTGGAGCCATCACCCATCGCAGTTGAAGCTGTTCCCTCAGCACTTGTATTCTGTCCCATTGCAGTAGAAACATATCCTCTGGCGGTCGTTCCCTTCCCCATCGCAACAGAATTAAATCCTGTTGCAGAAACATTTAAAGCTCCTATCTCCGCCGAGCCGACAACTTTAAGTGCTACATTTGTTGATGCTGTTCCAATGCCAACTTTATCTGTAATAGTAGTTAATCTGACATTTGCTCCGTCATCCGTCCATCCGCCGCCTGTCGGAGATGAAGGAAGATTAGTAAGACCTGAACCGTTGCCATAAATTATACCCTCAAAAGTTATATCTCCTGCAACATGCAACTCTGCCTGTGGCTCCGAAGTTCCGATTCCTACGCCGCCGGTCGCCCTTATAAGAAATTGCTTATCCCCTGTTGAAGAAAAGTCTGCTGCTGTATTGTCCGCCCATACAAACGTACCATTATGAGCTGCTTTTGCCCTGTACCCTGCTGCCATCGCACCTGTTCCACCGGCTAATGTGTTATATCCCAGCGCTGTTGAGTAAAAGTCAGTGGCGGTTGTATAGAAGCCCATCGCAATAGAAGCTCTTCCGCTTACTTCGACATTTTCACCTATTGCTGCCGACCCATTCGCACCTGAACCTCCAGTCACTTTTGACTGATAACCCGCCGTAAAAGAACGGTCTCCTTGTGCAGTTGTACTCTCACCCATTGCTACAGCACCAGGTGCAGATGCCTCAGATGCCCAACCAAAAGCAATAGCGTCACTGGATGTAGCCGATGCAAGGTAACCAACAGCAAATGACCGATCACCAGAGGCGTTGGCCGAATGTCCCATTGCAATAGAATTTTGACCTGTCGCAGAAGAACCGGAGCCCCCGATCTCCGCCGAACCAATAACAATAAGGTTGCCGCCATCGATCTTCACGTCTCCGTCAGCGAACAGCGCAGCAAAGTCTCCGCCCGGAGCATTGTATGCAAGATATACTTCTCTTTGTCCATCAGAGAATATGCCGGCGACATCAACAGAATCATTATTAAAAGCTAGCTCAGCTTTTGTGGTTTCCCCTCGCGTATTTTCGAACCATCCGCCCCTTGAAATCTCACCGCCTACGTACGAAGCATAGACCACTTCTGCCGTTACCGGTTTACTGTCAGCATTTATACCCACAACACTGATTTTTGAAATAGGTTCTGTTGTACCTATACCTACATTATCTGTAACTGTCGTTAATCTTACCGTTGTCCCATCATCCGTCCATCCGCCGCCGGAAGGTGATGATGGAAGATTCGATAATCCTGAACCGTCACCTGTAATGACTCCTGTCGCTATTATGCCGCCTTCAACATGAAGCTCCGCCTGAGGTTCAAAGGTGCCGATACCGACGCCGCCATCTGCCTCGATCAGGAATTGATCCTGTCCGGTCGATGCAAAATCAGTAGCTGAACTGTCAGACCAGACGAACGTGCCGTTATGACCTGCAATTGCATGGAAGCCCATTGCTGCTGATGTGCTTCCGCCCGCCCTATTTCTATCCCCTACTGCAAATGAGGATGCACCTTCTGCGGTGGTCAGGTAACCTAGAGCTGTTGAATAACTTGAGGCAGCATGTGTATATCGTCCATAGGCCATGGAATCAGAAGCAGTTGCCCGAGATTCATAACCGCCGGCTAAAGATCCGTATCCCTGTGCGGTTGTTCCATATCCCATCGAAGTCGAATGGCTTCCTTTAGCTGTTGTATTATTACCCAATGCGGTTGATGCTGCTCCTTCGGCCGAAGTTTGCTGTCCGATAGCTGTTGAATAATTTCCTACCGCAGACGTTTGGGATCCCATTGCTGTTGAGCGGTCACCGATCGCGTGCGTCTGATCCCCCATCGAAGTCGAGTAATCTCCGCCAGCTGATGATTGATAGCCCATTACAGTTGAACTATTCCCATTAGCAGTTGTACTTACTCCCATTGCATTAGAATAATCCCCAAAAGCCCAAGCCCTATAGCCGGTTGCCATAGCACCGACGGCGGTTGCCCTTGAATCATATCCTGTCGCCATTGTATACTTTCCTGATGCCACTGCCTTTTTCACCATTGCTACTGAATTTTGGCCTGTTGCAGAAACATCGGAATCCCCGATCTCCATCGAGCCGACATAAGATACGGTTTCACCTGTTTCCGTCCACGGGCTTGATCCGCCACCTGTCGCCTTTGTGATCTGGATAGTTCCGTCCGGGAACATGATGCCGCCATTGCCTGTTGTTTCGATAGTTCCAAAAACGGTCAACTGAGAGGATGTTTCATTAGTGCCGATGCCGACGCCGTTCCTTGCTCTTATCAAGAACTGGTGTTGCGATGTTGACGGAAAAGCCGGGTCCGCCGGCACATAGTCCGCCCATACAAAAGCGCCATCATGAAGAGCTTGAGCCCTGCAGCCTAGCGCCATTGATCCGGCACCGTCTGCGACGTTATAAGCACCGAATACGAATGATAGCGGCCCTCCTGCGCTTGTGGTACTTCCGAAAGCAACAGAATCAAGCCCTGCTGCGACTGCGCTGGCGCCTGCTGCAAATGAAAAATCTCCGGAAGCTGTTGATCTCTGGCCCATCGCGACTGAATTTTGTCCTGTAGCAGAACAGTTAAAATCCCCTATCTCTGCCGAACCAATCAGCTTTAATCCAATCGCCTCATTCGATATGATCAATTGCCCCGTCATCGTATCACCGGTAGTTAAAACATAACTGCCGCCGCCTGCGATCGATTCCGCGGTTATCGCATAAAAAGCATATGGTACAGTTACCATTTTCTGCTTCGGCGTCATCTCTGGGTCGCCACCTACAGCAACGCCGATCTCGTATGAGTCGCTGAAATCTATAGCGAGAGGAGTGTGAATGCCGAGAAGTATGCTGAAAACGCCGTTCTCGTCAGGAGTGATCTGCGACGTTCCGGAATTCCATGTTTCCGTCCAAACAGATGCGCCGCCGACATAGTATATCGTGAACACTACATCGACAGGGGTCGCGATCGGATCGCCGACACTGTCGGTTAACCTCCCTTGAAAGTTTATCGTCTGCGGCGCTGCCGCCAACGCGGGCGGCGCAAGCACCATCCCGAATAGCATTAACACTAAAAATAATCTTCTTAACATAAAAATTCCTCCTTTATTTATTTGCGGACAATTTACTCTAAACATATATATTGCTCCTTTTAGATAATTTAGATAATAAAAAAGGACAGAAAGCATGGAATTGCCCTGTCCCCCGAAATTGCAAGATAAATTTTGCAGATACAACTATTCAATGTGAAGACCTTAAAATCAAAATTTTAAGCGATAGTATAATGAAAATTGCAATAAATAATTATAACCTGAAATCCCTGCTTTCACAAGGGTTTCAGAGGTTTTTACCCAACGGCAAAGTTATCTTCAGTAAAGAAGCTTCTCCAAAGCAGGCTAAAAAGAAGAAATCAAAATAGAAAAAGGGCACATAACCCTCAAGGCTAAAAGCCCCGCTGATCACATGCCCCTTGAACTTATCTACTCATCCAGTATTACGAGTTTGCCCGTGCCGACGACCTTTCCGCGGACAACTATTTTATACACGTACATTCCGTTGCCGACAGCCCCGAACTGGTCGCTGCCGAACAATTTACCGTTCCATTCAACAGTATTGACCCCTGCTCTTCCGCCAGTCTGACCGGCTGCGGCCCTGTTCCTGAACACTTCCTGACCGGTAATATCGTATATGACAAGCAGCACAGGTGCATCATTGGACAATGTGTATTGTATATTGGTTCTCTCTCCCGACAAAGGCTTGAACGGATTCGGGTAGTTGAGAAGCTGCCCTATGATCTGCGTTGTTCCTTTCATCGTCACGCCGGACACTTCCCTGGTCGTAAGGTTCGAGTTAGCATCCTTAACGGTTATCTTGATGTTATGGCTCGCTACCGTCCTATATTCAGGATCCTGCGAGAATGAGAATGTTCCCTGCCAGAGCTCTGTCGGCGGCATGGCATACGGAGAACCAGGTGAGAATGGTCCTGTAAGCACAAATGTCTGCTCATAAGGATAACCCTCATCAAGCGTAACCTCTACCGAGGCGATACCGCTTGATCCAACGGTCGGCATATCGGTGGTTATGATCCCTATGGTATTGGTGATCGGCGCCAGTATATCGCCGGCCACAAAGTTCCTATTATTCATCTTTATCCTGTCGATAACAGGAGGCAGAGTATCCTGGCCTGCCCCAAGGGTATCTATAGGAGGTGAAGCCTCTGAATATTCAGATGTCACACCCTCTGTATTTTTTGCGGCTGTCCTGAATAAGTAGTACGTTTGAGGGGTCAGTCCTCCTTTATAGTAAGTTGTGCTCGTACCTGGTTCCTCGGGCAGCGAGACCCATCCGGTTCCCTCTGAGGAGATCTCAACAATATATGTCAGACCTGCAGTTTCGTTCGAACCAGGATCAAGATTTATCGTTATACTAGTTTGATCCTTACTGTTCTCTGTAGGCTGACCCGGCTTAACAGGCAGTGTCGATCTCAGCATTGCAGCTGAATCCGTCGAATCATCATACTGCCTGTAAACTCTCCAGTACCTTGTGTACTGTTTACAAGGAGTTAATCCTCCTTCGACAGTTATCACTGAAGTTTGATACGGCACATCTCCCGGGCTGTCCCAGATCGTAGAGTACGATCCGTCCAACAGCCTGTATCCGGCTTCATCTGTTGCCTCATCAGTGCAGCTCCACTTTATCGAATTAATGCCCAGCACCTCGCCGGTAGCATTTGTAGGAGCCGGCAGATCCGATAATGTCGTCTCATCTGTGACATTGCCCGCCGTCTGGTTAAGCACACCTTCATCATTATAGCTCTTTACCCTGTAATATTTCAGCGTCCCGCCGCCGGCAACTGTTGCATCATGGGTTGCCGTGCTGCCGGTCACATCAAATGAATATTCGGGCGGCGACGCGAAGTTATCGCTGCTTCTCTCAACACGGTACTTGGGCGCCAACCCAATCCATGACAGGCTTATCCTCTTTGTGGAAAGCGCTTCCGCTGTCAGGTTCGTCGGCGGCTCTGCCAATGTAAAGACCGAGTCACTGCTTCCTTCCGTAGTACCGCTGACATTCACAGCGTTAACGTGCCTTATATATTCAGTATTTGCCGTAAGGCCTGTTGTTTCATCCCACTGTATCGTATCCTGAGGCAGCATGCCTGAAACAGGGTTTACACCCGAAGCACCGGAACATACGACATAATTCGACTCGTCTCCGACATCATCCCATGACCAGCGGACCTCATTCGTTGCCAGGGCCGTGCCGCTGAATCCTGTCGGCGCTGTCGGCGCTCCAGGAAGCGTTGCCTCGCTTGTGATATTCGTAAAGACCGTCGGGTCATCCGATCCGTTGAATCCCTTGACCTTATAATAGTAGGTCGTGTTCGGATTACATGTTTCGTCAAGGTAAGACTTAGACGTCACATTGGATTCAAGCGTTGCCCAAGTGCCCGGGCTTCCGCCGCTATCCGGCGCTCTCTGGACCTCGTATCTGGAAGGATCGTTCCCTATTCCAGCCGCTTCCCAGAACACTTCTATCGAAGTAGATCCATTTACTTCGGCGGTAAGGTTGAACGGAGCCATCGCGTAAGTATATGTATCTATCACAGATGTATATCCGCTGTAGCCGTAATCATTGTGCGAAGCGGCTTTCCTTACATGCTGCGTATTAGGCGCGCTCCCCTCGATCGTTGACGTAACGTTCGCAGCCATCGTTGCTATTTCGGTATCCGTACCGTCGAACAATCCGAACTGGTCCTCGCCGCTAACATCATCCCATGCCCATGTTATGTCGTTCGCCGTCTTGCTTGTCACGCGGAAGTTCTGCGGCGTGTTCGGAGGATTTGCTGATGCAACGACCTCGAAAGTACCGAGATATGTCTTCTCGCTTGTGCCGTTAGCTGTTGTCACGATAATATTGTAAATACCAACATCTATGCCGGCAGGGACCGACGCGGATATCTGATTATCGCTGTCCTCAAGATTTGTGCCGGTAGCGACAGTTTCAGTCGTTGGGAAAACACTTTCGAGGCTGACTATCGATGTCCCCGTGAACCCTGCTCCTTTTATGGTGATAGCGGTAGTGGAGCCGTTATTCCCGGATCCCGGAGAGATACTTGTCACGAAAGGAGGCACAGAAGCATTAGGATAAAGCTGTATCTCATCCGAATGCGCGCTTATCTTTGCCGCGCCGTCCTTTGCTATGATCAAATAATAATAGTTGTTTCCATTTGAGACCGAAGCATCGGCATATTGGTAAACGCCGGATTTTTCGGTGACCTTGCCGTAGGCTATCCAGTTATTTGTGCCTTTGGGAGTTGACGCAGCTCTTCTGTAAACAAGGTAGCTAACATCACTTCCGGTGACAGCTTCCCAGGTAAGCATGACGCTGCCGTTGCCGGCATAGCCGACAAAAGAAGGTGTGGAAAGATAATAGGTTCCCGATAATGTCAATCTGGTACCCGGGGTTGATCCTAGTGTGGTTGTATTATCGGAGGCGCTGTTATATGTCCCTTCGGCGCTGCCGGCAGTACCAGCGGTATCATCAACCATCCATATCGTATAAGCATCGCCGTTCGTGAGGGTCAGAGGCCAGTTCCCGCCGTATGACTTTGCAATGTTCGGGCCTATCACATATCCCGCGTTAAGCCCGTTGATCAAGCTGTCGATAGGAGTTCCGCGGTTGTACGTATCTTCAGTGATGATGTAAGCATCGTTTCCCTGGTAGTAAGAGATGAACTTAACGCTGTTGGCTGTATTAAGCCACGTCGTTGTTTCACCCGCGGCATAGACCGCACCGCTAAGGGCTATAATAAGCCCCAGCAGTGTTATGCCGCCTTTTAGTATTTTCTTCAACACCGACCTTTTATATTTTTTCATTTTCATATAAACCACCTTCTTTTTTATTATCGACGCTTTCGCGCTTTATTCCCAATCTAATATTGCTGAGTCTCTTCCAAGCACCACTTCCACCACACTGCCGGCCTCGATCGGAATATCCGTTCCCCACTGCCACGTACCGCCAGAATAATACCAGGTATCGTATGTAGGTGATTTAGTTTCGTTATTGAATATTCCTATCTTTATGAAGTCAAAGTCCTGCACGCCGGTCCAGAGAGCGCCTATCGATTCCGCAAGAGCCTTTGTCGTAGTCGCTCCCCTATCCCAGTTCGAGGAGACAAAGTTAAGGTCTCCGAATTCATTCTTGTACATGTTATATGTAATATCGCCGGTTAATGGTATATATCCGCTTACTTCCCAGCTGACCTCGTCATCCCTGCCGAGGACAACTTCCACCACACTGCCTGCTCCTAAGCTTATATCCGTGCCCCACTGCCACGATCCTGCGCTCCAATACCATGTATCATATGTAGGCGACTTGCCCTGGTTATCGAAGATCCCCACCTTGATGGAGTCATAATCCGTCTTGCCGGTCCAGGATTCGCCGATGGACTCTGCTATCAGTTTTGTTGAGGTGAGACCTGTCTCCGTGAATATTATAGCGACATAGTTAAGATCGCCGTTAACGTTCTTGATTATGTCGTATTCCTTATTTCCTCTGCCGACCACTATCTGGAAATAGCCGTCGCTTTCATCCGTGCTTATATTAGCGGAAGGATCGTACACTTCCACCCTGACCTTACAGTCATTGGAAGCTTCGACAGTTGGTATCAACCAATCATAATGGCCGATACCGCCTACCCCGCCCACTTCCATCGCTTCATCGGTCGATATCATGAACCATGTGGCCTCATCGGTAGTGAAGTATAGGTTTGCCTTCAGCTGGTCGCCCGAGGCATAAGCATCATGGGCCTCCCAGGAAATATGATATGTTAAGCCCATCATGAAGAGTTCGCTGCCGTTAGGATATATGACGTTTATGATATCAGGCGGAGCGTGATCGTCTCCTGCGACAACTTCGAACGTCGCGTCGCTGATGTCGTATCCGATATTCGCTTTCAGATCGGTAGCTTCGATAGAGATCAAACATTCCGTCGAGGTAATGTTAGGGAAAATCACATTGAGAGGTGCGTTATTGGCAACTCCGCTGACAAGCTGCTGCCAGCTTGACCCTTCAGTGCTGCTGAACCAGATCGTTATCGGTGTTGACGGCATGCCATAATTATCCGTTGCTTCCCAGCTTACAGGATAATATGTACCGCCGGTAAGCGTTTCCCCTCCGTTCGGCGCTTCAACGGTCACGACAGGCGGGATAATATCGCCTCCTATCTCAAAAGTTGCGTTGCTTGTATCATAGTTCCAGAAACCGTTCTCAAAAGCTTCTACCGATATCAGGCATTCTGTTGAGATAAGATATTCCGGCGGCGTCCATGAGTAAACACTTACACCCGGCCGGCTTGTCGACTCGTAAGATATCTGTGTATCCCAGGTCGACCCTTCATTGGTCGAAAGTCTTACATAGACTTCAGTTGCTTCAGGAGATATTTCCCATTTAAAATCATAAGCAGCTTCTATTGTTATTCCCTCTCCGCCGTCAGGCTGGATCACTCTTATTGACGGTCCCTGGAATTCATAGACGCCCATGTCGTTATTAAATCCGTGCGGACGAACATTCCCCGCAAGATCAGGAGAAGGCGCTTCTGTTGATGCTGCATCTATACATGGAGAACCGGCATCGAGCACAAGGAAATACGGGGAAGCTTCATCAGTTGAAACGAACCTCGGCTCGGCCGAGATATTCCCTGTACCAGATACCCAGCCGTTAGGTTGAATATTGGAATAAGTTGAGTTTAGGTCAAACGGGAAAGCTACTGGCCCACCCGACCCCACATTATTATAGAATATTGAATTAGTGACATTACTCCAAGTGGAATCAGCAAGCACTCCGCCTTGACCACCAGCAATATTACTATGGAAAGTACAATTAGTTACCCTGGAGAAAGTAGTAGAATATACAGCGCCACCGTACGAGCTCGCATTATTGCCGGAGAATATACAATTTTCAACTATCCAGATACCCCCATCATGTACAACACCACCATTACCAGTGGCACTGTTCGTTATAAATGCGCAGTTCGTAGCGACAGTTGTGGTCCCCCCATTGAATACGCCGCCGTTCGCAACAGCTGAATTTCCCTGGAAGAGGCAATCTTCCAGATACGCATTCGAGTTGAAAGCAAAGCCGCCTCCAAATGGGCTGGTCGGGGTTGTTGCCACATTATCAGATGCCGTACAATCTAATAAATTAAGAGTGTTGCCGTATACAGCGCCTCCAAAGTCGGCTGAGTTGGCTTCAAAAGTACAGGATTCTGCGGTAACTGCAACATTGTCAAAAACGCCGCCCATAGAACTTGCCGCTACTGCATTATTTGACCTGAACAGCGAATTATTAGCTGTCCAACTGCCCTCTCGAGCAACACCGCCGGAATCCGCTTCATTGCTTATGAACTCGCAATTATTTGCGATAACCGTAGATTGATACGCCACACCTCCGAAGGATTCCGCGGTGCTCCCAATGATACTGCAGCTGTTAAATACCGCGCTACCGCCGTTAATAACGCCGCCATTCAATATACTTTCATTTCCTTCAAATATACAATTATCAGCGATAAGGTCAGAATCATTCATGACACCGCCGCTCGTCAACGCGCTATTACCTTCAAATGTGCTGCTAGTTGCTTCCAATGTTCCGTTATGCACCACGCCACCACTAAGGCTAGAAGCATTATTATTGAAGACACTATTAGTCACGGTCCAATCGCTTGAAACAGCCACTCCACCAAACCTAGAACTGTTACCATAGAAGACACTGTCAGCAATATTCCATGTTCCATAAACAGCCACACCGCCAAAACCTGTCGACCCGGTATAGTTGCCAATAAACTTGCAGTTATTTACATTCCACAAACCGTTAAGGGAAACACCACCATTAACCTCGCCGTAATTACCGCTAAATATACAGTTTGAGGCTTCAACAATAGAGAGGCCGGCATCTACCGCACCACCATGACCACCAGTAACGCCAGCGGATTCTGCGCTGCAGTTTCTTATTGTAACGTTTTCCAGCCAGAGATGTGCGTCGGAACTCAGTAATGTTATCCCCCCACCAGTTAGATCAATAACATAGCCGTTCTGCAGCGTAATGCTCTCCATTGTCAGATTAACTGCGGTTGAAGGTGGAACAATGATCACCCTTCCCGCTGCCTGCGCATCGATCGTGGTAAGGCCTTGGCCGGCACCGCGGAGGGTAATATTATCAATACCCGGCCATGCTATATCGTGCTCATAGAAGTATCCGGCTTCTGTAGTTATCAAGTCACCCTCAGCTAATGTTCCGGTATCCGCAAATGCTGCTGCAATAGTTAGATACTCTTGTTTGCCTGTGTTCCATACCCTATAGATCGGGGCGTCTATCTCGAACGTAGCATTGCTTGTATCATAATTCCATGTTAATCCATCAAATACCTCGATCGATATCAGGCATTCAGTGGAAACCAAGTCTGCTGTTGGGGTCCATTCGTACGTACTTACGCCGGAATATATTCCGCTTCCTGTCTCACTTGTTATCAGAGTATCCCATGAAGCGCCTTCATTTGTTGATAATCTGATATTTATTGTATCAACTTCAGGAGATACATCAAATACGATATCGTATAAGGATTCAGCTGTTGCGCTCTCACCGCCGTTTGGATCTATTACGAATATAGAAGGCCCCTGGAACTCGTATGCACCCATATCATTATTGAACCCATGCGGACGAACATTCCCCGCAAGATCAAGAGAAGGCGCTTCTGTAGATGCCGTATCTATACATGGTGAGCCGGAATTTAATTTCAAGAAGTCTGGATCTCCATAAGTTGTTGAAACAAATAATGGGTCAGCGGAAATGGTCGCAACCGTTGTTCCGCCAAAATTATACCAGTTATCCGAATTACTGTACTCAATGGTCCCCACTACACTATTAAAGAACGGGTAACTGCCATTATTCCAGAAGATAGAGTTCTTTACATCCAATTCACAGCCAAGCATCAAATAAGTCCCGCTATTGCCGTAAAATACACAATTTTCAGCTTGCCAGTCCCCGTCCCTTGCTATCGAAGTTCCAACTCCTGGAACAATATTATTATAAAAAATGCAGTTCACTGCGGTAAAGTCAACGCTATTGCCATAAGATACACCGCCGTCCAGTCCGGCTCTATTACCAATAAATGTGCTGTCTTCAGCATAAAATGTCGATCCCTCACATACCCCGCCATAAAATATCTTTGCATTATTCCCCTCAAAAAGGCAATCATATACCGTCCAGTTGCCGCCGGCCGTAACACCGGCATTAGTAGAAACGGCTTCGTTGCTGACGAATGCGCAATTAGTGGCGACCCAGGTGTCAACATAGGCTGAAACACCGGCATAACCACCCCGGTTATTTCTAAACTCACTATCTCTCACTATCCAACTGCCGCGATCCCCATTTGCGCCATCATGATAAACTACGCCTCCTCTGTAAGCGCCGTAATTATTAATAAAAGAGCAATTATCTGCGTAAACTCTTCCCCCAACGGAATAGAACGCGCCACCACTACCATTCGGTGTTGTACCTTCAGCAGTACAATTTTTTATTACGACATCGTTCAGCCAGATATGGGGAAGATAATAGAATGGGACAGAATAATATCCGCCTGCAGCGGATATACCGGCACCGTTGCCCGTAACCTTACCATCTTGTATGGTCAACGCTTCTATGGTCAGGTTTATATCGGAGCCTTCAACAGTAATAACTCTTCCAAGAGCCTTTCCTGAAATTATCGTTTCGGTTGATCCGGCACCGCGCAGCGTTATGTTATTAATATTCGGCCAGACGATATCATGCTCATTAAATATTCCTGCTTCTGTAGTTATCAAGTCACCCTCAGCTAATGTTCCGGTATCTGCAAATGCTGCTGCAATAGTTTGATATCTTTGTTTGCCTGTGTTCCATACCCTATAAACAGGTGCTTCTATCTCGAACGTAGCATTGGAGGTATCATAGTTCCATATTGACCCGTCAAATACTTCGATCGATATCAGACATTCAGTAGAAGCTAAGCCTAATGCTGGGGTCCATTCATATGTGCTTACTCCGGAATATATCCCGCTTCCGGTCTCATTGGTTATCAGAGTATCCCATGAAGCGCCTTCATTTGTTGATAATCTGATATATATTTCATTAACTTCAGGAGATACATCAAATACGATATCGTATGAGAATTCAGCTGTTACAAGCTCACCGCCGTTCGGATCAATTACAAATATAGATGGCCCCTGGAATTCATAGGCGCCCATATCAAAACCTAATCCGGTTGGTCTTACATTTCCAGTAATATCATCCGAAGGAGCACCTTCTGACGTTCCGGTATCTATACATGGGGAACCGCCGTTAAGATGGAGATCTCCTCCACCCACAAAATATGGATCGGTAGATATACATTCTGTAGTTGTAAATCCTAACCAGTCACTGTTCTGCAGATCACAGTATTCCAATGTGCCGACAGTTTCAGAGAACGGATCAGTACCGCCCCAGAGGATGCAATTGACCGCTTCCCATGTACCTCTAAAAGCAAGGTCGCCTTCCAAACCGACAGTGTTATTATTAAACGTACAATTTATCGCGGTCAGATATGTCCCATAAGCAATTCCTCCTCTGCCAAAGGGGGTGGATTCATTGTTGCTGAAAACACAATTAGTAGCTGTCATGGTCCCGCGGTATGCAATAACTCCACCTGATCCCGAGGTTTCATTATTATTGAACGTTGAGTCAATTACAGCCATATCGCTGTCAGAAAAAACGGCTCCTGCCTTCGCAGTTTGATCAGAAAAATTACAATTAATTATCTGTGACGGGCCTGACGGACCGCTTACAGCTGCAGCTACTCCACCATTAGATTGCGACACTTCATTACTGCTGAATGTGCAATTTTCAGCTTTTATCAGATCAAGGACATAAAATACACCGCCCCAACTGCCCGCTAAATTGCTAGCGAAGGTACAATCGGTCGCTTCCCAAGTCCCACCGCGTGCCACAGCTCCAGTTGTAGCCAGACCGCTCTCAAAAGTACAGCCGGTAACTGTCCATATCCCATTATCTGCTACGCCGCCCGCACCAAGGTGCCCGATAGCACTATTGTTAACAAATGTGGAATAACTTACATTCCAAATACCGCCGTAGGCCACTCCTCCCTCTCCGGCATTAGTGGCACTTCCATATGCTTTGTTTCCTGAGAACACGCAATTTGTAACTTCTGCAGAACCATAAAGGTCATAAGCCACGCCTCCGTGGATCTGGTAGCCGCTGGACCATGGAGGACCGCAGCTGTTATTAGAGAACACGCTGCCGATAGCTTTTCTTAAATTAAGCTGGGCAAATACGCCGCCATCTTGATGGTGGGCCTTGTTGCCATCAAAGGTGCAATTCGTCACTTCCCATGTGCCGTAACGCGCCACACCGCCATACCACCTACTGCGGTTGTTGCTAAAAGTACAGTCTTCCGCAAAAACCGTTGAATCCAATGAGTAAATAGCGCCGGCATTGCCTATGGTTTTGCCCCCGCCAGTCGTCCAGGCAAGATTATTAGTGAAATTAACTTCTTTTAGATTTAAAGTTATGCCCCCGGAAAGATATATTCCGCCGCCATTATTCTCAGATATATATCCATTGTTTATTGTTAAAGCTTCCAGTGTTAGCTGCAATGGATCCCCTACATATATAGCCCTTCCTGCCGCCTCCGCAGAAATTATCGTCTCTATTGATCCTGCGCCGCGAAGAGTAATATTAGCAACATTCGGCCAGATGATATCGTATTCCGGATAAGTGTCACCGTAAGCATTGACCGTGCCGCCGGCAGATACTTTGGTCATACCATGGCCTATCGTCTTGTAAGGATTGTCAATTGTTCCTGTCCCGAACGTGTTATCGCCTCCGGTATAATAAACCCATACTTCGCTGGAAGCCAGTTGTTGAGGCGCTATTGAAAACTTAAAGTCGCTTATATCACTGTTCCAGGCGCCGCTCGTATCGCCAACAGCCTCTATCGATATCAAACATTCCGTTGACGGCAGATTATCCACGGTCCATTCGTATGTGGTCACTCCGGCGGAATGCGACCATGACTCATATGTTATGAGCGTATCCCATGTTGCCCCTTCATTTGTTGAAAGCCTTATATATACATCACTTACGGATTCCGCGCTTATTTCATAAGTGATATCATATAAAGATTCTGCAGTTATTAATTCTCCGCCATTAGGCGCTTCGACGGATATTGACGGTCCTTGGAACTCATAGAAACCCATATCATAATTAAATCCGCGCGGACGGACATTGCCGTAAAAATCATCAGCTGGAGCACCTTCTGACGTTCCGGTATCTATACATGGGGAGCCTGTATTAAGCTTAAGGAAATACGGTGAAGCTTCATCAGTTGAAACAAACCGCGGGTCAAGGGAAATACATTCCAGAGATGTATCAATTTCGCTCCAATCAGCACTCTGCACATCGCAGTATTTCAGCACGTTCGTGCCGGCAAGAGTATCGAACGGATCATCATTATTCCAGAAAATAGAGTTTACCGCAGTTATGTTAGAATTATAAGCAATGTCACCTGCTAGCACAGCTTCATTACTGCTGAAAGAGCAGTTAAAGAGTTTTGCTGAATTCCCGTAGAATACACCGCCCCACCTTTTAGCATAATTTCCACTAAAAGCGCAGTTGGTCGCGATCACGGTCATCTCATAAAATACCCCGCCCTCACCTATTGAGCCGTCATTAGCATAATTGTCAAGGAAAGTACAATCGCTCAAATAAGCTGTGCCGCCATAACCTACGCCGCCTCCCGCTACCCCTAACTGGTTAGCATAATTTGCTTCAAATGTACAATGATCCGCCGTAAAGTTAACTTGCCTGAAGACGCCTCCTTTTGATGTGGCCCAGTTGTCCTTAAAAGTACAGTTCGTAGCGGTCCATGAAGGAGGATAAACCGCACCATGGCCGGTAGCCACGCCGCCGCTGTTTACAGTATCCCCTCCTCTATTGCCTTCAAAAAGACAATTATTCGCTTCCCATGTTCCGCTATAGCTCACCCCGCCTTTACCGTAGTTATCATAAAAGTAACTATCGTTGGCATAAACGTAAGAACCATCAGCCATTATCGCTCCGCCCGGTATAAGAGTTGATGATCCTTTATTTGAAATAAACTTGGCATCTTCCAGGTTTAATATTGAACCTGCGGCAAGAGATACGCCACACCCGCCGATAGTGGTGCGATAACCGTTGGTTAAAGTAACACCTTCGATCGTCAGTTGAACGGCATTCGAAACAAGGATGAGCCTATCCGCAGTTTGTGCATCCAATGTGCAAACGGAAGTTTCGGTAGAAGCTTTAAGGGTTATCCCGTCAAGGTCGGGCCATGATAAATTTCTATTAAGTCCTCCCTGATACAGACCGGTGAACAGATGGACAGTCCCTCCTGCCTCGACGATCGTTAATCCTTTTGCTATTGTCTTAAGAGGTGCACCAACTGCACCGGTTCCTGTGACATCATCTCCTGTGCTGTCAGATACATATACATCAGTAAGCGAAGAAGGCGCTTCTATCTCAAATTTTGAATCGCTTGCATCGCAGTTCCAGAGACTGCTTGAATCGCCGACAACCTCGATAGAGATCAAACATTCAGTTGATAAAAGATGGCCCACGGTCCATTCGTATGTGGTCACTCCGGAGGAATGCGACCACGACTCATACGTTATAAGCGTATCCCATGTTGATCCTTCATTTGTTGAGAGCCTGATATACACTTCATTTACTGATTCCGCGCTTATCTCATAAGTAATATCGTATGAATATTCTGCAGATATTAATTCTCCGCCGTTTGGATCAACAACTCGTATTGACGGTCCCTGGAATTCATACACACCCATGTCATTGTTCAATCCGCGCGGACGCACATTCCCTGCAAGGTCAGGAGAAGGCGCTTCGGTAGATGCAGTATCTATACATGGAGAGCCGCCTCCCAGACGGAGGAAATCAACTTCTGTTGTTACTGTTGAAATAAAGTTCGGTTCAATAGATATGTTGCCTGTGCCCGCGATAAAGCTATTCGTCTGGATATCTGAATAACTTATGTCGTTTGAAACCATGGTGTTGAAACATGCCGTAGCGTTCCCCCAGAAAATACAATTCCTGCTGACCGAGGTGATACCCCTTAGAACACTTCCAGCACCGTTACCATTTCCATAAAAGATGGAATTGGTTATATTCCAAGTGCCGAGATTCGCTACACCACCAAAATTAGAAGTATTTTGAGCAAACACGGAGTTCGTTACGGTCCATGTTCCTGAATAGGCAACACCGCCCACGTTGCTGACATTTGTATAATTACCAATAAATGAACTGTTTTGTACATTAAAGATACCTTCGTATGCAACACCGCCAAAGCTGGCAAAATTGTTATTAAAATCGCTGTCGGAAATATCACATACCCCAGGACTTGCCATAACACCACCAACATTCCCGGCACTATTCCCTTCAAATGTTGAGTTCGTTATCGTCCATGTTCCGCCATACACTACGCCTCCATTTCCAGAAAAACCGGCGGTAACCACCGCATTATCTTTAAATAAACAATTTTCCGCGATAATATTCGCGGTGTTATTAACGCAATATATTGCGCCGCCTCGCGTCTGCTTAGTCGAGCCGATTGATTGGTTGTCTTTTACAACTGCCTTCCTCAGGAACAACTTTACGTTAGGGGCCAGAAAGAATGCGCCGCCGTAAAGGTCCGTGACGCTTCCGTTGATAAAGTTAATTCCTTCTATTGTTGCTGTGACCTGTGTTTCAAATGAGATGCATCGTCCATTAGTTTCAGCGTCTATAGTGCAGATCGTTGTTTCGGTTGAAGCTTTGAGTGTTATATTATCTACATCCGGCCATACTATATCGCTCTCATTATAGGTGCCGCCGTAGGCATAAACAGCACCGCCGGAGGCGACTCTGGTCATGCCGAATGCAATTGTCTGATAAGGATCGTCAATCGTCCCGCTCCCTGCTTCGTCAGAACCAGTATCCCATGAAACCCAGACTTCAGTAGATAGCGGAAATGCTGTAATTTCAAATTTTGTATTGCTTGTATCAGAGTTCCAGAGGCTGCTTGAATCGCCAAAAACCTCGATAGAGATCAAACATTCAGTTGATAAAAGAGAACCCACGGTCCATTCGTATGTGGTCACTCCGGCGGGATGCAACCATGCCTCATATGTTATTTGCGTATCCCATGTTGACCCTTCATTTGTCGAAAGCCTTATATATACTTCACTTACTGATTCTGCGCTTATTTCATAAGTAATATCATATGAAGATTCTGCAGTTATTAATTCTCCGCCATTAGGCGCTTCTATGGATATTGACGGGCCCTGGAACTCAAAGGCACCGACATCATAATTAAATCCGCGAGGCCTTACATCACCATTAATATCTTCTGCTGCAGCCTCGGTGGAAGCCCTATCGATACATGGAGAACCGGCATCAAGCACAAGGAATCCAGGAGTTCCCTCGATCGTTGAAACGAATTTTGGATCTATCCTAAAATTCCCGTTGGTCGAAGGAGAGCCCTCATTGATATCACAATACGAATTGAACACTATCCCTGGGTCTGTCCCATAAAGCGGCTGATATTCCCACATTATCGAATTATAAGCGAGCCTGCCTATGTTCGGTGCCGGTAACCATGCGTGCGTCGCAGAACCGGGATTATTAAAGGTAGTACAGTTATATATAATAAAATTGCTGGCGGATGAAAGAGAGGTATTAAGGCCAGTATTTCCGGAGAACGCGCAGTTCGTTGCCACAACCGTTGAATCGCGGCATACACCGCCTTCAAATGAAGCGCTATTATTCAATATATAACAACGTTCCATCTCCAACACTCCGCTATTTATGACGCCGCCATTCCTTTCGGGGGGATTAGCCGGGAAACCTCTTGCGCTGTTGCCGATAATGCTGCTGTCTACAGCCCTGTATGTTCCGTTATAGAACGCGCCGCCGCTGCTTGCAGAGTTATCTGAAACCCTGCTCGCATCAAGGTTAACGACCATGTTGTCAGTAGTGGAACATATTGCGCCACCAAGGGATGTCGCACCCACACTACAATTACTGATAAGGACATTTTTCAGCCATATATTGGTCCCGGACGCGGCATTAAAGATACCGCCGCCATTGCTGCTAGTCCACCCATTAACAATATTAATGCTTTCAAGCGTGAGATTCACGGTGGTCCCAATAAATATTGCCCTGCTGATCTCCTGCGCATCTATTGTTGCGGTCATTGCAGCACTGGAAGCAATGAGCGTTACATTATCAAATGCGGTCCAGATGATATCGGATTCAAAATAAGTGTCATTGTAAGCCTTGATCGTGCCGCTCGTCGCTACTTTGGTCATGCCATGGCCTATCGTCTTGTACGGATTATCAATTGTCCCTGTGCCGAACGTGTCATCGCCTCCGGTCCAATAGACCCAAACTTCATCGGAAATGAGCTGTTGAGGCGCTATAGTAAACTTATCATTGCTTATATCGCTGTTCCAGACGCCGCTCGTATCCCCGACCGCCTCGATCGATATTAAACATTCTGTTGATGAAGGGTCCTTCACTAACCAATCATATGTGGCCCATCCGACAGGATGCGACCATGCCTCATAGGTTAAAAGTACATCCCATGTTGACCCTTCATTTGTTGAAAGCCTTATAGATACTTTACTTATTGATTCAGCGCTTATATCAAAAGCGATCTCAGTTAAAGCACCTGAAAGTAAAACTTCTCCGCCATTAGGCTGTGTG
>JBHPDX010000022.1:0-20888 GCA_042577445.1 Candidatus Margulisiibacteriota bacterium | reverse complement strand
GGAAAAGTAGTAAATTGACTGAAATCCTGTATACATTATAATATGATTTGTTTTAGATTATGGAGAGGTAGCAAAGTGGTCAAATGCAGCTGACTGTAAATCAGCCGGCTTATGCCTTCGAAGGTTCGAATCCTTCCCTCTCCAAATTCCTATAATGCTTACAAAAATAAAGATATCAGCCATCCTCCTTGTATGCCTATTAACCGTCAGCGCAGCGGCAGTCACTTCTGATGTAACAAGTTTCCCTCAGAAAGATGTATATGGAAAAGGCCCCCTCCCCTATAACTATCGGATCATTGACAGCAACCTCCATGCCGGCGGCCACCCCTTAAGTCCTATCGGCTACTTCAGGAACACAGATGAAGAGGCGCTGAGCATTCTTTCCTACCTAAAATCAAAAGGTGTTCGCACAATAATTGATCTTGAAAATACGTGGTGGATACAAAAAAGATACCGCAGACTCCTTAAAAAGGCCGGCATCAAGAGGATACATATTCCTATGCATATAAGAAAGACGCCGAATAAGAAAGAATGGGCGCAAATAAAAGAAGCTATGAAGCAGCCTGTTTATATTCATTGTAAATGGGGGGCGGATCGAACAGGAGCAGTGATCGGCCGCTACCTTGTGGAGAAAAAAGAATATGCTCCAAAAGAAGCATGGAAAGCAGTAATAACAGGAGGTTCGCATGCCGGTCCTCTTGGAGGCCTCAAAACAAGCATTTTCTACAGAAAATTGGCCATATTCGTCTGGCCTGATTCCAGGTATGAGGATCTCTCTTCATTAAAGAAAGCGAGATAAAGTTATGAAAAAATGGGTCAAGGTCCTGATCGCAACGATCATGATAACTATCGTGATCTTAATTAGCATATTCATCTCTACTTCCCGTGAACTGAAAAAGGTAAGGACGATGAGCATTAATAATGTAAACTTATATAATATTGACAGCGGGACATATCCAGGCAGCTTCAACTACGGCGGGTTTACCTATAAAGTAAAAGTAACAGTATGGGATCAAAAAATAACAAAAGTTGAGATCGTGAATAATAGGGACTCAGAATATGCAAAAAAAGCTGAAGGCGTTGTGCGGAATGTAATAAAAGCTCAGGCATTGAACGTAGATACGATAAGCGGGGCAACAACAACAAGCAAAGCACTACTAAAGGCTATTGAGAATGCTTTAACGGGAGGTGAATAATATGGCAACAGATCCGATTTGTGGGATGCATGCAGATGAATCAACGGGCATTAAACTTACCTGGCAGGGCAAAGAGTATTTTTTCTGTTCTGAGCGCTGTAAAAAGAAATTCGTTGAACAAAATAAGATAGAATCTCCGGAAGTTTGCGATTCCTGTGCTTCACCGAAGAAAACTCCTATTTGGAAGAATAAAGTCTTTATTATTGCGGTCATATATATAGCTGTTTTTGCTTTAGGTCCGTTTTTAAGCTTTATTGCCCCACTAAGCACGGCTCTATATATGTATATAAAAACTATCGCGCTGGCTATCTTAATAGGACTCCTGCTGGGAGGTATCATCGACTGGTTGGTCCCTGGAGAATATGTATCAAAGATCCTTGCGCAAAAGAAAAAGAGGACGATTCCTTTCGCTGTGATTACAGGATTTTTAATGTCGGCCTGCAGCCATGGAATATTGGCTCTAGCGATACAGCTTTATAAAAAGGGCGCTTCTCCGCCGGCAGTTGTCGCATTTCTTCTTGCAAGCCCTTGGGCGAACCTTCCGCTGACAATTGTCATGTTCGGTTTCTTTGGAGTAAAAGCTTTCCTGATAGTCGGATCAGCGATCGTGATAGCAATGATCTCCGGTTATATTTTTATGTTCTTAGAAAGCAGATCCATGATCGAACATAATCCGAACACTGTTGCAGTTGATGAAAGCTTTTCTATCTTAAAAGATATAAAAGAAAGACGGAAAAATATAAAGATCAGTTTTGCAACAACGATCAATGGCATCAGATCAATATGGGCCGGATCAGTTTCTTTGGGCAATATGGTCCTGTGGTGGATAATGCTGGGGATGCTGCTTGCCAGCATTGCCGCAGCTTACCTGCCTGCGAACTTTATGCAGCAATATATGGGGGCAACCGTTATAGGGCTTCTTGTAACGCTATTTATAGCAACGATCATGGAAATATGCTCTGAAGGAACAGCTCCAATGGCTTTTGAAATATTCAGGCAAACTGGAGCTTTCGGCAACAGTTTTGTCTTTCTGATGGCAGGGGTGGTCACCGATTATACGGAGATCGGACTATTGTGGACCAATATTGGAAGAAAAACTGCGCTTTGGCTTCCTGCAGTAGCTGTTCCTCAGGTTATAGCGCTAGGTATTATCTTCAACACATTTATTTAAAGACTTCGCCCGCTTCCTTATACCACATAACAAGATCAAGGTGGTTTAAGGGAATTCGAATATTCTTTGCGAATATTTTCATCTTATTTTCTATTTGGAAATAATGCTTTTTCGATATAGATGCCGGTATTTTCCGTATTACG
This sequence comes from Candidatus Margulisiibacteriota bacterium, assembly GCA_042577445.1. GTDB lineage: Bacteria > Margulisbacteria > WOR-1 > CAVSGV01 > JBHPDX01 > JBHPDX01. Next base: position 18,378 of record JBHPDX010000022.1, on the reverse strand, counting down.
CCGGTAAACTTTAAATTCTTGAGTATATGCCTGTCAAGAATGGCAATATTCTCCCCAAAACCTATATTTCTTAAGAAATGGCTGGCCTCTTTATAGCCCATTCCCTTGATATTATGAACAAGCCAATCCCTTGCAATACGGGGGTTTCCAAGCTTAGATCTGACGGATATTTTACCATTTTTTAAGAATTTCTTCCTCGCTTCAACAATATATCTTGCTTTATTGTTCCTGAACCGGACTTTGCATAGTTTCCTTGAAAGTGTGCCTGCGCCTGCATTATATAGTTGCCTGCCATCCAATAGATCTTCCACTGTAGCCCAGCAGACTTTAGCTTTTGATTGAGGGGTAAGCAGGCAGAAAACCAGTTCACTGAAAATATCTTCCTCGCTGCCATGCTTCCAAATGTCTTTGAACTCTCTTAGCCTTGAAGATATCTTAGAGCGCACAGGGAGATAAGTTTTCCTTATCTCCCTGACAGCCTTCTTATTGTAAGCCATTAATAATTCTCAGCTAATATTTCGTAGTAAGCTTGGGGATGCTTGCAAGCCGGACATTCCTTTGGAGCTTCCTTGCCTTCATGAACATAGCCGCAGTTCCTGCAGTGCCATTTCGTGACCTTGTCCCTTTTGAACACTATACCGTTCTTAATGTTGGACAAAAGCTTGCGGTATCTTTTTTCATGCTCTTCTTCCACTTCAGCTATTTCCTTGAAGTTATCTGCTATATCTTCAAATCCTTCCTCACGTGCAACTTTTTCAAAGTCAGTATAAAGCTTTGTCCACTCTTCATGTTCACCTTTAGCTGCGTGCTCGAGGTTCGCCGCAGTATCCTTAACTATTCCAGCCGGATATGAAGCGGTTATTTCCGCATCGCCGCCTTCCAGGAATTTAAAGAACCGTTTTGCATGTTCTTTTTCATTTTCTGCTGTCTCAAGGAAGATCTCCTGGATCTGTTCATAGCCTTCCTTTTTTGCGGCGCTTGCAAAATATGTATACCTGTTCCTTGCCTGCGATTCTCCCGCAAAAGCCTTTAAGAGATTCTTTTCCGTCTTCGTTCCTTTTACTGATTTTTTACCCATTCTATTCACCCCTTTCTATTTTTTCTTTTTGAATAATCCGCACCAGCATTCACCTTTTGTTTTATATTTGTCCTGTATGGTGAAATTACACGGGCAGATCAGTTCCATATCTTTTTCAAGGTCACCTGTTTTTATCCTGCATGGGCAATACTTAAGACCGTCCTGCTTTTCATTTATAAGAATGCCGTCTATGACCGCGTTAACATGCTCCTTATCAGGATTAAGCTCAAACTCATTGCCGTCACAAAAAGCCGCAAATGCATTTAATATTTCTTTCTTATTCAAGGCCTTCCACCTTTTTTGCTTCTGAAGCATCTATGACCACATAAGCCTTTTTCGTATTACAGGTTGGGCATAATTCCGGCGCCATTACACCGTAATGTATATCATTGCAGACCGTGCATCGGTAAAATATCTTATTCCCCATATTACCCCCTATGCCTTTGCGCTCCAAAGACCGTGTAGATTGCAGAACTCCCTTACTGTTACCCCTTTTATGTCGACCGCAAATTCAGCTTCAGGTTTATCTCCTGGTTTTAGAAAAGCCCTTAAAGCCTTTCCGTTTTTTATAACTTCGATCCATTCGATATAATGCTTTTCCTCCATTGGATGCGGGACGGAACCGACCTTCACCTTTATTCCCTTAGCGGTCTTTTCAATGACAGGGATATGTTTTTCTTTTGCCGCATCGACCGTGTTTTCAGTTAAAAGATTCATGGGCTTGCCACAGCAGACTAGTTCACCGTCACCGCCATGAAGTACTTCTACGATATTCCCGCATATCCCACATTTATACACTTCTAACTGCTTTGCCATTTTACACCTCCATATACTCTAATTTTAATCAATAATATACTGCCCCAAAGGTGGGCAGTATATTAAGATAACAAAATATACAGCTTTACGATCAGAACCAACCGAGGACTTTTGCGATGATACCCACAACCACTATTACCATAACAAGCATCATCCAGTCATGTATGCACATCCCTTTTTTTTCTTTGCATCCCTGCATCGGACAAACTACCGGCATAAACTCACCCCTTCTTATTCTAAGAATTCAGCCTTCAACGATCCACTTTTCTTGTTCTTTGAACCAGTCCCCGGGATGATTCAGATATTCCAGTGTTTCCTGGAGAAGTTCATAATGGGTCGTTTCCTCACCCATTAAAAATTCAAAGAACTTTTTTGCCTTTGGATCTTTTGCTTCGCCTAATAATTTCTTATATAAAGCATATGATTCTCTTTCCATCCCCATTGCGACCTCATATGCCTTAGCCAGATCGGAATCGGATTTAACTTTGTCTTCCAGCTCACCGCGAAGATTTTCGACAATAGGAAGTATATAATCTTCTTTGTTTTTCGGATTTATGCTTTTGGTCGCGGCACCGATATCAGAGCTGAATTTCTCAATGGCCGCTATATGATCGAGCTCTTTCTTTGCTATGGCTTCAAGGATTTCCTTCCCAAGTTTATTCGAAGTTTTATCTGCAGCGCTCTTATAGAGTTCATAGCCTTTTTGCTCCATGCTGATAGCGGCCTGTAATGATCCTGTTAGTTCACTCATAATTCACCCTCTTTGTATAATTTCTTCAGTTCATGCCGTCTTTCACACACATCACATTTCTCTGGATCAAAAGTAGGCTCATCACAAAGCGCACAAGCAAGAATATTTTTGCCTTTATGCTTGTATAATTGAAGCTGGGCTGAGCAGCTCAAGCACGTTATTCTTTCATTAGCCTTTGTCGATTCAGGCAGTTCATTTTCTTTCTCACATACAGGACATTGAAGTTTCATATTATCCTCCTACCTATGAACTAGATAACTATACGCGCCGAGGAGAGCTTTTGCGCCGTCCCCTGCCGCTATTATGATTTGCTTTTCCGGTTGGTTCGTCACATCACCGGCCGCAAAAACGCCTTCTATAGAAGTTTTGGCATTTGAATCAGTGACTATCTCTCCGGCTTTATTCTTCTCAACTATCGATACAAAGTCCGTATTAGGTATCAAACCTATCTCAACGAATATCCCCTGGACCTTTAGATCCCTTGCTTTTCCCTGTGACTCGACCTTCATTCCGGTCAAGAATTTTTCGCCATATATTTCGATCGTTTTTGTGCCGTTCATTATCTCGACTTTCGGGTCTTTTTTCACTTTTTCGATCATTACCGCGTCCCCACCGAGCTCCGGATTCACGTTAATAAGATATACTTTATTGGCGATCTTCATCATCTGAAGCGCGGCATCCAACGCAGAGTTGCCGCCGCCTATCACGGCAACATCTTTGCCAGAGAACAGTGGACCATCGCATGTTGCACAGTATGTAACGCCTTTGCTTTTGAATTTAGTTTCACCTGGTACACCAAGCATTCTTGGCTTTTTCCCTGAAGCGATTATTATTGACTGTGCTTCGTATGAGCCTTTATCGGTTACAACCTTGAAATTATCTCCTGATTTTTCGAGCGATTTGACATCTTCGCCTTCTTTGAGGTCAACCTTGAACTGCTTCATGTGCTCTTCGAATTTCATGGCAAGCTCAGGGCCTGTGACGAATTGATAACCGGTGTAATTCTCTATATCACCCGACCATGCAGCCTGTCCGCCAACATCCTTTGAAATAATGAGAAATTTGATCTTTTTTCGCGCGGCATAGACGGCAGCGGTTATTCCTGCAGGACCAGCCCCAATAATAATAAGTTCATACATGGGCATTCCCCCTGTTCAACACCCGTTAATTCTACTAGCCTCAAGCTTTTTTGCAAGACTTTACCCCTATTCAACAGTAGAACGTTGTCTATCAGTTAATTCTCCCCTTTTCCCTTTATTCCAACCGGAAACCTTGGAAAAATATCCTGTTATTCTTGTTATATGTTCTACATTACGTCCGCCTATCAATACTTTTTCCAGTTTCGCCGGTGTAAGGTCAGCCAAAGCTTTCGGCTCTATTTTGATCTTTTCCTTCTCTTTATCAAATCCCGCGTGACGAAGATAGATATTGTTATCATCATCTTTTGCCCATTCCACTTCCGTGTGCTTTTCGAGAAAAACATTCAGTTCATCGATATTCATTTCTTCACCCCCTCTCGCTTAATTAGTAGATATCAGATCAAAAATGGTTTCGTTCGCAAAAAGGCTGTGCACCTTGTTCTGTACTTTGCCAAGATACTTACGGAACTTACAACTCCTGCTGAATTTGCAGCTCTCCCGATGGAACAAGCAGTCGCTCATTACCATTGTTCCCTCTGTTGTCTCAATAATATCCGCCAGGCTGATCTGTTTGGGGTCCTTTGCCAGCCTTAGTCCGCCGCCCTTCCCCTTCCTGGTTATAAGATATCCTTTACGGGCAAGAGCTTGAACGAGTTTGGCAAGGTGATTAAAGGGGATATCGAGCCTCTTAGAAAGCTCAATACTTGTCCCCTCGCCATCTTTAGAAGCAAGATGGACCAGGAGCCTGACCGCATAATCTGTAGCACGTGTAAACTTCATAATCGGTACTTATTATACCTATTTAGGTGGTTTTGTCAAGCGTTTATTTATGGTCTCGTTAATTGACTTTGCTTTTTAAAAATAATATAATCGTGGCTCATTCTTTTGTAAATTTTTTAAGGAGGATATGAAATGATATTGATCGCGATATTAGTTGGAATAACGGGTCTTCTTTTTGCAATGTTCTTGTACTGGAGAGTAACAATAAAGCCAAAGGGAACCCCAAAAATGGAAGAAATTGCCGCGGAGATCCACGAAGGAGCAATGACATTCCTTAGCACAGAATACAAGGCAATAGGAATATTCATTGCTATTATGTTCGTGATCATCCTTATGTTCATTGGCGTACAATCCGCCCTTACATACTTACTTGGCGGCATTTGCTCTATTCTTGCCGGTTTCTTCGGCATGAAAGCCGCAACAAAAGCAAATGTAAAAATGGCTCAGGCCGCGAACCAAAAAAATTCAGGCCAGGCGCTGAATATAGCTTTTTCCGGCGGCGCTGTTATGGGAATGTCGGTCGCAAGCTTAGGTGTCCTTGGTCTGGCAATAATCTTTGCGTTAATACCAGACCCTGTCGCTAAAAGCACCGCAATATCAGGATTCGCGATGGGAGCCAGTTCCGTAGCCCTGTTCGCAAGGGTCGGCGGAGGAATATACACAAAATCAGCTGACGTTGGGGCTGATCTTGTAGGAAAAGTTGAAGCAAAGATACCGGAAGATGATCCAAGAAATCCTGCTGTTATTGCTGACAATGTGGGCGATAACGTAGGCGATGTTGCCGGGATGGGCGCGGATCTTTTTGAGTCATATGTCGGATCTGTTATCGCAACAGTAGCTATCGGCGTACTTATGGGGACAAATGTGATCGGTTGGATGATGCTACCATTAATGCTTATAGCTGTAGGAACGGTTTCATCAATCATCGGATCTTTCTTTATTAAGATATTTCATGACATTAATCCGCAAAGCGCCCTGCATTCATCAACATATATAGCAGCTTTCATATATATCGTTTCTTCGTATTTTCTTGTCAACTTCTTTGTCGGCGATGGCGGGGTTTTTGCGGCGATCCTTTCAGGGATCGTAGTTGGCGTCGCGATAGGATTATTTTCCGAACATTATACTTCCGGAAAGACCGTAGCCACGCTTGCGGAATCAAGCAAGACCGGAGCAGCAACTATTATCATTTCCGGCATAGCGCTTGGAATGAAAAGTATCGTTCTGCCGGTACTATCGATCTGTGTGGCGATCATTCTTTCGTTTAAATTCGCAGGCCTGTATGGCATAGCAATATCGGCAGTTGGAATGCTTGGAACTATCGGGATCATCATGTCCGTTGATGCTTATGGTCCGATAGCTGACAATGCGGGCGGGATCGTTACTATGGCGGGATGCGGACCGGAGGTCAGAGAAATTACCGATAAGTTTGATGCGCTTGGAAATACAACTGCGGCCATAGGAAAAGGTTTTGCGATAGGTTCTGCAGCCCTAACGGCGCTTGCCTTATTTGCTGCATATACTAAAACTGTCGGATTATCAAGTATCGATATTACAAAGACGATCGTTATTGTTGGATTTTTTATTGGAGGATTGCTTCCTTTTATATTCAGCTCTCTAACAATGCAGGCTGTCGGACGCGCCGCAGGATATATGGTTGAGGAAGTAAGAAGGCAGTTCAGGGAAATAACCGGCCTTATGGAAGGAAAAGCTAAACCCGAGATCAAAAAATGCGTTGAAATAAGTACTGCGGCAGCCCTTAAGGAAATGGTGGTCCCTGGTGTTTTAGCCGTATCAATTCCAGTTTTGGTTGGATTGTTTTTTGGCCCGGAAGCTCTCGGCGGAATGCTTGCCGGAGCCTTTGTAACAGGAATAATGCTTGCGATCTTCATGGCTAACGCGGGAGCCGCGTGGGATAATGCAAAGAAATATATTGAAGCGGGTAATTTAGGCGGGAAGGGTTCTGCCGCACATGCCGCGGCAGTTGTGGGAGATACCGTTGGAGACCCGTTCAAGGACACCTCGGGTCCGTCTTTAAATATTTTAATTAAGCTTATGTCGGTTGTTTCTTTGGTCTTTGGGCCGGTTTTCGTTAAGTTTCATCCGATCATATTAAATCTTTTCCGGTAATATTTCATTAAAATGTGGTAGGGTTCCAGTAATGATAAGGTTTTTTGGATGGGTAATAGTAATTCTGAACGCCGCGGCTGTCCTTTTTTCTGCAGTCAACCTTCTGAATGCAATTGAAATGAATTTTTTGGGCCTTCTGGTAGCGCACGCAAGCATCCTAGGTGTTGCTCTTTTGACCCTCGGATTCATCATAAACAACACGCTCCTCATGGTCATTTCTATCCCCTTCATGGTCGCCTTTGGCACGTTCGGGCTCTTCACATCATCGTGGGCATCGGGCGTTCCATACGAACAAGCAGGGAATCTGTTCATGACAATGGCCATAATGTACATAATATATGTAACGATAAAAAAGAAGGCTTATGTTGAGTTCGTCACCGGGATAGCGATCGGGATGTTCCTGCTGCTGCCGTTCAATAAGTTCCAGATAGATTACTTAAAGGGGGATCCTGACCTGGTAAAAAAACTGGGAGATCCAAAATTTGAGAAAGCAATTCTTGGAGAGTCGCCTACCCTGGAGGCCGATTCGATCCAAAAAACAGAAGAAACTATCGAAAAAACCACCAAAGACATAAAAGAGCTTGTCACCCCCGAATCTATTCCCGGCAAATAAGTCATCATTATTGATTAACGCCTTTTTTTGCGCTATGATATCAAACGTTATACCGCATCCAAAAATGGAGGTATGTAAATGAAAAAGGCATTACTTGCAATAATACTCATTTTGGTCCTTTCTACTTCGGCATTCTGTGGGTTTTACTCATATTCATTCCCAAAGACACCAAAGAACTGGGGAGACCCTGTATCGTTCAATAATTTAAGCCCGGGTTTCTTTCAGGTTATGTTCCGCGATTTTGAAGGGACTGTCAGGATAGCCACTTACGGGATCGCCGGAGGATCAATGGATACTCTAAAAGACCCGCAACTCATGATGGTCTTTGTGTTCGACAAAGAGGGAAAAAGGATAAGTTCCAATATAAGCAATGAGTAAAAAGATAATATTATTAATTTTGATCGTTTGTTTCGCCAGTCTTACAGCTTTGGCTTTTCAGCCACAGGGCGGAGCAGCATGGAAACCGCCAAAAGCTTTTAAACACAAGCCAACATCATGGGAACCGCCAAAAGGAGTCCCTACCACACCAAAAACATGGGGACCGCCAAAGGCTTTTAAACACAAACCGGCATCATGGGAACCGCCAAAAAGCTTTAAAAAACCACCATCAGAGCCATGGCAGCCACCTAAAAGGCCTGCGCCGGATATAATACCAACTAAGCCTTCGGCGCCAGCTCCTTCTCCAGGGATAGATAGTACAATACCCACAAGGACCGACCAGCCGGTTCAGCCCGATTCAACACAACCCGGAACCATCGTTCCTGTAAAGCCTACGGCACCGCCCCCGGAACCAATACGCGAACCAAAAGAAAGAACGCCATATCCAGAAAAAACCAGGCAAACATACCCGAATAAGTTAGAGCGACCCATAATGCCGCCGCCTCCTACAATGAAATATACGAATCCGACCCGGCCGCCATCAAATACGATCTATCCTGGTACGGACTACTATAAAAAATACTAATGGTAAAAAAAATCATAGTATTCCTGCTGGTCACACTTTGCTTATCAGCCTTTGCACACGCACAAATAAAAACCGATTTCGACTATGGAATGGAAGCGTTTGAAGAAGGCAATTATGAAAGAGCAACTAAAGATTTTAAGACCGCCTTCAAAAAAAATCCGGAAGAAATAGGCTTCCGGTTCTATTATGCGCTTGCGCTGTATTACTCCGGACGGATGAAAGAGGCGGAACAGGAATTTAAAAAAGTAGTTGATCACAACCCCGCTTCACCCTGGGCAAAATCTGCAAAAGCATATTTAAAGAATATTTATCTCGGGATAGAGGCGCCGGAGCCAGAAAACGATTTCGGCGGATATTTAAGCTTTTCATATGACAATGATGACAACATAGCATATTCCGCCTTCGCGATGGCAGACGGGTATGACAACAGACTTTCAACCAATTTCCTTATCGCGTATAAACCTTCCATCTATTCATATAAGCCTATATCATTTTCGTTCAGCACGCTCAAAACTTCGTATGAAAAGAACACAGCTTACAATGACCATGGTTGGGGAAGCGGCATATCATTAAACATCCCGCTTCCGGCGTCAACATTTGCAACATTAACTTATGATAACAAAAGATATTTTCAGGACCCTGATGCCGCCTATTTCAATACCGATGACCTTGAAACGGGCCTCATGTTCAAGGTTTTCCCGGGAGACCCACAATGGACAACAATATATATTGGCAACACGAACACGCTCTACCAGAATCCAACATATGAAGCTTATAACAGTTTTGACACGAAGTTCGGCATACGGCAGCAGTTAAGCACGGTTGTTTATGTTCAATATGAAGGTAAGGCTTCACATGCCAAAGATCCCGACTACGAGAATGTAAGCGATGAATACACCATAGGCGCATTCATCCCTCTCCCCTACTTTCATAAGCTGTATATATCGCAAACATATATAAATAAGCATTTTGCGTATAATGACTCTGTTGGGGGGAGAAGGCGTCAGGATTCCATGTACATATATGACTTCTATGGATACAGGGAATATTTTGACGACTTCACCTTAGGACTCAGATATACAATTACGAACAATACTTCAAACCTTGATAAATCACAGACCGCTTTGAGCTACGGAAGTTATGTGGGCAATGTGCTTTCGCTTTTAATTTCCTACAATTTCTAATATAATACAAACAATAAAAGAGGGGGTGAGTATTTTTGAAAAAGTTTACAGTTACTCTTGTCTTGCTGTTGTTCGTATTTAGTCTTTCCTGTTCGGCTATCAGTTCAGTATTTAAATATCACTTCCCAAAAGCTGAAAAATACTGGGGAGACCCTGTCTCCTTCAACAATCTAAGCCCAGGGTTCTTTCAGGTCATGTTCAGGGATGTAAAAGGTGTAATAAGGATCGCGACATACGGTATAGCAGGCGGCTCAATGGATACACTGAAGGATCCTCAGCTCTTGATGGTATTTGTTTTCGATGAGGGACAAAAGGTAAGTTCGATCAATAATAATTAGTCCTCTAACAATTACATGATGTCCATAGGAGCGATCGGTTAATAAGCATGGGAACAGCGCATATAATAATACTTAGAACGGGTATCTTATACAGCATGATCATATGCGCGTTCATTGCTCTTAGCTGCCTTTATTCTTCTTTCTTGATATCGCTCAAGCAAAAAAAGACGGAAGATGATCTACCGTTAATTCTATTCCTTAACATATTCGGCCTCTACTGGCTTGTTTACATGGTCTCGAACCTGTTCGCCTTGCTCAACGTTGGGGCGGCATACAACTTTTTGTCTTTTATCCTTAACTTTCTTTTGTTCTTACAGCCAGTGCCCCTGCTCTACTACTTCATAAGGAATAAATACATAACACTGCTGTATTCTCTGGTAGGCTTTTCCTTTTACGTTCTTTCGTTCGGAGATGCGGCTAAACTTGCCAAGGTTTCTTTTTGGGGCATTCAGTATGGAGTTTCTTTAACGCCAAGAATGATATTTATATTCGGCCTTATGGCGCCGCTTGCAGCCATAGCCGTTTATAGAGCCGTGGTCTCGCTCAAAAAGAGCAAGAAAGAACTCTTTATTGAGTCTATAGCCCTGATCTTTGTTTCTCTTGGAACGGCAAGTATAGTTTTTGAAACAGTTTCCTGGCAGCTTCTGCTGATCAGGATGCCTTATATCATTATAGGCTTTATAGCTTATTTCTATCTTACAGGTGAAGAGGCTACCGCAAAGTTCATGGACAGGGTATTCCCGTGGGCTGGAAAGCGGATAGCTAAACTAAGGGAAATGCGGATACCTTTCTTTGCCAAACTGCTCTTATTGTTCATGCTCCTTTCCGTAATACCGATAGCAGGCGCGGGACTTCTTTTGTTCATGACATTCAAGGAGATAATAGACCTATACATATATAAACCTTTACTGTGGAACCTGAAAACCAGTAAAGAGGAGTTTCTGGTGGCTCTCAGCAATGTCCAGGTACAAGCACTGTTCCTGATCATGCTTGCCATAATACTGGTAGTGATCGTCAGCAGTATTGCCAGCCGCGCTATAGCGCAGTCCCTCCGAAGAATAGGATACGGCATGAAGAAGCTGGAAGAAGGAGAACTAAGCTACAAGATCACGCGCGAATCAAATGACGAAATAGGCGACCTGGCGGATTACTTCAACAAGATGGCCGCCGAAATAAAGCGCTCCAGGGAAATAATGGAGAATTGGAATAAAGAACTTGAGAAAACCGTTGAGGAAAGGACAAAGAACTTAAGGACCCTATACAACCTGTCAAAAGCAATAGGGTCGACCCTTAATCTTGACGAGCTTCTCACGAAGTCCATTGCCCATATACCTCAAATACCCGGGACCAAATATCTATCGATCTTTGTAAAGGACGAAAAAGGCAACTTTGTATCAAGAATAACCAATGGCCTGACCCAGCCTTATTCTTTCAAAGCCAAGGAGGGAATGTTCGGGGAAACTATCGCAGGCGAGCAAATAGTTAAAACGGCAGATATCAAAGAGGCGTCCTCCAAAGAAAAAGAAATGCTTAAGTCTCTGGAGCTTAAGAACCTTTTACTTATTCCAATGGAAAGAAAAGGAGAAAAAACAGGACTGATGGTGATCGGCACACAGAAAGATTACATCCCATCCGATATTGAACTTAACCTCTTATCAACGATCGCGGATCAAATGGCGATCGGGATCGAGAATGCCAATGTTTACGAAAAAGAGAAAGAAGCCGTCAAAAAACTCATCGGAATAGATAAAATGAAAACTGAACTTATCTCCATGGTCTCGCACGAACTCCGGACCCCTCTAACATCAATAAAAGGGTTCCTGGCACATTTTATAAGCGGCACAGCCGGCCCCATGAATGATACGCAAATGAAGTTCGCAAAAATAATGAGTCATGAGGGCGATCATCTTTTGGAGCTTATTGATACACTGCTTGAATTTTCAAAAGTTGAACGAGGGGTCTTTGAGGTCAAAAAGAGCCCCGTACAGATAGATAAATTAATGACCGGAATATCTGAGGCCCTACGCCCGCAGCTTGACGCCAAAGGAATCAAACTGACACTGAGCTTAAAAGCGGGGAAAGCCAAGTTCGGCGGAGACGAAGCAAAGGTGGGACAGGTCCTGCGGAATTTGATAGGCAATGCAGTGAAGTTCGTAAAGGATAACCCCAAAATAGACCTTTCTTCCAAGGTGCTACCAGATAATAAGATAGAAGTAAGGGTAAAAGATAACGGCGTAGGCATAGACAGAGATCATCTAGGCAAGATATTCAACAAGTTCTACCAGGTCGATACATCGCTGACAAGGAAGATCGGGGGGTTGGGCCTGGGGCTCGCCATTTCAAAAGAGATAATAGATGCGCACGGCGGAAATCTCTCCGCAGAATCAGAAGGGACAGGCAAAGGCAGCACTTTTATTTTTACTCTGCCGATGATAAAATGAAAATATGAGCAAGATACTTATAGTAGAAGACGACCCGTCAACCGCAGAACTGATAAAGTTCACGGTCGAAGCAAAGGGACATAACACCCTATCGGCCGCAGACGGCGGTGAAGCGGTCAAAAAAGTAAGGACAGATGCGCCCGACTTGATCGTCCTGGATATAATGCTCCCAACAATGGACGGTTTTCAGGTATGCCAGATACTCAAACACAACAAGGCATATCAGAGTATTCCCATAATCATTCTTTCCGCAAAAATAAAAAAAGAAGATATAGATAAGGGGCTTGAAAAAGGTGCGGATGAATATTTAACAAAACCGTTTGACCCCAAGACTCTGCTTCTGAAGATCGAATCTTTCCTCGCAAAAAGCAACAATTAGAAACCTACTGATTTAGAATACGTATATGAAAAGGCGGCCAGACAAGAAGGAATGCTTTGCCGATAATGTTCTTCTTAGGGACAAATCCCCAGAAACGGCTGTCATAGCTTTGCGGACGGTTATCCCCCACAAAAAAGTAGGAATTTTCTGGGACTTTTTTGGGGCCGAATGCTGAGTTGTCCCATACCACGTCCCATCGGCTTTGAGAAATAACTTTCCCGTTAATAAGGAGCATACCGTTCCGGAGAGCCACTTCTTCGCCGGGAAGTGCGACCAATCTTTTAATAAAATCCTTTCTTGGATCTATAGTAGATTTAAAGAGGATTATTTCCCCGCGCTTTGGTTCCTTGAACTTGTACACCAGCTTGTTCACGATCACACGATCCCTTATCTGAAGGGTCGGGATCATGGAGCCGGACATGACCTCTGATGTCTGAAAAGCGAACTGTCTTATAATAAGAGCAAGGATGAGGGCGACAACGATGGTCTCGATCCAGTCGACCACCCAGAAATAAAGCTTATTCTCTTTCTTGAGTTTTTCCTTGAATTCTTTCCACTGTTCCAGCCATTTGAACATATTGTTTCTCCTTAAAAATAAAACAAATCGATTCTACACGTCCGCAAAAGTTTAAACAAGCTTATTTTTATCACTCGGTGATAGAAAGTATTGAGAATTGGTTGATCTCTTTGTGGTTATTAAGACTTAGGATCTTCACCTGGACCTCTTCACGCGAGACATCAAGGACCGCAAAGCTGGGAGGATAGCCTCTATTGTCATCCTCTTTTAGGTGCCCTGGATTGATAAAGAAGATGTTCTTCTTCTCCTCGATACTTGGGATATGGGTATGGCCGTGAAGTATTATTTTAACGCCAAGGCTCTGCGAAACCAGGTCCGGGTTTACGTCCTGCGGCAGGTCGTTCTCATGGCTTCCGGGCGTATGTGTTATGAGTGTCTTCCACCCTTCATACTCCTTGATCATCCTATTGGTAATAGCGGGATCTTTATATTCCGGGTCGTACACTCCCGGCACCTTCAGGATAGGCACTCTCCTATTTCCAATGAACGGGATAGTAAACCTCTCCAGCCCGCTTACATCAGAATAGTCATCTCCAAGATGGATCATCAGATCAATGTTCTCAACATCCCGGAGGTATTCAAAGGCCTTTTGAAGGTTGGTAGTATTCTTATGCGAGTCAGATACGGCGCCTATTTTCATTGTAAAGATATTATATATTAACTCACTATATAGTAAAACTCTGTTTTGGTTTACATTTTTCCGCGTGGAGGGTAAAATACTACCAGCAATTTACGACCAGGGGGTGCGTACATGGCAGTATACAAAAGACTGAAAGAATTTCTGGTCAAAAATAAGATCAAGTATGAAGCAAAAAGGCACAAGGAAGTATTTACCGCGCAAGAAGTAGCTGCAGTTCAACATGTTTCAGGGGACGCAATGGCCAAGGTTGTCATCGTAAAATCGGGCAACAAAATGGGGATGTTGGTCCTGCCAGCCTCGCACAGGGTTGATTTCAAAAAAGTTAAACAGGTGCTCGGAACAGGAAGCGTTAAGCTGGCAACAGAAAAAGAGTTTAAGGATGCTTTCCCGGACTGCGAGGTCGGGGCCATGCCGCCATTCGGAAGTTTTTACAGTATACCAGTTCTGGCCGATAAGGCCTTGGGCAAAAGCGAGACAATAGTGTTCAGAGCCGGCTCTCACAAGGATACAGTAAAAATGAAGCTCGGCGACTATGCCAAGCTGGAGAAACCTGTAGTGGTCGATTTCTCTATTCATTTATAAAGAAGGGGGAACTGAAATGGCTAAATTATTCGAGAAACTGAACCAAGATCTTCAAACAGCAATGAAGGAAAAGAACACGAATAGGCTGGAAGTCCTAAGGATGATGAAATCAAAGGTCCTGCTGGTGAACTCAAAAGGAGACCTTCCGGACCCGGAAATTACCAAGATACTTCAAAAATACGCCAAGAGCCTGAAAGATGCGATCGAAGAGACAAGGAAAGTTAACAAGCCTGATGCTGTTAAAAAACTTGAGGAAGAATTGAAAACAGTTGAGGAGTACGTGCCAAAAATGATGTCAGAGGCAGAAACAAAGGATGCTGTAACAAAAATAGTCGCTGAAGTCGGGGCATCTTCGCCAAAGGATATGGGAAAAGTGATGAAAGAGATCATGGCAAAAGGGCTGAATGTCGACGGTAAAACAGCCAGCAAGATCGTAAGAGATCTTCTAACACCAAAAACTTAAAAAAGGAAGGCAATACCCATGTTAAAAACCCTGAAATATCTCGGAATAAGTGTCGCTGTAATCCTGGTTTTATTGATCGTTCTGGCGATAGCCCTGCCGTATGTTCTGCCGCTGAATAAGATCAAAGACATGGCCGCAGAAAAAATATCGGAAACCATCCACCGCGAAGTAAAGCTGGGGGAGATATCTTTTAATCTCTTCAGCGGGATAAAACTGAGCGACCTATATATCGGGAACAGGAAAGGTTTTTCAAAAAAGCCGTTCATATCAGCGGAGGCCATAGAGTTCAGATACAGCTTTCTAAAACTTATTACAGGAAAGATCGCAGTTACAAAGGCCGTTCTGATAAAACCGGAGATATTGATAGAGAAAAAGGCAGATGGAACATCCAACTACGGCGATCTGACAGGAAAACCTAAAACAAAAAAGGTAGCGGAAGAAGGAACAAAGAAGAAAGAGCCTATGGCGATCCTTGTTTCAAGGTTCGCTATATCAAAAGGAAGACTGACGCTTGTAACTTATGATCCTGAAGGCAAGAAAGTTAACGAGCTAAAGGACCTAAACATCGATATTTCCAATATCTCATTAAAAACAGAAGCCCCGATCAATATCGCGATCAGTGTGCTGGGAGTATATGAAGGCAAATCCGTCCCCATAAAACTTGGCGGGAAAGTATACTTGGACCTGGGAAAATCTTATATCAATCTTCAGGATTTCGTTATTTCTGCCGCTGGCGAAAAATTAAAGATCAACGCGAAGGTATCTAACTTTAATTCCGCGCCGAATATAAAGGCTTCTTTAAGTTCGGGCGGAATAGATCTGGATAAATTCATGGCGGTTCTTTCCGGATCTAAAAAGAAAAAGGTCGGGGAAAAAGTAAAAGCGCCCTACGGCCAGCTCACCAGGAAGATCAATCGTTCATTAAGGTCGATCTCACCTAAAATGGTCTTTGAGGGCTCTATAGACCTAAAGAACATAACGTTCAGAGCTATGAAACTGGATTCATTGAAGATCTCATCTTCGCTAAAGAAAAAAATAGTCTGGTTAAATATTGAAGAACTAAAGGCATACAACGGGAAACTGTCAGGAAGCATAACTGCCAACCTGAACGTAAGCGGCCTGGGATATTCGGTCAAGAACTTGAACCTGGCGGAATTCAAAGCAGCGCCTTTTTCCAATGCGGCTGTAGAGTCATTCCTGACCGGGATGAAGGACTACGCGGACCTGAAAGATAAGATAGAGGGGAGTTTAAGTATGAGCGTATCGCTTACCGGCCGCGGAGTTGAAACGCCGGACATTCTCGCCAACTTGAAAGCGAATGGGAACTTTTTATTGAAGGACGGCAAGATCAAAAAAATGAAATCTCTGCAGGCAGTTGGGCAGGCGCTCGGCATCGATACTTTCAAACATGATATTGAGATCCAAGAATTCAAGGCTGACTTCAGCGCAGCCGATAAAGTCGCGACCATAAGCGATCTGATCGTTCATAACGGAAAAATGGGGGATGTAGAAATAAAATTCAATGGGAAAGCAAATATGGGAACAATGAAGTTTATAAAAGGAAACGTGCTGGAGCTTAGGCTTAACCCCGTGATAGCAAAAGATCTCCCGGCAGAGTACGATGTTTTTGTGGACAAGGACGGATGGGCATCCTTAGAGTTTGAATTGACGGGCTCCCTTAAAAAGCCGATACCCATACCAAAGCTTGGTAAGCCTGTTCAAAAGATCATTGATAAGGAAAAAGAAAGGGTCCAAAAGGAAGCGGAAGAACAGTTAAAGAAACAGCTTGAAGACAAGGCGAAGGAGCTGTTCAAATTCTAATGAAAAAGCTGCTCTCAATATTTCTGATCGTTCTATTTAGTGTCAGCATTGCATATGCCAACAGCAGGATCATAGGGCAGGTCGATGAATTGTACCGCGGCCGGGAGAATATCGCCGGAGTAAAAAACGCAGTAACAATAATTAAGACGGAGCTGGCCGACGATCCATTCAATTACGATCTGCTATGGAGGCTTTCGAGGTTTTATTATTGGATGGGAGAAACTGCCGCAAAAAAAGATGAGAAGCTGGCTTTTTATGAACAAGGAGAGCTATATGCAGAAAAGGCTATCGCAGCAAAAGAAGATGGGGTGCAGGGACACCTATATAAAGGGATACACATGGGAAGGATCGGAGAAATTAAGGGCATACTTAAAAGCTTAGCTATGGTAGATCCCATAAGGTTGGAAATGGAGATCGTTCTACAGTATGAGCCGGAAAGTGCTAATGCACACCATGTTCTTGCAGAACTTTATAGAAAAGCTCCGGGATGGCCCCTTTCGATCGGGAACAGGGACAAGGCACTCGAAGAGGCGCATCTCGCGATAAAATACATGCCTGATTACACCCATACTCACCTTGGGCTTGCAGAGCTGTATATCGATATGGACAAAAAAGAAATGGCCAGGGAAAAGCTACAACACATAATAGATATGGAACTCCCGCTTGACTACATCCCCGAAGGAAGGGAAGATAAGGTAAAGGCTTCTGAGTTATTAAATAAAATAAGAAAGTAATAGGAGTAAAATATATGAAAAGGATCATCCTGGTAATACTTGCGGTGTTATTGTTAAATTGCTTGTCCGTAACCGCTTTTGCTTATGATTACTATCATAAGGTTGATGTTGAATATACAGAAGTGCCTTATAGGCCGGTATACGCTTTTTTGGGAGTTCACTTTGAAGGCGGTAATCAGCAAAGCGGGGCCGGCCTCACGCTGATGTCTGCCAGAGAGCGCGATATTCAGCTTAATATGATGGTAGGCTATCGAAGTTTCAGCAATACCGGATCATTTGATATTTTGATCGGCGGCGCATATTTTCCAAGGCGCCCAACCTTTGTTCTTGGGGACATGCCTGTACGATTAAAGATCTATGCTATGGGTGGAATGGGAATGGCAAACGACATCTTTTTTGCCATGATGGGCGGTGCAGAGCTTGTTTTTTCTTCGGCTGATGAGCCTTCCGGCCTGACAATGGGGATGGCATTTTGGCCTGCTGTTAATGTAGGAACAACCACCAATATACCGAGCTCAATGTCGTTCCGTATTGGATTCCTTTTCGCACCTGACTAAGGATCAACATGCTTTTGTGCTGTCGCCCTCTTGATTCTTCCTGTTTTTACAGGTAAAATTACCAAGTTTTCGTCATTTCGAGCTGCTGTAGCTCAGTTGGTAGAGCACGTCCTTGGTAAGGACGAGGTCATCGGTTCGATCCCGATCAGCAGCTTATTGAACCGGCTGATGACGAGGTCCGAACGATTTTTGTTGTACATTGATTTATATATAATGCGAAGCCAACGAAAATCGTGAGCAGGTTCGATCCTGGCCAGCAGCTAATTGAAAATGGTCAAATTTTCAGTTGACAAGTAAGCCTTAATTAGTATAATTTACGTCATTCGCGTCTAAGAAGGCGCATAAAAACAAGGAGGAATATATATGGCAAGAGAGAAATTTGAGAGGAAGA
>JBHPDX010000021.1:0-21075 GCA_042577445.1 Candidatus Margulisiibacteriota bacterium | reverse complement strand
CTGTATAACAAGTATCTTGATGCGGCCAACTGGTCCTTCGGGCTGAGCTTTGTCCGTCTTTTTCATAAAAAGCTTATTGATATCCATGCCATTTTGGCTTTCCACCTTATTATCCAGCTCCTGCTGTACAAGGCCTCTCAGGTCCCTCCTGGCTTCATAGATAAGTGAATTAGTGATAAGGGTGCTTTTTACTACTTTGCACCTGTATGGGATGCCAAGTTTATTATCGGTTCCGTCAGGATTGAACTCACGGAAAAAGTCGTGCTCCCAATTAACCTTCCAGTAGTCCGAGGTATTAGTGCCGGTATGCGGAGCTATCAGGAAAGTATTTTTGGCATTATTAAGATATACGTCCAGCAAAGCGTTATTCGCTATGCCGTAGGCCTGCATGAACCTATCTCTTATATTCTTCCGATTATCTTTGGCCTGCTGTAAAGCATTTTGAGCACCACTAACGACTGTTTCATACGGAGCTATATACGTATTAAATTTATTGAGAAACGTGCCATGCGTATTGCCGCATATCATAGACCAGCCATTGCCAAGGTTCATTAGTGTCATGCTATCATCGGGAATATCTAAAGCTGCTGATATTACCCAATATACACCGGTCGTGAATCCATAGGATACCGGCAAACATCCGCCCCAGTCTCTCAACCATGCGCCTGCAGGTACTTGCCAACTGTTTCCAGAGTTATCTACTGTGACATTTATATTATAGGCAGAATTATAGTTTGCCTGGGCAAGATTAAGGGTGGATTGCGCAGCATCTACTGCCGCATCCGCGCTGAGGATGGAGGCGATCATATTTACCTTCAATACTTCACGGTTCAGTTTATACGCCTCAAGTTCGTATGCCGACATTTTAGCGACCATGAACTCCATATATGAGCCCGTCCAATACGTGCAATTTTGAATGGCTGGTATCCGTACATTAACGTAATCTTGTGCTAAATTATATATATTAGACGCCGCTGTTAGCACACCTGAAGGCGCTGTACTTGCAAAATCCGCAGCAAACTGCGCTATCCTGGACATTAAATCATTTAGCTTAGAGATATCCTGTGTTGGTTCACTTGTATCAAGCAAATACATAAGCTCATATAGCGCATAACGATCTGCCATTCTATCTAGACCTTGAAATCCCCCTTGCGGCGCTTCGAAACCTGACTTGAACACCATATCGCAGGGAAAATAGGTGCCAGGAGGAGGGCTATGTCCGTTCACCAGAAAGTACCATTGACTTCGGCTTCCACACCATCCTTTCCAGCTGTATACTTCATTGAAAAAAGTTTGGATGCTGCTAGCTATATCTCTTGCTGTTGTAAGGAGGTCGTTTTCAGCTTTCATGAGCGCTGCATAATCCGTAATAGGATATTGTATTGTTGATCCGGGAACCGTATAGCCTGCTGTTGCCAAGTTGGAATAATCAAAATCATGATCTTCTATATCCACTGACCTATCATTGTAACTAAATATTTCCTGCTGGCTGGCGCTGATAGTCCGGCTTACGGAAGCATTTGAAGGGTCAAGATATAGTACGTCGAAATTAAGTGCAGTATACTTAACGTATACATGGCTGAGAAGTGTATCCTTGTCAATGACTACAACTGCGCTTACCTTCCTGCCTGCTTCCTCAATGCTCATCCCGCGGTCTATAAGAGCGGCCATCATCAAACTAGCTTCCAGGTTTGCCAGATCCTCGCAGTCCCCGCCTTTGTTCTCGATAACCTCAGAAACGGTGGCCCAGTCATCGCCCTCTGATTCAGCCACATACGAATAGTTCTCACTGATATAATTGTGGATCGCGAGTACAAGCTTATCTTCGCTCATTCCGTCCGTTATGATCCCTGCTTCCTTAAGGGTATCAAGAAGCGACTGGATCGCTGAATTGTTCGGATCGATGTACTCGTTAGCAGCGCTTACTTCCTCAAGGCTGTTCATGTCAAAACCGTCGAAAACTGTCAAAGGAGGAGCATTGGTCGGAGTGTCGCTTTGGATATAATTCGGTGATTCCTCAAGTTCAACGGGAGTAAAGGGAACGGACGGGAAGGTTGGAACACTCGATGTAAGATTGATCGTGTCAATGCCGATAGTCTTGCTTACTTCTGAGGTATCAGGAATGTCGGATGGTATGAAGCCCGGTTCTACCGAGGCAGCACCTGCGGTATCGCCTGTATCATCCGTCATATTTATAAGGTTAACCGGATTTATGATCGGCTCTGACATTATTTCCCCTTAAACAGGCTATTATCCCTCTAATAATATATCGAGACAGAAGAGGTATATCTTGCGTGGATTTCAACAAATAAGAGCAATATATTAGTAGCTGTATAAGGGGTATTTTTGTATTTAAAATGAGCACAGAAAATGAGGCGAAGAGATTAACACACCTGCAATAATTATGGATTCTTTGTCTTCTTCACTTATCCGGGCAATAGATCTTCCGGACCGACCTTTGTGTCTACACTTGCCTGCGGCCCTATAGCTTTTTTAACTTCCGCGATCTTCCCTTTGAGCGTATTCACTTCGCCCTCAAAATGCGTGACTGCTGCTCCGGCTTTCTGGATATTTGCTCCAAGTTCCCTTTCGCCGCCCTTTGACAGTTCATATATGACCTTCTTTACCTCATATTCAGCTTTTGCTTTAATGATCTGCTTTTTAAGCGTCGTCACCGCTTTTTCCACGGCGCTATTGTTCCCGCTCTTTTCCCATTCCTTGATCTTCGCTTCAGCATCATCGATCTGCTTTAAGAGCTTATCCCTTTCTTTCTTGACCTCGCCTTCAAAAGCAGCAGTCGCCTTTGCTGCTTCAGGCGCCTGTTTCTGCAAAGCTGCCTGGTGTTTCTTTACTGCAGTAAGATCGTTCTTCGCTTTCGCCAATGCAGCCTCCAGCTGTTCAAGCACTTTCTGCGGATCCAGCTGTTCTACTGTTTCCTGCGCGGTTGAAACAGTATTATCGGCCAAGCTCTGGATCAGCTTATCAGCCTGTGCTATGGCCGCTGAACTTGATTGCGGGGCCTGCTGCTCCGGCGTGAATTTTACAGGCACAGCGGCATACTGCGGTGCCGGCGGCATGCCCTGCATGACTATCTGTTTCAGTTCGGAAAACTTTGCTTCTTCGACTTCCTTTGCGGATTCTTTAACAGTTGCTTTAACGGCTTTTTGCTGTGCCGGAGCAATATCGCCAAATCGCTTTGAAGATTTAAGCATATTCTCGAAGTCTTTATTCTTAGGATAAAGTGCACTTTCGCTCTTATCCGGGAGCAACGCGCCCAATATCTGCCTTGCTAGGTCAGGAGCCTGGTTCATTACAAAATTCTTCTCAACACTGGCGATCTTGTCATTGTAGCTGCTGTCAATGTTCTTACTTTCCATCTCATAAGAATGGGCTTTAGTGTTAAGCTCCGCCTGGCCGGCTTTGGCCTGTTCATTAGCGGCCATATCACCGAATTCGCCGGCAGTATAATTTGAAGCTACAACGCTTGAGCTCTTAGCAGAACTGGTGATCCCGGAGTTTGACACTCTTCCCTCTGCTTCGCTTTCATAATTCTTAAGCGCCTCTCTTTCAATAGCTGCAAATGCGATCTGGTTAACGACCTGTAGGGCGCTCAATGTGATCTGCATAGGCATGTTCTGCATCGTGAGCCTGCTCATATTATTTTGGGCTTGAGTGTACTTGTCGGCGGCGGCTTGGACCCCCTGCTTTGTCGTATTTGCTATTTCAACAGCGTCCCTTGCCTCTCTAAGTGCTGCGGCCTCCTTGGAAAACAATGCGCTTTTCAATGATATCGCGACGCTTATTGTTTGCAGTGTGGCAGATATCGTGCTCATCTGGGCCTGCAGTTTCGCCTGTATCAGCTGTTTCTGGGCGGCATTCATCTGGTTCTTCCTGTTGGCATATGTCTCAAGCAAATTGAACATCTCGTCAACCTGGGCCTTAATGCTTTGCTCTTTCATGTTAAGTATTGAATATATCGAATTAACTGAAATGCCTGATTTGCCCGACATTATTTCGTGCGCCGAGTTCCTGAGATCTTTAAGGGTTTCTTTCACGTCCGCCTTGATCTTCTCCGCCTTATAAAGCTTCTCGATAAAGTTCTTATACTGCGATGAAAGGCCCCTGTTAACGCCTATATTGCCGCCGCCAAGCCCCTGAAGGAGCTCAAAAGCTATCTCGTCTATGCACTGCTGTTCCAGCTGCTCCAGCCTGGTCGTGGTTGAATTCACGCTGCTGTCCATGATCTCCCTTGCGTGCACAAAGCTTGCAAGATCGCCCTCTCCTCCGCCGGCCCTGTTCTGGGCAAAGTTGTAATTGGTCCAGTTGTTTATTGCGGAAGTTATCCCTAGAATAGCACTGGCAACAGATGACCCAAGCTGCGACGCAACTATAATATTCATGACCAGTGACGCAGCACCGCCTGTAAAGTATGAGGCAACGGCAACTACAACACCTGCGATCAGAGCCGTCCATCCGCCTGCCTGCGCGGTGTCGATCTGCTGGTTTATGTTAACAAGGTTCTGCTGAGCCTGGTTTGCCCTGTTCATTATCTCGGCCCTCTGGGAAAGATAATTCGTTATCATCTGGAGCGACTGCATGGCGGTCTGGAAGTTGATAGCATTCGCCTGTTCCGTGAAATTGCCGCCTGTAACGCTTCCCACACTGGTCATTTCCATATGCGTCAAACTTCTCATGTCCCTAAGGGTCTTCCTTATAGTAGCCTCTATGCTGGCTGCGATAAAGGCTTGTGTCTGTGCGCCCCTTGCATCAGCAACAGCCTGAGAGTTAACGCCAACGTTGCCGTCGCCTGTATCAATAAAGCTGTTAAGAAGAGCGTTGAGGTCCGCATCGTCAAGCTGCGCTGTTGACTCCCAGCTGGTATCCGCCATAGCCTGGGCGCTGTCCCTCTGGGCATACATGTCCGACATGTTGCTGCCATGGCTTGATATCGGGCCGCCGATGATAGGGACAAAACTCCAGCCGAATGCCGAATTCGCGGCGTCAAGATACTTGTTATACGTATTGATATTTTTTTCTCTATCAAAGGCCCTGTTGTTCATGGTGTTCGTGTCCATAAGGGACATATACAGCGAGTTCATAACGAACGACATCTCGCCCCTTGCGGCCTCGATCGCATAGTTCGTTATGTTGGATGAGCTCCTTCCGCCTACCCTGGTCATTTCCATGTGCACCAGGTTCCTTGTTTCCGCCAGGGTCTTTCTGGCCGTGTCGGCAAGCATAAGGATCATCATTTGATCCCTCATTTGTTCGTTCGCATGGGCAAAAGCTACCGTATCAAAAACTGATACCCTTCCGTCGCCTACGCCGGCCGTGCTGATGTAGTTGTCGGCATTCATACCTGCAAGAGTGTTGCGGATATTAGCTTCTGCTGTTATCGCAGCATCCAGCACCATATCGCCTGTAACCCTGCTGATATTGGTGCCTTCATAATAATCGCTGGTAAGGTTCATGTCCCTGTCAGCATAATACTGTTCCAGATCCACTCTTCTCTGAGCGATCTCCCTGTTCCGGGATGATTCAAGAGCGCCCCCTGCAACGCCAAGAGCGACCGCGCCGATCGCAAGCGGCGGGAACCAGATCGAAGCAACAGCAAGAATACCCGCACCGATGCTGCAGACCTTTGCCCAAAATCCTTTGCTCTCCTGATTTTCGATCTCTTGAAGAAGCTCATTGTTCTGCTGGATCTGCCTCTGGTTGTCCCTTATCTGGTTATTAAGCCTTACCCTTTCCTCTGTGGCGGATATAGATGTCTCAAGCCACATGTTCAGCTCTCTGGCTTCATTCTCCACCTGCTTCGCGGCGATATCGGTCCTTGCGGACCTTCCTCCGACGCCTGTCATTTCCTGGTGTGCCAGATTCCTAATATCTGCCATGGCCTGAGCTGCCATAAGCGCCATTCTTCTTCCGCTGATCGCTCCGCCCAACCTTGTCCTCATTGACCTTACAAGGGCCCAATCCATTTCGCGGTATGCGGCATCATCAGTGGCGTCTATTGTAGGCCTGTCCATGTAGCCAAACTGGTCCAATACGCCGCCTATTTCCTCGCTAAGAGAATTCCATATCTCACTAAAATTTGAACCCTCTATCTGGACGCCCATGTTTGAAAGATTGTTCTGTGCAATGCGTGCTTCCTCGTCCGATACCGCTGACAGCCGTGCATTGACCCCATTGATCTCGCCAAGCCTGCCGTTCTCGCTCTCAAGCATCTGCGCTTCCCTGTCGTCGTCCTCGCACATGCCCGGAGTATCAGCCTGAATAGCCTGCTGCTGTTCGGCATAGCGCTGGTTAATGGCCATTATTTCCTGGGTAGCGATCGCCCTGTTCAAGTTCCTCGTGGCCTGCATTATGTTCGCTATTGTTTCTTTTACCATTCTTTCAAGCTTGTCCGTTTTCTTCATGAAAAGCTTGTTTATCTGCATGCCGTTAAGAGCGTCTGCCTCACTCTTTAATTCCTGGTCCACAAGCCCCCTAAGATCCCTTCTTGCTTCATATAAAAGCGACAGGGTGGTCAAAGTGGCCCTTATATCTGCAGCCTGTTTCGCCATGCTGTCGAGCTTGCCTGTTGTCCAGTCAACATGCCAGTAACCATCGCCGCCAAAGTATAAATACTCGCTCTGAATAGTGTTCAGAACATCGTTATATGTTGCATCATTGGTAATGCCATACTGTGCCATGTAATTTGCCTTAACGGTGGCATAGCCGGCCAGGGCAGCATCGTAGGTTGCCTGTGCAGTTTGCCTTGCACCGACAGTGTAAACATAATTATCATGACGGGCTTTTGCTGTCGGCCAAATATTTGAGCCTGAGCTAATGTATACTGTTATTCCCTGCGACATCCAGGTATAGATCTCATGTGAAGAGCAGTTGTAGTAATAATATCCGGGTGTATCCGAGCGGTATATCTGGGGAACCCCCTCTACTCCCAGATCATATACGTTGACATATTGGCCGTACCAATAAGCTTCATTAGCTTGGGCGGAAAGAAGTGCTTGCCTGCAAGCTTCAACATATGCGCTGTAATTGAAAATGCCTGTTGTCTCGTTTATCTGCAGGACCTCCTGGGAAAGGTCCCATGCCGCCAGCTCGCCGGACTGCAGGTAGCTGAGTACGGACTCAAGGAATGACGAAGAAGGAGAAAAAAGCGTAGGCTCCATTGCTTTATAAGCTGCAAGCGCATCCCTGTATGCGGCTATCTTGGTCCTTACAGGCACTAATGCGGCTTGTGCCGCGACAAGCTGTGTTCTGGCAGTCGGCGCACCGCCAGGCTGCCAACTCGAGTTGAAAGCTTCAGAAGCATCCCAATCAGCATCTTCACTGCCAAATACGTTGTCGGCTCCGGGATCCCACTGACTATTTATTTGGGTCACATAAGCATCAAAATCAGCAATGGCTGCAGTGAATTGAGTGTAAAGAAGGTCTATTCCGTTGACCATTGCGGTCACCTGCGTGAGGTCGGCCCCAACTCCATCCAGCATTATGCTGTCGACAAGTGCATTATAGGTTGTCCAAAGGTCGGCAGCGTTTGCAGGCCACTGGAATGGATAAACACCCGTGGTTGTAGTCTCAACCGGGACCGTTATCCATCCTACAAACCACTTCCATATGGTTTGATAGGTGGTCGTTGTCGTCTCCACTAAATAAGTGTTCAATAGGTTGGTTATACTTGCCGCAGCGGTGCTATACAGGTTTATGGCGGAATCAAGGACAAATGAGAGGCCGCCCGAAGCGTTCAGGACCTTGTTCTTTTCTTCCCAGAAAGTTTGAAAGTCCACCTGCGTGAAACCGGTGTTCTCGGCAGGAACAGTATAACCTGCTGTTTCAAGAGCTGAAAAATCGATGCTCTTGTTAAAAATGTTCACTGTGTCGGCGTTATAGCTGAAAAGGACCGACTGGTTCTTTGCAAGCGATTTGCTGACAGTCGCATTTGAAGGATCAAGGTATTTAACAGAGCCGTCTTTCGCGGTGAATTTAACGTAAACGTGGCCGATCAATGTATCAGCGTTGATCACAACGACCGCGTTTATCATCTTTGCAGCTTCCTCATCTGTAACGCCCTTCTCGATCAATGCGGCAACGATCAAGCTGGCCTCGAGGTTTGCAAGGTCTTCACAGTCCCCTCCCTTTTTCTCGATAACTTCCGAAACAGTGGCCCAAACGTCCCCTTCTTTCTCGGCTATGTAGGAGTAGTTCTTGGTAATGTAGTTGTGGATGGCAAGGGCTATTTCCTCGTTTGACATTCCTTCGTTGATGATCCCATCAGCAGTCAAGGTAGAAAGAAGCGTCTGGATCGCTGAATTGTTCGGATCAACATATTCGTTAGCAGCGCTTACTTCTTCGAAGGAGTTCATGTCAAATCCGTCAAGAGCAGATGGCAGAGAAGCTTCGCTCTGGATATAACCGGCGCCTTCTTCAACTGCGCTGGCGCCAAGTGTAGCAGCAGGAGAAGCAGGAACATCGGACGCAATACTTACGCTGTCGATCCCGACAGCTTCGCTTACTTCCGAAACTTCGGCAACATCAGCAGGAATAAAACCAGGCTCAACCGAAGCAGCACCAGCAGCGTCGCTGGTGTTGTCTGTCTTATTTACTTGATTAGCTGGATTTATGATCGGTTCTGACATTTTTACTCCTTTATTATCCTCTTAACCCCTCAATTATACTATCGATTTTGGTGGAATAAAACTTGCATGTTTTTAGCTATAAATAGGCCCTATATTTACCTATATGAAGCTAAATATTAGAGGTTGGATCAAATAAATAAAGTGGATGTAAAAAAAGTGGCAAAAAAGAATGGGAAATAGAAGTTTTCAGGTATTTATTGAGCGGGATTTTCAGGTTGAGTGGGCGCTTCAGTTTTAGGTGGCCCTTCAACTTTAGCAGCATTTTTAGGCACAGCACTCATAGATGCTTTGTCGGCGTTTTCGACCGCCTTTTCAATCCTTGAATTATCTCTCGGCCATATGAATTGCGGTACCCAGCTAAGCGGCCAATCTCTCTTTGTATTGAGCCAGTCTACGTGCTCCTTGACGGTTGATCCGGGCTTGAATGTGGTGATATTGTCAAACCCTCGCAGACCAACATCAGTGATCAGAGCAAACAGAGCCTTTGCCACTGCAGCATTCTTTATGTCGATATCATAGAGGACTCTCTTATCCCCGTTATTCTGCTCAAGATGGGTCTTTATGCTTCCGGCTTGATGGTCGCTCCATAATACTGCCAGTCCCGCATATGCGTACATCTTCGCGATCTCTTCAGAAGTTAGCTCAAAAAGCTTTTCAATTTCCGCTTTCTCCGTCACACCTTTCTCTCTGACCTTGTGGCTGACTATCTGTTTCTTTGCTTCCGTCATGTGTTGAAGCATGATCGAGCCGGCGTAATCTTTTAGCGCCTCACTGGCCTTTAAGGCCTCTGCTAACCCTTCAAGGTCGCCTTTATTTATTGCCTCTTCGGCTTTAAGATTGCCTTTCACAAGATCCAACAGGACTGTCTTTACATGGTTGCCTATCTCATTATCCTTAATGAGAACGAACTTTTTAGCCGCGAACAAAGAAAGCATCTTGTTAAGCTTGTAAGGCGACATCGTGCCCGCAAAAACAAGCACTTCGTTCTTTAGTTCGTTCACAAAGTCCTCAAGAGAGAGGGAATCTGTCTCGAAATCATAGCTGCCGCTCTGGTCCCCGAACAGGTAATCGAATGCCTGTTTAGTTATCCGGATAGCGCTTACACCCAGGACATCCAGTAATATCTTAAGCTGATCGCGCCCTATCTTTGTTTGAGCAACAACCCCTTTACTGTTATCAAGTTTTATAATACCGCTCTTTATTTGGCTATCTACCACTCCCGCTAACCAGTTTCTCATCATGGTCATTTCATACCCCAACTGTCCAAAGTCGCAACCATTTCGGCCGTGAATCGTCCTTGCTTTTTTTTCAAATTTAACAATATCACCGGCGATCTGTTCCGCCGTATACCCTGCTTTGATCATTTTAGACACAAGGCTGTCGTAATGTTTACCGAGAAGGGTGATCGTAAGGTTCGGGTCTTTCAGCTCTTTATTGACCTGATTTGCAATACTTTTCAGCGTGTTCGCATCCACGCCTTGGCTCATATATTTAGCTTCCAAAGCCTTATATTCCGGGCTCTTATACTTGAATTTGATCTGCGAATTATTCGCGATCTCTTGTGTTGTCGGTGCTCCCGCTATAAGTGCCATTTTACTTTTGCCTCTCTTTGAAGGACTTTACCCTTTCCTTCGTCTGCGCCTCAAAAGCTTCCGTTTTTTCTTTATACTGCTTATCAAGCGTTTCAAGCTCGCCCTCAAGATCCTTCTTTTTCTTCAGCAATCCGGAGCGGAGCTTGTACGTCTTCGCCGTCGAATAAATAAAATACCCGGCCATACAAATTATGAAAAGTATGATCAACAGGTTATTCTGTATATGATTAACTATCAGGTCCGTTCCCATTTATCTTAATACCTCCGTCGCCTATTGTTACATCTATGGTCGGAGTGGCGACTTTATCCATTTTTTTATAGAGCTCTATCGATTCAAGAGCTTTCTTGTCTACAAATTCTTTTGTCAATGCACCCTGAGCGAACCCTCTGTCGCCCGCGTCGAATATCGCTTGATCAGCGCCTCTTTCATTAAGATCACCGGTCGCTGCCAGCTGTCCGGTCTGCAGAGCCGCGCCTGCAAGCTTGTTAGCGCCTTGCCCTATTTTAGCCGCGTCATCAGGAGCCTTTTTAACGGCCTTCTTAGTCTGCTCCGTAAAAACCGTACTTTGCATTGTAGGAACTACGCCCATTATAAACCTCCATATGTACTATATCACTAAGGAATTTGAGCTTGTCCCATAAGCCCATTTTTCCTCTCAATCATTTTATCGTGGTAACTTGCGGAAAACTTGCATGTTATTTTGTTAAGCCGGTTTATAGGGTTTTGTCCGGATCAAGGCGGGTATTTGGGTTCAATTTCTTTCCTGCAGAGATCTTACACCTATTTCCTATCACGCACCCCTCAGCAGTTTGAACCCGCTCTTCAAGGCGGCACCAGTTGCCCAAGACGGAATGCTTCACCTTTGACCCCTCTCCTATGACGGAATCGGACCACACCAGGCTGTCAACAATGATAGTGTTGTCCTTCACGATAGTCCTGTCCCCTATCACAACATCGCCGTATATCTCAACATTCTTGCCGATCACGCTGCCATGGCCGATATAAACCGAGCCTCCCT
Organism: Candidatus Margulisiibacteriota bacterium; assembly: GCA_042577445.1. Classification (GTDB taxonomy): domain Bacteria; phylum Margulisbacteria; class WOR-1; order CAVSGV01; family JBHPDX01; genus JBHPDX01. The sequence goes on along the minus strand of JBHPDX010000021.1, from coordinate 9,822 downwards.
CGAATTTGGCAGAAGGGTTAATATTTGAATCCTTGTTTATCCAGGTGCTGCTTGTCAGCTTTTTGCCGTCTATATGGACCCTGACATGGCCCCTTAAAATATCGGAATTGGTCTTCTTAAGCTGGCCTATCGAGCCGGTATCGCTCCAGTACTCGATCATCTTATATCCGAATATAGGGCCTTTCTCCCCGACGATCTTCGGAAGAAGCTCTTTTCCGAAATCATGGAAGCCATCAGGTATCATATCCAGGATTTCCGGCTCAAATACATATATACCTGCGTTCACGAGGTTGCTCAATGCCTCTTCTTTTGAGGGTTTTTCCTGGAACTGCAGTATTTTATCGTTCTTATCAAGGATTACCACGCCAAAATGAGAGGGATCCTCTACAGGAGCAAGCGCAACAGTTGCAAGCGCCTTTGTTTTCTTATGGTGAGAGACAAGTTTATGTATGTTTATATCCGTCAAAGCATCGGAACTGACAACAACAAAGGTTTCCTTTATGTCCATAAGGTCCCTTGCCATCCTTTTTACGCCGCCAGCAGTCCCCAAAAGCTCCTCTTCGAACGAATAGCGGATCTTTATTCCCATATGCGACCCGTTCCCGAAGTAGTTCTCTATCTGCTCCGGGAAATAATGGATATTGGCGCACATTTCCTTTATCCCGGACTTCTTGAGAAGCTCTATGTTGTACTGCATGACAGGTTTATTTACTATGGGGATCATGGGTTTTGGGACAGCGAGCGTCAAAGGCTGAAGTCTTGTCCCGAAGCCGGCTGCCATGATAAGTGCTTTCATATATATAGTCCGCTACCTTCCTATCTTTTTTACCCTTCTTGAATGCCTTCCGCCTTCAAATCTGGTCTTTAAGAACTTGTCCACCATCTTCAAGGGAAGCTTGCCTTTAAGCACCCGGCCGCCAAGGCTGAGTACATTTGCATCATTGTGGCGCCGTGCCATTTCTGCCGTATAAATATTGTGGCATACCGCAGCTCTTATTCCTTTAACCTTATTTGCGACCATTGACATACCAAGGCCTGAGCCGCACACGAGTATCCCGTATTTGTAGCGTTTGCGGGCAACAGCTTTAGCAACGGCCCTGCCGATATCAGGATAATCAACGGATTCTTCAGAAAAAGCGCCAAAATCCTTCAACTGGACCCTCTTACCTCTAAGGTATTTCTTGATCTTTTCCTTCAGCTTATATCCGCCGTGATCAGATCCTATAGCTATCTTCATGGCAAAACCCCCTAAAAAAGATAATTAAATCCTATGCCAAGTATGTCCGAAGTGGTATTGGAAGTCAAACTTGGCTTCTGGTATATCCTGTATCCTATGGTCATGACCGCGTCCTCGAACATGCCGTAATCCATATTGATCTCTATCGTGGCCTCGGCGTCGGCCTCGGACGCATCATATTGGCCGTCTTTGCCGAGAACGAGTCCTCCTTTAATGCGGAAAGCCCTCCCCTCGCCGACCTTATGCGCAATTTCCGTTCCTATATCGTAGGTGCCGTTCCTTAAAAGTTTGTCGAATAGATTGACGCCCAGGATATCATCCTGATCCAGGTCGCCCGGCGCGTTCAGGAATTTCTCGCCTATCCTGTTCATATGCAATGCGAACTTTGAGTCAGCCCCAAAGATATTCTCCGCTACATAATACCCGCCCAGATAATAGTTTTCTGTGTCCGGAAAGGAGGAGATCCCTATTTTTAAGCCTATCTTATGCGCTGTATTAGGATAGATAACCATTTCGTACATATTAATAGTTGATTCCAACGATGCCATTCCCGCGCGCAGGTCGTTCGCATAATTGTCCAGTGAGTACATTACCTTTACCTTGCCGAGGGCGGTCTTCTTATATTCATATCCCAGGTTAAACCCAACATCATGCACAGCGGCCACACCATCCGTGGTTATACTGGCTGTTTGGTATTTGATCCCGGCATCCAATGAGTCCTTATCATAAAACACAGTTACACCGTTCTTTGGCCGCAGAAAGACTGTGTTGTCCTCAGAAGGGAAAATATTGGTCGGCTCACGGTGAATGACAGTTCCGGGTCCGCCGGTAAGCCTAATGCCCCAGTTATGAGGCGTCTCTACGCCTCCCTCAAAATCAAACATTTCCCGCACAAAATCACGCGGGTAAGAAAAACCCGAATCCATGGTATCAACCGTAAGCTTGATGTGCGCCCCTCCCTGGAATTCCTGCCAATACGATGTTACAAGGCGGTAATCGAACACGGGGCCGATCGGCGCCACAACACTGCTGTATGCGGCATTAGCTGATATAAGGTTCCCGAATCTCGCTCGGGCGCGGAATCTTCCATAGACAGGGCCTCTCCGTAACGGCTCATCCTTGTAAAAGTCCAGAGTATACCTGATCTTATAGACCTCGGCCTTCAGCTCCTCCAGGATCTTTTCGTTTATCGCGTTCCGTATCTGGACCCTATGCGCCATTTTGGAGAGGAATACGGCAGTTTCATATCTTGTTATATAATTCCTTCCGCGGAAAGTCCCGTCGGGATACCCTTGCGTCAATCCCTCAGCGACCAGATCATTCACAGCGTCATATGCCCAATGATCCGCCGGAACATCCGTGAATATTTCCACTCGCTCAACTGGAATAGTTTTCGGCGATAGCTTTACTTCCTGAGTGGGGATTTCCGCTTCCAGCGTGGCAATATCAGCTTCTACGCTCGCAAGCGCCCTATCCACATCCTCAAAAGAAGGAAGTTCCGCTTCTGATGTGGCCTGGCAAAAGGCACAAAAATTCATTGTGCTGGCAATAAATATTGCGAACAGAACGAGGATAATGTTTCGCATAATTTGGGGTATTATAACACAGCGGTATTGCGATAAAAATGTAATTTTAGTGTGCCGAATGGATCATGCGCTTCATGTCCGATACTGCATGAGTTATACCTACATAAACCGCTCTTGCCACGATACTGAACCCGATATTCAGCTCCTCCACACCCTTGATCATTGCAATATGACGCACATTATTGTAATTAAGGCCGTGGCCGGCATTAACGCGGAGCCCGATGCTCTTCGCGGCTTTTACCGCTGCTGATATTTCCTTCAACCTCTTAGTGTATTCCTTCGAATTCTTTGAAAGAGAATATTTACCGGTATGTATCTCAATAAAACTGGCCCCTATTCTTTTGGCAGACTCAATCTGCCCCCATGCGGGATCAATGAACAGGCTTACCTTTATACCCTCATCTTCAAGAGCTCTAACGACATGCGTTAAATATCTGATCTTATGTATGACATCTAGACCGCCCTCTGTCGTAAGCTCTCTCCTCTTTTCCGGCACCAGCGTCACAATGTCCGGTTTCACTTTAAGGGCTATTTTGACCATCTCCATTGTAGCCGCCATCTCCATGTCGAACCGGGTTTTCAGCTTTTTCCTTATATCGATAATATCCTGGTCCTGAATATGACGCCTGTCCTCCCTTAAGTGGGCGACTATCGAATCTGCCCCGCCTCTAAGCACCATCTTTGCAACATCAATAAGGTTGGGAGCGCCTTCCTTCCTTGCCTGCCGCAATGTGGCGATATGATCAATATTTACTCCAAGTTTAACTTTTCTTTTCATGCCGCTCTAAGCTCCTTTGCCATTTTTATCCTATCAAGTACTTTTTCTTTCCCGAAAAGACGGATTATCCGCCATAGTTCAGGACCGCTTGGGCTTCCCGTTAATACCGTTCTCAAGGTCTTGAACGCAGCCCCCTTCTTTAACTTGCCTTCTTTGATCATCTCATCGAGCATATCATTTATCTTGTCATGTGAAATATCCTTTATTGCTCCGATCTTTGCCTCGAAAGCTTCTAATATTTTCAGCGCATCGGCTCCATTAGCGATCTTTTCGACTTCTGCTTTATTTGGCTCCTTTTCAAAGAATATTCTGCTTATAGGCACTATATCAGAATTAATACTTAAACCATCGCGGACCGTATCGATCATTTCCTCGAACCATTTATTAGACATATCTATATCGTAACCGGCCTTCAATAAATCAGGCTTAATTGCTTCAATTAGTTCTTTAGATGAATACTTTTTTAGATATTCCGCATTCATCCACTTAAGCTTGACCACGTCAAAAATAGATCCGGATTTGGATATCCCGCTCAGCGAGAAATTATTGATGAGCTCCTTTTTCGACATTATTTCCTTGTCATTTTTCGGCGACCAGCCAAGCAAAGCCAAAAAGTTAACTACTGCCCCCGGAAGATATCCTTCCTTTTTATACTCCAGAACGGACAATGCCCCGTGCCGCTTACTTAACTTGGAACGGTCATTTCCTAATATTATTGGTAGATGCGCGAATTTTGGGTATTCAAATCCAAGTGCCCGGTAAAGCATCATCTGCCTGGGAGTATTGGATAAATGGTCCTCTCCCCGTATAACATGGCTGATCTTCATCAGGTAGTCGTCGATCACGGCGGCAAAATTATAGGAAGGCGTGCCGTTGGACTTGATTATCACAAAATCACCGATAAGAGAACAGTCAAACTTGACCTTTCCCCTGACCAGATCCTCCACATATATCGTTTCCGTCGGCATTTTGAACCGATAGACGTATTTCCTTCCTTCAGACCCGAGTTTTTTCTGATCAGCATCAGAAAGGTTCCTACATGCCCCGTCATATTTTGGGGCCCTTCCTTTTGACAATGCTTCCTGCCTTTTTTCCCCAAGTTCTTCATCGCTGCAGTAGCACTTGTATACATGCCCTTTTGAGACCATCTCCTGCACGTATTTTTTATAGATATCAAGCCTTCGGGACTGCCTGTATGGACCGTATTTTCCCTTGGAATTACCGTCTTTTTTCGGTCCTTCATCCCAGTCAAGCCCGAGCCACTGCAGACCGTCGATGATATCGGAAACGTATCCCTCCATCGATCTTTCATAGTCGGTGTCTTCTATACGCAGGATGAACGTTCCCTTGTTCGCTTTGGCGAACAGCCAGTTAAAGAACGCTGTTCTTGCGCTCCCTATATGAAGGAACCCTGTAGGACTTGGCGCAAATCTTACTCGGATCGATCGATTTTTACTGAAGAACATTCGTGTCCCCTTACGTGGCCTTGTGAAGCAGGCAAACAGCGTAAGCGGCAATACCCTTTTTCTTGCCGATATAGCCCAGGCCTTCCTCAGTCTTTGCCTTCACGTTAACGCTGTCCTTTGGTATACCCAGAACGCTGGATATATTAAAACACATGTCGGAAACATACTGAGTCAGCTTCGGGGCCTCAGCAACTACAGTTGAATCAATATTCCCGACGGTATACCCTTTAAGATGAAGAAGTTCTCCAATATTCTTAAGAAGCTTAAGGCTGGATATCCCCTCGTATTCCGGGCTTGAAGTAGGGAAATGAAACCCTATATCACGTGAACTTGTAGCGCCTATGATCGCATCAATTATCGCATGCACTAGAGCATCTCCGTCCGAATAGCCCACCAGCCCTTGAGGATGTTTTATATTAACTCCTCCAAGGATCAGCTTTCTTCCTCTTGCCAGTTTATGGACGTCATAACCGATGCCGATCCGCATTTTTACTTCCTCTTTATCTTCATAAATTTGCGCTTACCAACCTTCAAAAGCAGCTCATCTTCTGTTATCTTGATCTTGGCCTTCCTGTCGTTCACAACCGCCTCTTCTATCTTCACAGCCCCCTGTTCGATCAGCCTTACAGCCTCGGAGCTAGATGAAGAAAGCCCCGATACTACCATTGCCTTCGCCAACCAGATATCGCCTTCCGTATCCAGTTCTTTTTTATCAATATAAAAGATCGGTATTTCAGCTGGCAGACCTTTATCCTTGAAGACAGCTTCAAATTCTTTTTCCGCCTTCAGAGCCGCATCCTTTGAGTGGTACAAAGCGACAAAGAACCTGGCAAGGCGCTTCTTTATTTCCTTGGGATGAAGCGTTCCCGCGTACAGGCCTTCTTTGATCTTATTTACTTCCGACAACGGCAATCCTGACAATAGTTCAAAGTATTTGATCATGATATTGTCCGGAATGGACATTGTCTTTCCGAATATTTCGCCGGCCGGCTCCGTGATCCCGATATAATTGTTCAAGCTTTTGCTCATCTTCTGGACGCCGTCCGTCCCCTCCAGCAGAGGCATTGTCATTATAACCTGAGGCTCCACATTGAATTCCCGCTGGAGCTCTCTTCCTACAAGTAAATTGAACTTCTGGTCCGTACCGCCTATCTCCACATCCGCCTTTACCTTGACGGAGTCATACCCCTGGATAAGGGGATATAAGAATTCATGGATGGATATGGGACGCTCTTCCGTATACCGCTTTATAAAATCATCGCGCTCAAGCATTCTTGCAACGGTATACTTCCCGGCAAGGTTTATTACATCCTCAAGCGTTAATTTTCTCAGCCACTTGCTGTTAAAGACTATCTCTGTTTTCTTCGGGTCCAGGACCTTGAATATCTGATCTTTGTACGTTCTGGCGTTCTCTTTAACTTCCCTGCTCGTCAAAGGCTTTCTTATGTCGGATTTACCGGAAGGATCTCCGATCATGCCGGTAAAATCGCCTATTATGAACACGATCTTATGTCCAAGCTGCTGGAAATCCCTCAATTTTTTTATGACCACGGTGTGCCCAAGGTGAAGGTCAGGCGCGGAAGGATCCGCCCCCCACTTTATCCGCAGCTGTTTCTTTCTCTTGAGCTTGTCCAAAAGTTCCTTCTCCGGAAGAAGCTCAACACACCCCTCTTTTATTATTTCCAGCTGTCTTTTCGGGTCCATTATTTGCACCCCAGAGATTTAAGCACTTTTCTTACTATCTGGATCGGGACATCATCCCTGATCTCGACCTTGCCGATCTTTTTGGGAAGTACGAACTTTATCTTTCCTTCCCTTATTTTTTTATCCACCCTTAAGTTCCTTATTATCCGCTTGGCGTACAGGCCGTCAACAGATGTCGGGAGCTTTAGTTTTTCAAGCAGTCCCTTTATCCGGTTAACAGAGTCCTCGTCCAGCATCTTCATCTCTTTCGATATCATAGCAGCAGCTACCATGCCTATGGCGACCGCTTCGCCGTGGGTGTAACTGCTGTACTTGGTCAGAGTCTCAATGGCATGGCCTATTGTGTGCCCGAAGTTAAGTATCATCCTTAAGCCCCGCTCCTTTTCGTCCTGCCCAACAACCCTCGCTTTTATCTTGCAGGATTCCGTAACAATGATCTGCCAAACCTTCAACGCGGCCTTTAAAGTATCCTTCTCTTCAAAAGCTTTCGTGTTAAGCTGGTGGGAATTGCTCTCAAGGAACTTAAAGAAATCCTCATCCTCAATAACACCGTACTTAATAACTTCCGCAAGACCAGTTCTGATCTCCTTCTGCGGAAGAGAAGTCAGCATCTCAACGTCACAGCAGACAAAAAGCGGCTGATAAAATACGCCGATAAGGTTCTTGCCTTTTGGATGGTTTACAGATGTCTTGCCTCCGATGCTTGCATCAACCTGCGCGAGCAGGGTCGTGGGCACATGTACCAGGTAAGTGCCTCTCATATATGTTGACGCAACAAAACCGGCCAAGTCGCCTATTACGCCACCGCCGAAAGCGATCACGCAGCAGTCGCGGTGGGCTTCCAATTTTAAGAGGCGGTCGTAAAGCTTATAGGCGATTTTCAGGTTCTTATAGCGCTCACCCCTGGGGATCTCGATTATTTCAAAACTGAATCCCGAGGATTTTAAGCTGCTCCTCAAAGTGCTGCCCCAAAGCTCATTTACCAGAGGATCGGTTATAACGATCAGCTTTTCCAGGTTGTTCTCTTTTTTTAGGATGCCGCCGAGCTCCCCCAGGATACCCGCGCCGACATTTATATCATAACTGTTCTCATCAAGATTAACCCTTACTTTTGGCATTATTTCCCCTTTCCTAAGAACTCCACTATTTTATTACATGCTTCTTCCGGTGACAACCGGGATGTATCCACTTCAAGGTCAGCGACGCTTTTATAGATCGGCGTCCTGAACTCGAGGATCTCATCGATCTTTTTCATCGGGTCCGGGACATTAAGCAAAGGCCTTGTTCCCGCGTTCTTTACCCTCTCATGGATCACTTCCGGACTTGCCCAAAGGAGCACAAGCGGCCCCATTCCCTTCATTTTCTTTACATTTTCAGGCCGCAGGATCATTCCCCCGCCAGTCGAGACAACCTGACCGCTCTTTCCCGCCAGCTCATCAAGGATGCCGCTTTCAATATCACGAAAGACAGCCTCTCCCTCTTCGGTAAATATATTATTTATCGTTTTCCCCGCTCTGCTTTCAATGATATCGTCGGTATCAATATAAGCAAGTCCAAGCTTTTCGGCAAGCTTTTTCCCGATCTCGGTCTTTCCGACGCCCATAAAACCTATTAAAATAACATTTTTACTTTTCATAGTTCAGTTTAAATGCCCCAGACACGATTTGAACGTGCGACCTACGGTTTAGGAAACCGTTGCTCTATCCAGCTGAGCTACTGGGGCATTCCTTAATACGTCTGTTTCTTGGCCGGAAAACTCCCAGCCTTTACATCCTTCATGTAACTCGAGACCGCTTTAGTGATATCCTTGTTCAGGTCTATATATTTTTTCGCGAACTTCGGCATGTCTCCGTTCGTTAATCCGACCAGGTCATGGTATACCAGCACCTGGCCGTCGCAATAACGCCCTGCGCCGCATCCAATGGTCGGGATCGAAATGCTTTCGGTAATGTTTTTTGCTGTATCTTCCGGGACCATCTCAAGAACGAGCGAAAAAACACCCGCTTTTTCGAGTTTTTTCGCTGATCCAAGCAGCTCTTTTTTTTCATTCTCAGATCTGCCTTGGACCCTGTATCCGCCGATCTGTTTTACTGACTGCGGGGTGAACCCTATATGGCCCATAACAGGTATGCCGGCATCGATTATTTTTTTGATCCGGTCAAGATAGGCATCCCCCTCAACCTTGACAGCGTCAGCTCCGGCTTCTTTAATGAACCGTGATGCATTCTTAAGCATCTCTTCTTCGGACAGCTGGTAGGACATAAAAGGCATATCCGCGACCACCATGGAACTCTTTACCCCGCGAACGACCGCCTTGGTATGATGGATCATTTCTTCCATTGTAACAGGCAGAGTGTTCTCGTATCCCAGAACTGCATTCCCAAGCGAATCTCCGACCAATATCACGTCAACACCGGCGGCATCGAGTATTTTCGCGGTAGGATAGTCATAAGCGGTAAGCACGGCGATCCTGTTGCCGGCTTTTTTCATTTCTTTGAGCTTGCGGGTGGTCATGACCTTTAATGATGTCATTTTATCTCTTTGACGCTTTCTTGGGTTTGCCCTTCCCTCTTCTTGCCCAGGGGAATAAGCTGATCCCTGATGGTTTGATCTTATAAAGTTCGAACAGCTTTTCTTCGAGCACTTCTTTTGATATCTGCCGCGAAAGAAGCCCGTTCTCGGCAAGAGATATCATGCCGTTCCGCTCAGATACCACAACGATCAAAGCATCCGACCGCCGCACGATGCCTGGTACCCAGCCTCTTATCAAGCAGTCTGCTGTCTGAAAGCGGAAGCAGGCAGCTCGCCGCGCTTATGCGGTCGCCCTGTATGATAACTGCGCCATCATGAAGAGGGTTAGCCGGAGAGAAAATAGAGAGCAATAGCTCTGCCGATATCGTTGCGTCGATCTTGATCCCGGATTCCAGGAATTCAGACAGCCCGGTATTTCGCTCCAGGACGATCAACGCTCCAACCTTGTTCTGCGACATACTGTCCGCCGCTTTTATGATATGCCTTACGAACCAGCTTCCCCGGCTTTGGTCCACAACT
>JBHPDX010000020.1:0-22434 GCA_042577445.1 Candidatus Margulisiibacteriota bacterium | reverse complement strand
GGACCGCACTGTTCACAGTTAACGGCGCGGCTTCTCCTAATATAAGCGGTATCTCTGTAAGTTCCGGCAACAGAGGAACAACTGGCGTAACATTAACAGGTACGAACTTTGGTGCAAATCCTGGAACTGTCGACTTTGATGCTTTATCAGCCACGATTGAATCATGGGATGCTGGCGGAACATCAATTACATTCACCGTTCCTTATAACGCGGAGAGAAAATTATTTGCGCTTACGATGACGACAAGCACCGATGCGGCTTCGCAGACAAGTAACTCTGTCGGGTTCACTGTTAATCCGACATCTACTGTAATTACAACGCCTAACGGAGCGGATCTGGGCGTAACCGCGGAAGTGACGATCGACGGAACTAATACAGTGTTCATGCCTGGTATAACTGCAGGCGACCTTGATTTTGGAACAGGCATTGTGGTCAACAGCGTGACATATTACGGGCCGACTCAGATCACTGCAGAGGTGGCTGTGTCAGCAAGCACGCAGGGCGGGGCGAGGCCGATAAGTGTTGTTTCAAGCATGTACGGCGGAGAAGTCTACATGGGAAGCTTCACGGTATCAGGTACTCCTACTGGCGAACCTGAGGAATATGAGGGAGAAGGCGGGGTCATGAAAGCCTATCCAAACCCGTTCAATCCAAGAGTGGATACTCTCTATCTGCCTATCAGCGTAGAAGCCGGAAGCGCGACCATATACATATTTGATACTACCGGAAGAATGATCTGGAAGAACGTCGTGACCGGATTGACGGCAGGCGGCAACCAGCCTACATGGGACGGAAGGTCGGGGTTCGGCGATATCGTCGAGAACGGCCTCTATCTGGTACGTGTGATCCAGAACGGAAAACTGATCGCCAAGGGTAAAATACTGGTCATTAAGAAGTAAAAAATAGGAGGCATCTCTCTGAAATTTATCGGTAAATATGTCGATATATATAGAGAGGGGAAAAATGGTTAAAGTGCGTAAAATAGCGATAATACTTACAGCAGCATTAATAGCACTGACAATGCTTGCTACAGCAGCTTTCTCAGTTGACCCGATGTACATCGGAGTGGGAGCAAGAGCTCTCGGCATGGGTAAAGCGTATGTCGGAGTGGCGGAAGATGCTGATACCGTGTTCATGAACCCGGCGGGACTTGGCAATATAGATAAACTCAAGTTCTCCAGCATGTACACGAACTTCCTTGAAGATGTCCAGTACGTCGTTATCGGCGGCGCATATCCTCTTGACGGCGAAATGGGTGTTATCGGCGGAGGAATAATCGCGACCAACGTCGGAGGGATACCTCTTACCAACCAATTCGGAACATTTGAGGCTAATGCGAACTATGCGGATAACGTTATGTTCGTTTCTTACGGTATCGGCCTTGGCGAATTTTCAGAAGACCTAAAGGCCTTTTCTGTCGGCGGAAGTTTAAAGTATTTCAGCGTCGGCGCGACCGGAGTTTCCGGCGAGGCTGACGGCAGCGGCTTTGGTGTTGATATCGGCGTGCTTTATGAGTATACGCCTTACATGCAGTTCGGCGCCAGCATCCAGAACGGCATCAATTCCGGCATGGATTATCCTAATACCGGCGAAAAAGGGACTATACCGAGCAATCTTAAGCTGGGTACCAGAGTTAACATTATCGGCGACAAAGAGAGCGGCAAAGCATATTATCAGGGTGACAACACTCTTAATGGTGCGGTGGACTACGACTTCAGTATGAATGAACAGATGCCTTCTACTCTTCATTTGGGCCTTGAGTACGTGCTAATTGAAGATCTTACACTTAGAGCCGGTATTGATCAGAACCCTGGAGCCGGCGAAGTGCAGAGTAATTTAACTCTTGGTGTAGGATATGACTATGACGGCATGCAGTTCAATTATGCCTACCATCCTTACGGGGATATCCCTGGGACCGCGACGCATTTCTTTTCTATATCTTATATAGGTGCGGAAGAGAAACCCGTGAAAGCGGCGCCGAAACCGACCACGCCTCTGTTAACACTGGTCTCACCGGCAGACAAAACTATTACCAAGAACCATATAGTTAAAGTGGCAGGGGTCGTTAGAGAAGGATCGGTCGTAAGGGAAGTAATGGTTGATGGCGAACCGGTCGCTGTTAAAGATAACAAGTTTGAGACAGTAGTTCCGCTTACTCTGGGCAAGAACCTTGTTCAGGTCCAGGCGACAGCTATCCTGCCTCAAGTTCAGACGGAAACCGTCAGTGCAAGGCTGATAAGGACGATCAGGTTCAAGGATGTTAATAAAGATTACTGGGCTGCGGTCCCGATCGAAGATGCCGCAACAATAGGATTGGTGAACGGTTATCCGGACGGTACATTCAGGCCTGCAAGAGCGCTTAGCAGAGCGGAGCTTTCCACCTTGCTCGTAAAAGCCAAAGGGCAGGGGCCTGGTATAGCCAGTAAGTCAATCTTTAAAGATATGAAAAAGAATCACTGGGCCGCTCCTTATGTGAAGGGCGCAGTAACGCTGGGCTTGGTAAAAGGGTATCCGGATAAGACATTTAAGCCGAACAATAAGATAAACAGGGCGGAAGGCGTCATGGTTCTTGGAAGATTCGACGAACTTAAGGAGCCGGAAACCCTTGCTTACGGTCCGTATCCGGATCTGACCGCTAATTACTGGGCTTCAAAGATGATCGCGGCCGCAAAAGCCGAAGGTCTGCTTGAATATATGGGTGAAGCTGACTTTACTCCAAAGAAACAGCTGAGCAGGGCTGAAGCTGTCGAGATGATAGTTAAGACCAAACTTGGAAGAACGAAAGTCGATACTCTTCATGACTGGACCGTCGGATTCGTTCCGGGCGGTTCAAGAGAGATCCAAATGAAGCAGTTCGCCGATGTTATGGGCAGCTACTGGGCGGCAAAACCGATCAGCTATCTCGGCACGGTCGGAATAATCGGCGGTTATCCGGATGGGACGTTCAGGCCGGAAAAAGCTTTGACAAGAGCCGAGCTTTGCACTCTTCTGGTAAAGGCTAAGGCGATATCAACGCCGACGAATTTCGTGTCCAGCTTCAAGGACCTTCCTAGTAGACATTGGGCGGCTCCTTATGTGAAGTCAGCGGTGGACCTGGGGCTTGTCACCGGTTATCCGGACGGGAAATTCATGCCTAATAAGAAGCTTTCCAGAGCAGAAGCAGTTGCTATACTCGCAAGATTCGATAAGCTTGATGTTAGTAAGCAGCTTCAATATGGTCCTTTCCCGGATATGGCCGCAAAGCACTGGTCAGCAAAATACATTGCAGCGGCAAAAGATTCGGGAATACTAGATTACCTGAAAGGCCAGGACTTCCAGCCGAACCGTTCGGTCACAAGAGCAGAGGCTGCGGAGATGATAACAAAGACCAAATTCGGCACGATGAAGATAAAAGAGGTTTTCGGACGCAACGTTGATCTTGGCGAGAAAACATCTGCGGCTCCGGCCGGCAGAGGTATCCCGACCCAGTAATATTCGATCCTTAATAAATTATAAAGAGCGGCTGCCTGTTAGCTGCTCTTTTTTTTGGCAAAAAAGCCCCCAAAAACACCCCTAAAAAACCTTGAAATATCGCTTGACATATATACCCCATACCCGTATACTGTATCACAGGTGAGCAATGTCAAAGACAAATAAAGATGAATTAATAAGAAGGCTTAACCGAATAAAAGGGCAGGTAGAGGGGATCCTGCGCATGGTGGACCGCCCGAAGCCCGCTCTTGATATCTTCACGCAGATAACCGCAGCAAAAAAAGCTCTCGACAGCACGGGACGTTTTGTGCTTGAAGCGCATATAAAAGAGAACCTCAGCAGGGTGTCGAGATCAAAGGAAGAGGGCGAAAAAATAAGGGAAATACTCGAAATAATGGAAAGGCTTTAATTAATTGATGGAGGTGTATGTGTATGATAGAATGTTTTGAAAGTAAAAAAATGAGAGGAAATATCAGAAGTTTTAGGAGATCCCTCTTGTTAGGGGTTGTGGTGTGTCTAATCCTTACAGGGGGTGCTTTTGCCCTTTCACCTCCGCCTGCCGGAGAGGCGAAGGAAGGGGTTCCCGAGCCCACCCGCAAGATCCAGGCTGTGACAAAAGCGGACTGGCCTGTATTTCACGGGAATAACGAGCATTCCGGCGAGTCTAACGAGTCCTTCATAAAGCCCCCTCTTTCCACAAAGTGGACTTTCTCTACGGGGGGCAATGTCTGGTCATCGCCTGCAGTAGTCGGTTCGGTCTGTTATATCGGATCTTCCGACGGCAAGCTCTACGCAATAAACATCAAGACAGGCGAATCTATCTGGGAATTCAAGACAGGCGACGCTATCTATTCTTCCCCTGCGGTCAGCAAAGGCACGGTATATGTCGGGTCGCTTGATAAAAAGCTTTATGCCGTTGATGCCGCAAGCGGAAAATTGAAGTGGTTCCTGGACACCGGCGAGCCTATAACATCTTCTCCGTGCGTGGACGGCGATACAGTTTATGTTGGTTCATGGGACAGCAATCTTTATGCCATTGATGTTGACGGAGGCCTCGTGGACTGGAAATATAAGACAGGCGGGCCGGTGTATTCTTCGCCGGCTATCTATCAAGAGTTCCTCTATATCGGTTCTTCGGACGGGAAGTTATATGCTCTGAATAAGAATGACGGAAAAGTTCTCTGGGCGTTCACAACAAAGGATTATGTGTCATCGTCCCCATGCGTTTATGACAAGATCGTTTATATCGGCTCGTGGGACAAGCATTTATATGCTTTGAACTATAGGACCGGTACGGTTATCTGGAAATACAAAGCTAATGAAGGGATATATGCCACTCCCGCAGTATCCGGCAACATGATAGTTTTTGCGACTTACGGCGGCAAACTTTACGCTGCCGACAGAAAACGCGGAAATGTTCAGTGGTCTTATTCCGCGGAAAAAAGCGCGTATCATTCTTCGCCAGTCATTGCCAACGGCATTGTCTATATCGGCTTGAGTTATAAGAACAAGATCCAGGCATTTAATCTGAAGGATGGCGAGTTCCTCTGGAGCCATCTTACGGGCGCGAGCGTTGGGGCAAGCCCGGCCGTTTCCAGATCAATGCTTTTCATGGCTTCTTCCGACGGCAGGGTGTATGCCTTTGGCGATTCCGAACCACCTGTGGCAAAAGTTCATGTCAGTTCAAAATCGACCAATACGAACAATTTCCTTGTTAAATGGACAGGAACGGATGATGGCGGTTCTCTAATTAAAAGTTATGATATTCAGTATAAGGACGGAGCAGGCGAGGGATGGAGGAACTGGCTGACTAAGGTCACTTCAACTTCAGCTGTTTTTGGTCCGACAAAACCTTTGCCTGTAAGGGACGGGAGAACTTATTATTTTCAGGCAAGGGCGAGGGATAATGCGGGGAACCTGGGTTCGTACGCGGGAGGGGATGGGGATACATATGTTACAGTTGACCTGAGCCCGCCGCGAATATTGAACGCTGAAATAGATAAGACCGTTGTTAAGCCGGGCAGCTATATTTCACCTAAGCCACTTGTATACGCGAAGATAAGCGATAATGTGGGAGTTGATCCGAAAAGCGTCAATGTCATTATTGACAAGAAAAGCTATAGGCCGGATTCGTTCGTGAAGGGCGAATTGAAGTATTTCCATAAAACTCCTCTTACGCCGGGTTACCATGTTATAGGTATAACGGCTAGGGATGTATCAGGCAACTTGGTGCCGAAATGGGAGATCAAGAACTTAAGGGTATCGGTCGGGATAGCGATAACGAACATGAAAATTGCTCCTGATCCGTTCAATCCTCTTGCCGGACCGACATATTTATATTATTCATTGAACGCCGATGCCACTATGTCGTTCTATGTGTATGATAAGTTCGGCTCATTGATATATTCCATGAAGTTCCCCGAGAAGACCGATGGGGGTAAAAAAGGATATAACAAGATAGAATGGAAGGGAGTTTCAAGCTCCGGTGATTTTGTGCAGACCGGGGAGTACACATTTAAGTTGATCGCTAATCGGGACCTTGTCGGTAAAGGGTCAATAACGGTACAGAAGTAAGCAGCTGGTCTTCCAGCTTCATAGTTAGATCTTACTTGACGGCCGCCCGTTTTGTTTAACAACTATACAATGAGGATAATGAGGTATCTTTAATAATGACGCTGAAGAAGGACCTTCGAAAAGGAAAAACATCTCTGCTGCTTGAGAAGATCGCCAAGCTGGAAAATGTCAGTTTGGGCCATCTTGTATCCGGGATAAAGAGCGGAAAGATTGTCGTTCCGTATAATAAGATACATAATCCTTCGCTCCCCATTGCCATAGGCGAAGGACTCCGCACCAAGGTGAACGCCAATATCGGGACCTCAAAGGAGTTCAATGACCTTAAGCATGAGATCGATAAGGTTGAAGTCTGCTTAAGGAACAAGGCGGATGCGATCATGGACCTGTCCGTGGGTGGGGATCTTGATAAGACGCGAAAAGCGATAATAAATGCTTCGACCGTTCCAGTCGGGACCGTTCCTATATATCAGGCGGCTATCGAAGCGGGTTCGATCCTGAATATGACCTCAAGCGTGATGTTCCGTGTCATAGAAAAGCATGCCAAGTCCGGCGTTGATTTTATGACCGTGCATTGCGGTGTTACGCGGGCTTTGGCGGACAGGATGCGGAAGAAAGATAGGGTGGCGGGAATAGTGAGCCGGGGAGGGGCTTTTCTTTTCAGCTGGATGAGCGCAAGAGAAAAAGAAAATCCTTTGTATGAGCAGTATGACAGGCTGCTCGACATCGCCGCAAAATATGATGTTACGATAAGCCTTGGTGACGGCATGCGTCCCGGAGCTATCGCAGACGCGGGAGATGAATTCCAGATAGGAGAGCTGGAGATCCTTGGAGAGCTTGCCGCACGGGCGGATAAAGCCGGCGTGCAGGTCATGATCGAGGGGCCGGGTCATGTTCCTCTCGATAAGATAGAAGAACAGATGCGGATGGAAAAGGAAATATGCAACGGAGCTCCTTTCTATGTGCTGGGGCCGCTTCCTACCGATATTGCCCCGGGCTATGATCACCTTACTTCCGCTATAGGCGGATCGATCGCCGCCGCTGCCGGCGCCGACTTTTTGTGTTATGTCACACCTTCCGAACATCTTGGCCTTCCGAATTTAGCTGATGTTAAGGACGGGATCATTGCCGCGAGGATAGCCGGGCATGTGGGGGATCTGGTCAAGGGGATAAAAGGTGCGAAAGAGTGGGACCTGGAAATGTCAAAAGCGAGACGGCTGCTTGATTGGGATACACAGCTGGATCTGGCAATTGATCCTGTCACAGCGGGAAATATAAGGGCAATGAGGTCAACAAAGAATTCTACTGACACCTGCACAATGTGCGGAGAATTCTGTGCACTTAAAGTTATTTCGGAGTCAAAGAAGCCGATCATATCGGGCTCGCCAGCAAAGTCTGTCTTAAGTCAGCGCAAAGCGCCTAAGAAGCGTCGAACCAAACGAAAATGAAGATCAATAAGCTTGGTGAATTTGGGCTGATCGAAAGGATCCGGCGGAAATTCGAAAGCGGGTCAGGAAAAGGATCGGTCCTTGGTATCGGCGATGACGCAGCAGCTATTAAAGTCCCCGGAAAATCCCTTTTATTTACTACGGATACGCTTGTTGAAAAAGTCCACTTTGATCTTAAGCATGCTTCTTTTTTTGATGTGGGGTGGAAGCTGCTGGCAGCAAACCTCTCGGATATCGCTGCAATGGGCGGTACCCCAAAATATGCTTTAGTTACCCTTGGGTTGAATAAAAGCGTTAAAGTTGAGGACGTTGATGAGTTTTATCGCGGGATCAAGACACTTGCAAAGAGGTTCAATGTCGATATTATTGGCGGTGATATTGTTGCCTCCCCGAAAAACATCTTTTTTACCATGGATATCCATGGCGAGGCTAAACGGGCGGTAAGAAGGGATGGGGCTAAAGCAGGGCACTATATATATAGTATAGGACCTTTGGGTGAATCTGCCATCGGACTTCGTATATTAAAGAGTAAAAAGAGGCTTTCGGGGGCAAAGAAGTTCATAAAGGCTCATTTACTGCCATATCCTCTCCTTAAAGAGGGGTATAAGGTCCAAAAATACGCTGCTTCCATGATAGATAATTCTGACGGACTTGCCAGATGCCTGATGGAGATATGTAAGAGTTCTAAGGTTGGGGCTGAGGTTCAAATTGAACAGATAATCCCACCTAAAACTGCGAAAGCCGCGGTTGTTTTGGGCATTGATCCTCTTAAATTGGTGCTTTATGGCGGGGAGGATTACGGACTTTTGTTTACATCAAGGAGTGCTAGGGTTAAAATACCAGGTGTTAGACTGATAGGAAGGATAGTAAAGGGCAAAAATATCCATTTGATCGATAAGAATGGCGTTAAGCGCAGGCTTTCAGGCAAGGGTTTTGAGCACTTCTAAAGAGGGTAAAATGATAAGCAAAAAAAGGCTTTTGAACCGCTTTATTAAATATGTAAAGACAAGCAGTCCCTCCAAAAAAGAGGGGAAATTCCTTAAACTTATCAAAAAAGAGCTCACTTCTATGGGCATAAAGTCGTCTGAGGACACTGCGGCGTACCATCTGGATGGAGAAGCAGGTAACCTATATGCCTCGATCAAGGGGAATGTCGCTGCAGCCCCCAGGATCCTTATAAATGCCCATCTTGATACGGTTAAACCCGGGGTGGGGATCAAGCCAAGGGTTAAAAATGGGGTCATCCGCAGCGACGGGACCACCATTTTAGGGGCGGATAACAAGGCTGGTGTGGTGGTGATGATTGAGGTGATGAAGGCTATTCGTGAGGGAAAGTATCGTCACGGGCCTATAGATATCATATTTACCGTGGCTGAGGAGATAGGTCTGTGCGGTTCCAAGTATCTTAACAGGCGCAAGCTTAAGGCTGATTTCGGATACGTGGTTGATGGCGGAGATGTGGACGAAATGATAGGTAAGGCCCCCTCCCAGGACTCCCTGGAGATCAGGATAATCGGTAAAGCGGCCCATGCAGGGGTGCATCCGGAAGACGGGATAAACGCAATAAAGGTGGCCTCTGAGGCTATTTCCAGGATGAAGGTAGGCAGGATCGACAAGGAAACCACTGCTAATATAGGGGTAATTAAAGGTGGCATTGCCGGCAATATTGTTCCCGATGAGGTCTTTCTAAAGGGCGAGGTTAGAAGTCATGACCGGCGCAAGTTAAAACGGCAGGTGCTTCACATGCAAAAGATGCTTCAAAAAGCCTGTAAAAAGTATAAGGCTAAGCTTCGTTTTAAAGCAACAGCGGCATATAGATCGTTCGAGATAGAGCGTTCAAGCAGGGTCATGAAAGTAGCGGTCTCCTCCGCTAAAAAAGTGGGGCTAAAACCGAAGGTTAAAGCCACCGGTGGGGGCAGTGATGCGAATATTTTTTCCGCTTTCGGGATCCCATGTTTGATAATCGGCGCCGGGGCGGATAATGTTCATACCAATAAGGAGAATGTAGCTGTAAGTGACATGTATAAAGGTGCTCAGTTCCTGTTGGAAATAATCCAGGAAGCGGCGCGGGGGTAACCATGGAATTCAAAGAAGAGACTATCAGCTCAAAAAGGATATTTAAAGGAAGGATAGTTGGCCTTCGCGAGGATACAGTTAAGCTGCCTGACGGCATGGTGGCTAAAAGAGAGATCGTTGAACATCCGGGTGCGGTGACTGTTGTTGCTTTAACAGAAAAAAATGAAATAGTGCTGGTGAAGCAGTATCGCAAGCCCGCGGAGGATGTGTTGCTCGAGCTCCCGGCCGGACTGGCGAAAAAAGGGGAAAAAGGGGTCGATGCCGCAAAAAGAGAGCTCGAAGAAGAAACGGGGTTTGTCGCGAAAAATATCAGGAAGGTCATGGAAGGATATTCTTCTCCGGGGTATTCAACGGAAGTTATCAAATTCTATCTTGCAACGGATATGACCTTATCGGAGCAAAAGGGCGACGACGACGAGCGCATTGAAGTTAAATTATTAAAGGTTGAGGACGCAGGCAAGTTGATCAAAAGTGGAGAAATACGGGATAATAAGACCATCATCGGGATAAATTTAGCAATGAATATCAAGGAATATTTATAAACATGTTCAAGAAGCAGCTGGAAGATTTTATAGGATACCTGGATTACGAAAGAGGCTATTCGCCCAACACCTTAAGCGCCTACCGTCTTGATCTGAAGCAATTCATGGAATTCCTGCGATCAGAGCGCATAACTGACCCAAAAGATGTGGGGCATAAAAATATATCTAAATTCATCTCCGGCTTGAATTTAAGCGGGAAGAGGCCTTCAAGCATTGAAAGAAAGTTGGCAGCGATCAAATCTTTTTTTCATTATTTAATAAGGACGGGTGTTGCGAGAACGGATCCGACTTCCGAGATCGTATCTCCAAAGAAAGGGAAGAAGCTTCCCAAGGCATTGAGCATTAAAGAGGCTATACATCTTGCGGTCTACCCTAAAGGGGAAAAAATAATGCAGATAAGGGACCGGGCGATCATTGAGTTGCTTTATGCAACGGGGATGAGAGCATCGGAGCTGGTTAACCTAAAAATGAACGATGTTAATCTGGATGTGGGCTTTGTTAAATGTTTCGGCAAAGGTTCAAAAGAACGCATTATCCCGGTCGGCAAGGAAGCTCTCCGGACACTGAAAGAGTACATCGATAAGGCAAGAGCAAAGTTCGAAAGAGCAAAAAGCCCCGACAATTTATTTTTGGACCGCCTGGGGAAGAACCTTTCGCGCCAGGGCCTGTGGTATCTCGTTAAAAAATATGTTAAGTTAGCCGGAGTTCGTCTCGGCGCGTCGCCGCATACTCTCAGGCACTCATTCGCGACGCACCTTTTGGAGATGGGGGCGGATCTGCGCTCGGTCCAGGAAATGCTCGGGCATTCCAGTATTTCTACGACGCAGATTTATACCAGTGTCAGCCGGGAGCGCTTAAAAAAAGATTACGAGAAAGCTCATCCGAGAGCTTAAAAGGAAGTAAAAATGTTCGGCATAGAAGCCTTGATAATCAGGATACCGGTCATACTAATAGCTTTGGTCATACATGAGTTTGCGCATGCAAAATCCGCGGATATGCTGGGGGATCCGACGCCCCGTTATGCCGGCAGGTTAACATTGAATCCCATTCCGCATATAGACCCGATAGGCCTGCTTATGCTTATGGTCGTTAGGATCGGATGGGCAAAACCTGTTCCTATCAACCCGAATAATTTTAAGGATCCCCGCACAGGCTCAGCTATTGTATCTCTGGCCGGGCCAATATCAAATTTCTTTTCAGCGTGGCTCGTTGCTTCATTGATAAGGCTCTTGCCTTTTCCGATACTTGAAATAAACCAATATTTAACGATCTTTTTGATCAATTTTGTATGGATAAGCGTGGCTTTGGGCGTATTTAATCTCCTCCCGATCCCGCCGCTGGACGGCTCGCATATTTTGGAATTATTTATTTCTCCCCAGACCGCTTATATGCTCCGTCAATATGGTTTTATGATACTAATCTTCATTCTTGTATTTCCCGGGACGGGATATCTCCTGTTCGCTGTCATTAATTCCATCGTTAAACTCCTGCTTCCAATGCTGTTCTTATGAACTATCTTCAGTCGATCGAATATCTTGAAAGTTTTAAGCGGTTCGGCATACATTTAGGGCTTGGCCGGATAAGGAATCTTCTTTCGAGTCTCGGCAATCCCCATAAAAAATTCAAGTCCATCCATATTGCCGGCACCAACGGCAAAGGTTCGGTCTGCGCGATACTTTCTTCTATACTGAATGCGGAAGGGTATAAAGTAGGGCTTTATACTTCTCCTCATCTGGTGGATTATACGGAAAGGATAAGGATCAAAGAAAAAGACATAGATCAGAAAAGGTTCGCTAAGGCGGTTGATGCTGTCAAAAAAGCCGTAAATAGATCGCACATAAAAGGGCTGACCGAATTTGAACTTCTTACTGCTGTCGCTTTTTTGATATTTGCCCAAGAAAAAGTAGATGTGGCGGTTGTTGAAACTGGTATGGGCGGCAGGCTTGATGCGACAAATGTTGTCGTGCCCCTTGCCTCTGTAGTGACCAATGTTGAGCTGGAGCACACGGAGATCTTGGGGAAAACCGTGGCCAGGATCGCGAAAGAGAAGGCCGGCATCATTAAGCGGAAGGTCCCTGTCGTGACATGGGAAAACAAAAAAGAGGCGCTTAGTGTAATAAGAAAAGCATGTGTTGTTCAGAAGGCTTCTCTGATCAACATAAATAAGAGTTCCGGTGTGAAGATCGCGAATTTTCAGGATAAAGGTAAAAATGGTTCAAAATTCGATCTGGCATGGAGGCTGGGAAAGATCAAAGGTGTAGTCTTTTCATTGAACGGCAGGGCGCAGATCCGGAATCTTGAGACCGCATTGGCAGTTTTGGTTTTGATGAGCAAGACGCTTCCGATAAACAAGGATGCACTGGCAAGGGGGCTTTCAAAGGTGAACTGGCCGGCAAGGCTTCAGACCATTTCCAGGGATATTATGGTCGATAGCGCGCATAATCCTTCAGGCGCAAAATTTTTGCGCCACTATCTTGTGTCGTTGAAAAAGAAGATAACTTTTATCATCGGCATGCAGAACGACAAGGATTTTGTCGAATTCATAGACATACTTGCGCCTGTGGCGAAAATGTTCATCGTTACCAGGTCAAGCCACTCCGATGCGCGGGACCCCTCGGAATTCGTCCGGCATATCAGAGCAAGGAAAAAAGAAGTTCGGGTCGGCAGTTCGGTCGGGTCAAGTTTGCGCATGGCAAAGGAGTTCGCCGGCGGAATAATATGTATAACCGGTTCGATCTATCTGGTGGGCGATTATTTGAAATATCGCAGAGCCGAAACAAATTGACTTCGAATCATAGTTCGTAATATAATACGATTTACTGCATGTTTTAGAAGGAAGAGGCTACTATGGGTGAAAGAAGAGATTTAAGGGACCTGCTTCGAGACACGGATTTCGAGCAAAGACGTATAATCGACGATCTTTCCAGCTATCGGGACGATCAGGACGAAAAGGATCTTTCTAAAGAGATCAAGAGGGGCGGGGCCTCCGATTTCTTCAAGAATCTTTTTGTCGGCCTGTTCCTAGTAGCGATCGTCATTGGCAGCTTTTGGATATCTTTCCTTGTAGGAAAGCGTGTTCTTGTTCCGCCGATCAAGAATATTCCCACTGTTGAATTTCCGAAACCTAAAGCGGTTACTCCACTTCAGGTGAAGACAGCAGAAAAGGTTGCACCTGTTCAGGCTGCTCCGGCTGTCGTGAATGAACCGGATAAGACTGTCGCTACGGCGCCGAAAGTGACAACTACCACGCAAAGCGATCCAGCGATCTATGCGGCCAAGAAGTATTATAAAGTTATTGCCGGGACGTTCGCATCATCTGGGGATGCTCAGGTCATGGCCAGAAGACTTGCCAAGACAGGATTCCCTTATTACATAAAGAAAATGTCCGGTATGTGGCGCGTGCAGGTGGGGGCGCTTGAGGCCAGAAATCAGGCTCAAACTCTTGTTGCTAGATTAAAGGCTAAGGGCTTTAGCTCCGAGATAGTTTACGAATAGCCGCAAGACCGCTAAATTCATTTGACTGCTGAAGTTGTGAAATGCTTTTGTTTTGTGAAAGGTTAAAAGGAGGAAAAGTAAATGGGTTTCTATGATTTTGTGTTTGGGTATTTTTCAAGGGATTTGGGAATAGATCTTGGCACCGCTACAACTATAGTGTTCGCCAAAGGGGAGGGTATCATTGTTTGTGAGCCGTCAGTTGTTGCCATCGAAAAAGAAAAAGGCAAGGTTATCGCTATCGGCAATGAGGCCAAGGGAATGCTGGGAAGGACCCCTGGCAATATCGTTGCGGTAAGGCCTCTCCGCGACGGCGTTATCGCAGATTTTGAAGTTACAGAAATGATGCTCCGGCATTTCATAAACAAAGGGCATAATCGCAGTGCTTTTGTAAGGCCGAGGATCGTAGTTGGAGTTCCGTCAGGGATCACAGGCGTAGAAAAGCGAGCCGTCCTTGATGCCGCAATGCATGCAGGGGCCCGCGAAGCTTATTTAATAGAAGAGCCGATGGCCGCGGCAATTGGAGCGAACCTTCCGGTCTCGGAGCCTGCCGGTTCAATGATCGTTGATATTGGCGGAGGAACGACAGAGGTGGCGGTTTTGGCTCTTGGCGGCATCGTAGTTTCAAAGTCAATACGTGTGGCTGGGGACGAAATGGATGAGGCGATCGTTGCTCACTGCAGAAAGAACTATAATCTATTGATAGGTGAGCGTACTGCTGAACAGATAAAGATCGACATCGGATCAGCTTATCCGCTGGGAGAAGAGCGGACCGTTGAAGTTAGAGGCAGAGATCTTGTTACAGGATTGCCTAAGACCTTGACCTTAACTTCCTCGGAAGTGCGGGATGCGCTGTCAGAGCCGGTATCCACTGTTGTTGATGCCATAAGGATGACGCTGGAAAAGACGCCTCCGGAATTAGCGGCTGATATTATGGATAGAGGTATCGTTATGGCGGGAGGGGGTTCTCTTCTGCGAGGGTTGGATAAGCATATTGGCCAGGAAACCGATATGTCCGTTTATGTGGTGGATGATCCCATGTCCTGCGTAGCTTATGGTACGGGAAAAGTCCTGGATGAAATCGAAACGCTGAAAAAAGTGCTCGTCACTTCCAAAAGAGGCATTTAAAACAATATAGGATGTCATGTTTTATCGAAAAAAACGGAAAAACTTAATATGGATAGCCATTATACTGATCGCTGTAGTTTTTCTTAACTTTTCGATATTTAAGACCACCCCAATACTGAGATTCTCCAGAAACCTTGCTATAGGCATAATATATCCTTTTCAATATGCTGCCAGCGCGACTTTTAACGGGATCAGAAGTTTTTTCAGCAATATTATCTTTCTGAGAATTGCACAAAAAGAAAATGAGAGCCTGAAAAAGGAATTATTGTCTTGCCGGGCTAGGCTGAGCTCTTTTCAAGAGCTGATGGGGGAGAACGAAAGATTAAAAGTGAGCCTGCGGCATAAGGCATCCAGCTCATTTAAGTACAGTCTGCTGCATGCTGAGGTGATATCACGATCTGCCAGCAATTGGTTCAATGAGATCCGGATAAACAGAGGAAAGGCGGACGGATTAAGACCTGATCTGGCAGTTATAGCGTCCGAAGGGCTGGTCGGCAGGGTGGTTGAGGTTACAAATAATTCCTCAAAAGTTCTGCTGATAACGGATCCTGCATCTTCCGTTTCTGCGGTAGATCAAAGGTCAAGACGTTTGGGTATAGTTATCGGCGGAGCCATAGGCCCTCTTTCCATGAAATATGTGTCTACCAGCGCTGATATGAAGCTCGGCGATATCGTTGTCACTTCCGGTATGAGCGAAGTGTTCCCCAGAGGGATACCTATCGGCAGGATCCTTTCAGTGAGCAAAAAAGATTATGACCTGTTCCAGAAGATCACGCTTTCTCCTACGGTGGACTTCTCCAAACTTGAAACTGTTTTTGTGGTAATCAAATGACCTGGTTTAAATTTGTTGTACTCCTTATATCCACTCTTATCGTACAGACAGTGCTAATGCCCTACTTGAAAGTGTTCGGGGTCGCTCCGGACCTGCTGCTTGTTGTGGTGACCATTTCAGCTATTGCCATGGGAAGGAAGTATGGCGTGATCGTCGGAGCCATCGCTGGTTTTCTGCAGGATATTTTTTCTTCAACGGTTTATATTCATACTATTTCAAAAATTATGGTCGGCTACATTATCGGTTTTATCAAGGAGAATGTTCTTGGCGGGGAAGAAGCGATATCGGCCGTTACGGTATTTCTCGTTTCCATTATTTCCGCCGTTATAGATGTGGTGATGCTTTACTTTTTTGTTGGCAGGCCTACCTCTACATTCTATTATGTTCTGTTGACCATTGTCATCTACTCTTTCTACAACATTATTTCGGTCCCGGTGTTTTATCCGATCATGAAAGCGACCGTATTATCAGATCCTGAGAAGTGAATATGGAAACAGACAGAAAAACCAGATTAGCCGTTCTAGTAGCCGCAATAATTTTCTTTGTTTTTGCCGGAAAGTTATGGCTGCTGCAGATCATCCAGCATTCCACATACAGAGCGTTGTCGCTTGAGAACTCTTCGCGAACGATCCCTTTGATCGCGCCGCGCGGTATTATTTATGACAGGCAGGGGAAAGTTCTTGTTTCCAACCGCGCCATATTTTCTGCTTATCTTTTCCCCGGCAGTTTAGGGGCGGATGATATTGACAAAGTTCTTGGAAAGCTGTCAAAGCTTCTCATGATACCTAAAATGCAGATAGTAGCGAAGATAGAAGAGAAGAAGCGAAGGCCGTTCGAGCCGGTACTGGTTAAGGATAACATCTCAATAAATACCGTAACTGCTCTTGAAGAACAAAAGAACAGACTTCCCGGAGTTGTGATAAATACGAGGCCGGTAAGATATTATCCTCATGCCGGCATGGCGGCTCATGTCTTGGGATATGTGGGCAAGATAACTTCGAATGAATTAAGGATATTAAGATTGCGGGGATATCGAATAGATGATTTTGTCGGAAAAGAGGGGGTTGAAAGCGTTTATGATGGATATCTCCGGGGTGTTAACGGCGGGAAACAACTTGAAATAGATGTTTATGGAAGGCCGATCAGGACCGTGGGATCCCTTGACCCTATCCCCGGGAAAGATCTGCGTCTAACGATCGATCTTGAACTGCAGAAAGTGGTCGAGAATACTTTAAGCGGTCTGCGTGGGTCCGTCATAGTCATGAACCCCCGCAACGGCGAGATACTGGCTCTTTCAAGCAGTCCCAGTTATGCGCCGAACATTTTTACTGCGCCGCTTGATAAGGCTACCTGGCAGAGGATGGACAAAGAGGGACATCCCTTTTTGAACAGAGCTTTGTCGGTCTATCCTCCGGGGTCAATATTTAAAGCCATTACCCTGTCGTCAACCCTTCAAGAAAATAACTTTGAGCTTGGTGAGATCATAACCTGCACAGGCAGTTTCGAGCTTGGGAACAGAATTGCGGGTTGCTGGAGGGAGGACGGGCATGGGGATATAGGGCTCCTTGAGGGACTTGTTTGGTCTTGCGATGTGGTTTTTTATAAGTTGGGGCTTGCGAATGGCCCGGATCTGATGTCCAAATATGCCAGGAAGTATGGTTTGGGTCAGCAAACTGGGATCGATCTGACCGGCGAGCTGCCCGGCTTTGTGCCAACGGCATCCTGGAAGAAGCGAACATACGGGATACCTTGGGTCAAAGGCGACTCGATAAACATGGCCATCGGGCAAGGATTCCTCGAAGTAACTCCGATCCAAATGGCCAATCTTTACGGAATTATTGCTGTAGGGAAGCGATATGTTCCTCATGTTTTAAAAGAGGTTTTTTCCAGGGATGGGGAGATAATTTATGCATATGAACCAAAAGATATTGGGGACATCCCTATCGGCGAAGAAAATCACAAAAAACTTAAGGCCACTCTGGTGCAGGTGGTTGAACGCGGTACGGGAATAGCTGCAAATGTGGAGGGTATCCCGGCTGCCGGTAAAACAGGCACGGCCGAAAATCCTAAAAAGCCCCATGCCTGGTTCATTTGTTATGCTCCTGTGGATGATCCGCAGATCGTGATCGCATCGTTCGTTGAGGAAGGGGAGCATGGCGACAGTGTCACAGCTCATATCGCAAGAAAAGTGCTTACATGGTACAGGGACAACCGCCTGGAAATTACCCCCGTGTCCACGGAAGAAGCCTCATCATAGTGAAACTTTTTCTTGTCAGGATTTTAATAGTATGGTAAACTGTCAAGGTTTTGGAGGCGCACATGAGTAAGGTAGAGTTAGAAGTAAAGAAAAGAGAAAAAGCCGGCACAAGCAAGGCTCGTAGGCTGCGTGCGCAGGGGGTAATCCCTGCAATTGTTTATGGTAAGGATCTCCAAGCTCTCTCCATAGAAGTAGATTATAAAAAGTTCGACAAGATACTTAAGTCAGAGGCCGGTCACAATGCGCTTATAACACTGAAGATAAAAGATGGAACTAAAGCGCAAACTCTGCCTGTTTTAACTCACGGCATCCAGAGAAACCCGCTGAATGACCAAATAATTCATCTGGATTTTCTCAAGATCAAGATGGAAGAGGCGATCAAAACTAAAGTTACGGTGAATCTCATTGGTAAAGCAGTGGGAGTCAAGGATGATGGCGGAATTCTTGTTCCCGGCCTTAGAGAAGTCGAGATCAAGTGTCTCCCTGGCAATATTCCCAGTCATTTTGAGATGGATGTTTCAGAGTTAAAGATCGGCGACGGTTTTCATGTCTCCGACCTAAAACCGGAGAAGGGGATAGAGATCCTGACAAACCCGGAAGATATGCTGGTCACAATAGCTGCTCCGACCAAAGAAGAAGAAGTTGCGCCTACGCTGGAAGAGGGTGCTGTGCCTGCTGAGGGCGCGGCGGCTCCTGCCGAAGGGGCGGCGGCTCCTGCTGAAGGAGAAAAGCCTGCACAGCCGGGTAAGGCAGCTGCACCAAAGGCCGAAGAAAAAGCAAAGCCGGAAGCCAAAGGGAAAGAGAAAAAGTAGTTTCTTGGTTAAGCTGGTTACGTTAGTTATGACGGTTAATATGGTTCCCCGCCCAGTCCCAACCAACCCAACATTCTCAACGATACCAACACTCCTAACCAACTCAACCCTCCCAACATTTTCAATGCAAGTTTTTCCCTCTCTGATACGATAAATAAGTAGAGAGGATCTATGTAGTCAGAAAAGTTTGACAAGCCAGATGTTTAAGCGTAATATTTAGGCAATTTTGGAGGTAAATTATGTCTCAGGATATGGCAACTTCAGGCGGGAGCCTTCACCCGGGTCGTCCAGTTATCTGGCCGACAGGTAAAAAGACTCCTACATCGCCGGTCACACCTCAACCGACTCAGACAAAGTCTACACAGTCGGCACAGTCTGCACAGTCGGCACAGTCTACACAGTCTGCGCAGGCGGCAAAAGAAGCGCAGCAAGCCGCACAGGCAGCAAAAGAAAACGCTAAATCTCAAGCTCAAGCGAAGCAGCAGGTCACAAAAGAATTTACTGTAAAAGATCTGCAGCAGCATCTAGTAAGCCAGCAGATCCAGGCCACGGACTCAAACGTTAAGCTGGCAACTTTAATGCTTAGGTATGGCATGGAAGTTTCCAAGGAAAGTTTTGCCCAGGTTTTGAACATGATCTCCGGTACAGATAAGAGCGTTGCGAGTCAGGAAGCGGCGATACTGCTCCTTATGAAAGGGGTGGATTCTCCGGAGGCGACGAAAGCTCTGGCAACATTTTTGAAAGAGAACCCTAAACTTGCCTCACAGCTTTTGAATGTTTCTGCAAACGCTGCAGATCTTCAAGCGGCGCTAGGTATGGCAAAAGGCGTTCTTCCTACAGAGATCCTTCAGGCTCTTACCGCGCTTCTCGCGCAGTTTGATGACAGTATGACGGGGCTTCCAAAGAAATTCAGATTTTCCGGCAACAATTCCTCCGGCAGGACCGAGTTGGTAAATGATATGAGAGCATTAAAAGCCTTGCTTTCGGGTATTCAGGAAGGGGCCTCTCTGCCGGATACCGCCGAAGGGCAGATCGTTCAATCCAATATGCTTAGTACCATGGAAGCACTGGACCAGGCGATCGCCAATATCGTATCTCAGTCCTTCTTATCCAAACAGAGCGGGAAGGCGGACATGAATTATTCGTACTATCAGATACCTAACAGTATGTCTAAGCCGCCTCAAACCGCAGAAATAATAATTAAAAGGGATGCTAAATCAGGCGGCAAGAAGATCGATCCTAATGACACCCAGATAATAATGTCGCTGGATACTTTGAATTTGGGCAAGCTCGCAATAAACATGACGGTGAAAAATAAAACAGTTGAGTTCATATTTAATACTCAGAATGATGAGATTAAAGGGATTGTTGCCGCTGAGTCGCAAAAACTTGCCTCGGCATTGGCTGATCAGGATTTTCAGGCGACAAAGGTGCAGGTGAACGTAAATCCTTCCATATGTGCCGTAAAACCCTACATGATACCGTTCCTGGGCGTTGAAGATCTAATGCTGGTTGATACCAGTGCTTAAGTAGAGAGAGGGAGTTAAGCGTTGGCTGAAGAAAAAAGTAAAAAGGAAACCGCAAAAAGAAGAGCCGCTGTAGCGCTTCGCTATGATATTGAGAAGGACAAAGCCCCTTTTATTATTGCCACAGGGCAGGGGACGGTTGCGGAAGAGATCCTTCGGGTAGCAGAAGAGAACAAGATCCCCTTATATGAAGATAGAAAAATGGCCGAGATGCTAGGAAAGATCGAGCTTGATTCCGAAGTGCCTCCTGAGCTTTATGTGTTGGTAGCGCAGGTCCTCTTTTTTGTTTATAAGCTGGATAAAATGGCCGAGAAAAAAGAAAAACTCATTGCACGCATAAAGGAGGAAAAAAAATCCCCTAAAAAGTAGGTCATCCCTTACTAAACAACCTCGATTTATCATTGTGCCACTTGATTTTTTCCCGTTTCCACCTTATAATTCTACTTATAGGACTAATAAAAATCGATTGTTCCGAAAGACTTTATGGGGCGGTGCGCGGATTCAAAAGTCCTTTTGGCGTCTTGAAATTCGAATTGGTTTGGAGGTCACAAAATGAGCGATCCAATCCTCGAGGTTGGAGGGGCAGGTATCGAGTCGACCGACGCTAAGGTAAAAGTTTTGATGAATAATATGGTGAATTCGGAAACGCCCGGTTTTCGAAGAGCTGACGCAGTTATACAATCTTTCCCTACATATCTTGATGCCGCTCAGAACAGGTCTACTACCCAGATACCTAAGGTTGAAACTATCAGGCATGACCAGACGCCCGGAACACTTCTGCGTACCGGGAACAAATTGGATGTAGCCATCGGCGGAGATGGCTTTTTTGTTATTGAGACCCCTGCAGGAAGAGGGTATACCAGGGACGGAAGGTTTACTTTGGATATGGACGGCAGGGTCGTGACTACGGCGGGCAATCATCCGGTCGTTGGTGAAGGCGGACCTATAAGCATATCTCCCGGGAGCGAGATCGAAGTAACAGGAACAGGAGAGATACTTGTTGACGGCGTAAAGGAAGATCAGCTCAGGGTGGTGGGATTCAAAGATCCTTCGTCGCTTGATCCTCTTAGCGGATCAACATTTAAAGCGACATCAAGGGCGAATGAAAAAATAATAGATGTCCCAAGGGTGATCCAGGGATATGTTGAGACTTCTAATGTTAACATGGTCGACTCCATGATGGAGCTGGTATATCTATCCAGGATATATGGATTGAATGCTAAGATCATTTCTAATCGAGATGTTATGATGAGCCGTGCAATAGAGATGGGGCGTCCTTCTCAATAAAAGTAAGGAGGTAATTTATGTTTGAACCGCTTTACGTTGCCGCAACAGGGATGAATGTTTTTGAAGATGAAATGGTTGATATAACCAATAATCTTGCCAATGCAAGGACCGTCGGGTTTAAACGCGGCAGGACCGAAAAAGAGAATCTTTTTACTATTGAAAGGTCTTTTCAGAAAGAGCTGAGAGAACAGATGCTTAAGGAGGGTGTAATCCCGCCTTATGGTCCTTCAACATATGGGACAGGTGTCAGGGTTGCTGCAACAACGAAGGATTTTGGACAGGGAACTATTGAGATAACGAATAACCCGCTTGATGTTGCGATACAGGGAGAAGGATTCTTTAGATTCATGATGCCTGATGGTGAGGCCGCTTACGGCAGGGCAGGAAATCTCCATGTCGACAATGAGGGGAATCTGGTCGACCCTAACGGTTATAAGATCCAGCCGGCCATTGTTATTCCTGAGGGCGCAACGGGTGTTATAATCAATCAAGACGGAACCGTCCTTGCTTCCGTGAACAACAGCACGGAACCGGAAGAAGTAGGACAGCTTACCCTTACAAGGTTCGTTAATGCCGGCGGGCTTGAAGGTATCGGGCAGAACCTTTTTAAGATGACGGAATCCGCGGGAGAGCCGATAGAAGGGATAGCTAATCAGGAGGGTTTCGGTTCTATTAATCAATTCTCTCTGGAAACCTCGAACGTTGATGTTATCTCTGAAATGATGAGAATGGTAATGATCCAGAGAGTGTTTGATACGGTCGCAAAAGCGGTGCAGTCATACGACGCAATGCTGACAGCCCTTGAGAGGATCAAACAATAGTGAGGAAAAGTTTACAAGGGATATTAATCGCTTTATTTTTGTTGGTGTTATTCGCTTTCAGCGCATTTTCTTATTCTGTTAAGGAGATCGAAGCGGATATTACCAAAGCCATAAAAACTTATTTGACCCAAAAGGAAGATAGTTTTTCCGATGCAACTATCGGCATAACTT
>JBHPDX010000019.1:0-23262 GCA_042577445.1 Candidatus Margulisiibacteriota bacterium | reverse complement strand
AACTGTATATCGAAGTTCTGGATCTGATGTAAGCTTTCCAACCAATATTATCCTGTTCAAATTTGCCATTATGCTTATCCTAAGCCTGTGGGAAATCGGCCTTTTCTTCAACCTCTGCCCCTGGAAGCTCTACTTCAATCTTTTCAGCCTTTGCCACTTTAGATGCGATCAATGAATATCTCATTAATTCCTCAATGATACGCAAATGCGCGACTAATTTGGTAGGCAGATCGCTTTCCGCTTCAAAGTATACGCCAATATAATAGCCTTCTTTAACTGTATTGTGCTTCTTGAAAGGGGTTTCAAGCCGTTTGACGCCTATTTTATCCACTTTTTCGATCTTGCCGCCAAGATCTGTGATCTTTTTCTCTATTTTTGACGTCAGATCAACTCTCTTATCCTCTTCAACTGTCGGATTGAATACGCAGATCGCTTCGTACTTTTTCAACGGATCATCCTCCTTAAAATTCAGAAACAAAGGGAAAGTATAGCATGCCGGATTTATTTAGGCAATCCTATATTTGCTCTGCTAAACATTAAATTTGAACACTATAACATCCCCGTCTTTTACTATATATTCCTTGCCTTCCTGACGGATCAAGCCTTTTTCGCGGGCTTCGTGTAAACTTTTAACGGTTTTTAGCTGGTCAAAGCTTATTGCATCAGCTTTTATGAATCCTCTTTCAAAGTCTGAATGAATAACGCCGGCCGCCTGCGGGGCTTTTGTCCCGCTTACAATGGTCCAAGCCCTTGTTTCCGTTTCTCCTGATGTTAAATATGTTATCAGATCAAGTAATTGATATGCTTTATGGGCCAGTTTCAATAAGCCTGATTCAGTTAATTCATAATCTTTAAGCAGTGCTTTTGCTTCGTCATCTGGAAGTTCAGCGATTTCTGATTCGATCTTTGAAGAGATGACGACTACGGCGGCATTCTCTTTCGAGGCTATTTCCTTCACGATCCTTACATTTTGGTCGTTTTCACCGTCTTTTATCTGGTTTTCGCCTATATTTGCAACATATAATACAGGTTTATTGGTAAGATAAGGCACATTTTTAGTTATTTCTTTTTCATCTGCATGTAATTCAAGGGTGCGCAAAGGATCACCTTTTTCGAGGTGCCCCTTGAGCTTTCTATAAACATCCCTGATCTTTACTTCTGCAGGCTTTCCTGTTTTTGCCTTCTTTTCCGCCGCATCAAGTATTTTTTCAACGGTCTGCAGATCTGAGTATATAAGTTCCAGCTCTATCACTTCTATATCGCGCTTTGGGTCAATATTTCCGTCCACATGCGTAACATTAGGGTCTTCAAAACAGCGGACCACATGAGCAATAGCATCAACCTCTCGGATATTTGCCAGGAATTTATTCCCTAATCCCTCGCCTTTTGATGCGCCTTTCACTAATCCTGCTATATCAACAAATTCTATCGCCGTAGGGGTTATTTTCTTAGAATTATGCATTTTCGCCAGGACTTTAAGCCGTTCATCCGGAACTTCAACTATTCCTACATTCGGATCAATGGTACAGAACGGATAATTTGATGCAGCTGCTCCCGCCTTTGTAATGGCGTTAAACAGAGTGGATTTGCCTACGTTCGGAAGTCCGACTATTCCAAGTGAAAATCCCATAGGTGGAATTATACACCATATGGCCTTATTTCTGAACCGGCTGAAATATTCCCTCATTTTTGTCGATATATATAATAGAGGGGAATAGGCTCCAATTTTTATGTTTTATGCGTTTCCTTCAAATAATTTCTTAAGGAGTGATATTTATGGGTTTAAATGCAAATATAGGGAGCGTCGCCAGGCCGGGAATGCCTATGAGGCTGATAGAATATTCAAGGGCGAATCCAAACGTCGCTTTTTGTTTGTCTCCTAACAAATCGCTTGCACTTCCAGCTGAAAGGTTCATAGAGTTTCTTGCTGCCGGAGACATGTATGATCAGCAAATTATTACAGAAGCCCAAAATCTACGCAGATTTGACCTTGCAACAAGAACATTGGACCGCAGCCGCGAAACATTATCAACATTACGGAAAGCATTAAACGAAGATTTATCTTACAGTAAAGTTACGTTCCAATTCCCAGAAGGCGCCGTTACACTGAAAACTCTCGGGGAATTATCACTGTTTGCGAACCTTCGCCCTGGAGAATCCGTACAAATATTACATGAAGGATTAGTTAAAACCGCCGTTCCAGTGCATTTGGGGGCTCTCATGCATAATCCCGTTATAACTTATGATGATGTTGGGGGATGCGGTAAGTTTGACCATGTACCGGATGGATTTAAAAAAATACCTATTATGATACCTGACGCATATGCATCAGATGGGCGGAGTTGGCATTACTGTACATCACAAAGGATTATCCCTTCACCGGATGAAAATAGGGATAGTCGAGATGGAGAAGGATTTGCCGACTATAATAGATATCAAGAAGGACGTTAAACGTTTCTCAGGTTATCCTATTATTTTTAAACAAATATCCAAAGCCTTCGCGGAATGAGTAAGAGCTCCGATGGAAATGAAGTCAACTCCAGTGCCGGAAACTTTCTTGATATTAGATAGATTAATGCCGCCGGAAGCTTCGATCTCTATTTTTCTTTTCGCCTTTTTTATCGATCTGACAGCTTTCTTTATATCAGCTATGCTCATGTTATCGAGCATAATGCGGTTAGCGCCTGCTTCGATCGCTTCTTTGACCTGCTTTAATGTCTTAGTTTCGACTTCAACCTTCCCGTATCTCTTCTTTGCAAGTCTAACTGCCTTCTTCAAGCTGCCGGCAACTACAAGATGATTATCCTTTATAAGTACGGCATCATAAAGGCCGAAACGATGGTTACGGCCGCCGCCGGAAAAAACAGCGTATTTTTCAAGCATGCGTAATCCGGGGGAGGTTTTCCTGGTATCCAGCAATTGAACTCTGCTGCCTGCGGTTTTGACAAATTTAGCGGTTAAAGTAGCGATCCCGGAAAGTTTCTGAAGAAAATTAAGCGCTGTCCGCTCTGCTGCAAGTATTCCGCGAGCCGGGCCTTTGATCACAGCAATAACTTTTCCGGCATTGGCCCTTTGCCCGTCACGCAGTTTTCTTGTAAATTTGATCTTTGAGCTGACAGATCGAAATACTTCTTTTGCTACGGCAAGCCCGGCAATAACACCGGTTTCTTTGGTAATGATTTTCGCAGCTATGTTTTTTTTAGGAGGGATGATCGTATTGGTAGTTATATCGCCGCTTCCAATATCTTCGGCTAAAGCGGATTTTACAAGCTTTCTTACTTTTCTGATGGGCACTATGCGGATATTGTAGCTCATCCGACGAACCAGGAA
This sequence comes from Candidatus Margulisiibacteriota bacterium, assembly GCA_042577445.1. Taxonomy (GTDB): domain Bacteria; phylum Margulisbacteria; class WOR-1; order CAVSGV01; family JBHPDX01; genus JBHPDX01. The sequence goes on along the minus strand of JBHPDX010000019.1, from coordinate 19,932 downwards.
ATATAATAGAACATTATCGGTGCGGTAAGTATAAAGCTGTCCATTCTATCAAGGAATCCGCCGTGCCCAGGTAGGATCGAACTGGAATCCTTGACCCCTGCATCTCTCTTGATCAGGGACTCCACAAGATCGCTCACCTGCCCCATGATCCCTACAATGACACCGAGTATCAACGCATGAGTTAAATTCATCCCGATGAATTGGCTGAATATACCGGCCGCGATAATACAGACGATAAACCCGGCAATTGCCCCTTCAACCGTCTTCTTGGGACTGATGAACGGGCTTAACTTTATTCTTCCGATCTTTGAGCCTATAAGATAAGCGGCAATATCATTGGCCCATATGGCGATCATTAAAAAGAAAAGATAGGCGCCGTGCGGGGTCAATTCCCTTACAAGCGTTAAATAGCTGAACATCCACCCAACATATAATATGCCTAATAGGGTTATTGAAATATCAACTATCGTGTTCTCAGTTTTCTTGACAAAGATACTCGATGAAAATGCGACAATGATACCGGCGGTCAGTATACCTATTACATATGGTTCCCAATGCGGGTGCTTTAGCGTAAAACTGGCGAACCACATAAAGAACAGGGTAACGGCATTACCGACAAAAAATGAAGGTTTAATGCCCTTTTTGGACATAAGATTATAGAATTCATTCAGGGAAAATAAAGCTAAGGAAGCTACAAGAGCAAAGAAAGGCCAGCCGCCGACATAAGTGCATAAGGATATTATAGGTATGGCAACAAGCATCGTTAATAATCTTGGTATCATTTATAATCTCCCAAATCGTCTTTCTCTTTTTTTATACTCCCCGATGGCTTCCAGCAGATGCTTTTCTCTAAAATCAGGCCATAATGTATCGGTTATCCAGATCTCAGAATAAGCGATCTGCCAGATCAAAAAATTACTGACCCTGAACTCGGATGCTGTTCTTATAAGCAGGTCCGGATCGGGCATCCCTGCGGTATACAGATGCTTCGAGAACAGCTTTTCAGTTATTTTACCACTATCCACCCGTTTTTTAAGCAGTAATTTGACCGCGTCGACAACCTCTGCTCGCCCTCCATAGCTCAGACAGACATTGAGCTGTAATCCTTTGTTCTTTGCCGTTCGCCTTTCAGATTTCTTTATTTTATTCTGCAGTTTTGCGGGCAGCATGTGTATTTTACCGAGGAACCTTAATCTGACCTTATTTTTCTTCAGTTCACCGACCTCTTTATCTATGGTCTGTGAAAGAAGATCCATTAAGAAATTCACTTCTGGTTTAGGGCGCTTCCAGTTCTCTGTGGAAAAAGCATAAACTGTGAGGTATTTGACCCCTAACTTAGCGCATGACTTGACCATTTCCTTCAGAGACACAGCCCCTCGGCGATGGCCCTCTATTCTTGGAAGGCCGCGTCTTCTTGCCCATCTGCCGTTACCGTCCATTATAATAGCGATGTGCTTAGGAGTATTTGTCTTAGCTTTACGGCGCGGTTTTATAAATATTTTAAAAAGCTTGAACATGTGGGGACCCGCTTACGGAGGATAGGATTAGATCTCCATTACCTCTTTTTCTTTGGCAGCCAGCAATCCTTCAACATCTTTAGTGTACTTATCTGTCAATTTTTGTATTGCATCTTCTTTGTTCTTTTTTTGGTCCTCGGAGATCTTCTTGTCATCAAGTTCCTTTTTGATCTCCTTCATGGCATCCTGCCTTATGCTTCTTATAGAGACCTTGTAATCTTCCGCTTCTTTCTTGACCAGCTTGACCAGGTCCTTCCTTCTTTCTTCAGTAAGCTGCGGGAATGATAACCTTATAACTCCGCCCTCAGAGGCCGGCTGTATCCCAAGGTCGGAAGTCATTATGGCTTTCTCTATGCTCTGGATCGCGCTTTTGTCATAAGGTTGAATGACCAGAAGCCTTGGCTCCGGAGCAGAAACAGAAGCCATCTGCTTCAACGGGACTTTGGTCCCGTAGTACTCTATCACCACATGATCCAGTAAGCTCGGCGCGGCCCTTCCGGTCCTTACTGCAGCCATACTTTTTTTCATGTTATCGATCGTTTTTTTCATCCTGTCTTCAGAATTCTTGGCCAGATCCGTCATAATACTCTCCTCCTAGTAATTAATTATGGTGCGGTTAATTTACTTTGTAATGATCGTTCCTACGCTTTTACCAAGAACGACTTTCTCAATGTTGCCGTGCTTGGCAACGTCAAATACGACGATCGGTATATGATTATCCATGCAAAGTGAAGTAGCTGTCGAGTCCATGACCTTGAGCTTTTTATTGAGAACTTCCAGGTAGTTCAATTTCGTATACCTTTTTGCTTTTGGGTTATGAACAGGATCTTTGTCGTACACACCGTCAACTTTTGTAGCTTTAAGTATGACATCGGCATCCAGTTCTGCCGCACGAAGAGCAGCAGCTGTATCTGTTGAAAAATAAGGGTTTCCGGTCCCGGCAGCAAGGATGACGACTCTTCCTTTTTCCATGTGCCTCATTGATCTTCTCCGAACGAATGTTTCAGCGACCGCCCGCATCTCGATTGCGGTCTGGACCCTGCTGTCCACACCTTTTTTCTCCAGGGCATCCTGCAGCGCCAGGGAGTTTATGACCGTGGCAAGCATTCCCATGTAATCTCCGGTAGCCCTGTCCATGCCTTTTGCGGAACCGGCAAGACCGCGAAATATGTTGCCGCCGCCGGAAACGATCGCAATATCAATCTTATGCTTCTTTAAGCCTTTGATCTCTTCAGCTATAACATCGAGGGTTTCCGGATCAATGCCGTATTTCTGTTTGCCGCCGAAGACCTCGCCGGAAAGTTTAAGAAGTATCCTTTTGTACTTTACTTTAGACATTTTTTCTCCAAATCTGATGGATTATATCACCATGGGAGGGCCCGGGCAAGCAGCTCAGGTCTTTCCAAAGATGAAGTTATCCGATCGCTTATCCTTTTCCCATCCTGCCACTGAAAATCCGTTCTTATCCTTATCTGTTATCAGCTTGGTACCCGGCGCAACGGAATCAAAAAGCTTCTTTAATGCCGGGTCGCATATGGACCAATCAATATCGCCAGCCAGGGGCGATATACCCGCTTCACACCCTGGGCTGTATGTTCCAGAGCAGAAATACTCGATCGAGGTATCTTCGGTAAAGAAATTCCCGTGGGCAAATCCCGGGGGGACCCATATCCATTCGTTGCTGTCATCGGTAGGTTTGGCCGGCATATCATGGGCGATTATTTTACCAAATGTCGGGGCACCCTTCCTTATATCCAACACCAGATCCACCATGCGGCCGGATATAACGCGGATGAGCTTCCCCATGTAAGGATTCCACTGGAAATGAAGCCCTCTCACAGTCCCCTTTTTGGAGAAACTTTCGTTGCACTGGACGAATTCGATGCCTTTCATGAAATCGATCTCGGAAAAATCCTTTTTGTTGTATGATTCCGTGAAATATCCGCGGTGATCGCGGAATCTGGCATAACGGATAACCTTGATCTCCGGTATCGATAGCTCTTTTTTGTCTATGATCTTCAAGAAAAATCCCCCTTAACAATTACGCTTGCGGGATTATAACATTTTATTGCTGTACCAGCGAGCCCAACACACTACTTATTAATCTTACTAGACATTACGCCCAAAGCTCCGGCTCATTGCTCTTCAAAATCAACTCAATAACTTCGACATCATTTAATCCTTGATTTTGTGCCACTTCTTTAGCGCTCAACAGATCTTTACTTGATGTTTCTGGAATATCATTAAGGTAAAATCCGGGAAGAAACTTAATGATCCTATAGGGAATGCTTTTATCAATCGAGGCAATAAATCTTGAAATCGCAGAAACTTCTTCGTTTTCTACATACCCGGGCATCAAGAGAGTGCTGAGAGTTAGAAATTTATATGTTTTCACGCTTCTAGAAATGTCCGCTAAAATTTCAACATTTTTAAATGTCCATTTATTGGAAGATCCGGTCAATGCAATATGTAAATTATCGTTAAAGGTTTTCAGGTCCAGCCTGATACATCCTTTTGTTAAATAAGAATATTCGGCCATCTTACGGATTATTCGGGAGTTCATAGCCCCATTCGTTTCCCAGCATATACTGGGAATTTTATTCTTTTTATTTATTAAATATTCACAGCATTTAAATGCGTGGTCAATTTGGGCCACAGGATCCCCCCCAAAAAAACCAACGCATTCTACATTTTCATCAACCTCATCGATAAATGACTCAATTTTCAAGCCTCCGGGAGTTATTTCATTTAATTTTTCCCATCCCCCGACATTACGACAAGATAGACAGTTATAATTACACGTCCAATACATAATCCCTAAGTTCTTAGCAGTGCCTCCTGCTTCCTTTGATTTAGAGCAGCCTCGTTTTTGACATAGTTTGGTCAACATATAACTGATAAGGTTCTTCTTGTAAAAATAGGTTGTCTTCTCTTTATAGATCCCTTCTAGCTTGCCATTCTCATTTTTATAAGAACCACAATATCCAATTTTTCCCTCTTGTATTTTACATTGATTAACACACCTGGTGCACGTCATGCCATTATTAGATATGGAAAGATACGGGGGTAGTCCTAACTTTTGGCGAATTTCAGCATGTGTATGCTTAACGGCAGGGAATATTTCTTCAAAACTATTTTTTAGACAAGTATGACAGAAAGGCAGGGTTTTCGATAAAGTGGGAAAGGACTTCCCGCATATTATACAGTCAGGCATTGCTTCTCAGTTTCGATGCGATACAAGCACAAAGGATTATCATGCAGCGAACCGGTCAAAGAGTATGCGATATCGGAACAGCCGCCTCTGCAAGTTTCGCCATGTTCACATGTTTTGCAGAAGCCCTGCAAATGCTCTTTTTCAAATCGTCTATTATAAGCAAAAGAATCAGGATCATTCCATATTTCTGATAATTTCCTGTTCCTAATGTTGCCCTCGAGAAATTCATCAGGCAGACTAAGGCAACCCTTAATTCCCCCATCACTAGTAATACCCAAACTCCTTATCCCGGCAAAGCATCCTCGCCAATAATCAGTGGCAAGAGACACAAGAGGCAAACAATTCGAAAAATATCCAAAATCGTCCCCACCGGTTATTGGCATTTCTTTTAGAGAGTATTTTGACCTGGTTTCCGCAATGAAACTTGCTGCCCAATAAAATTCCTCTTGAGATAGCATAAATCCCTCATGAAACCTCTCTCCATGTCCACTACACATTTGGATCTGCCACCCGATACCTCTTTTTAGCAAGAGATCTCTAATTTTAGGAAGTTCATAAACATTCGTTTTATTTAATGCAGTAATTACAGTGCAGTGCAAACCAGCGGCCACAAGCATGTTCAGCGCTTCCATAGCTTTTTTGAAGGTCCCATTTCCCCTGATCTCATCATGAACTTCGGCCGTTCCGCCATCAAGGCTCAAACCAATAGAATTGGGTTTTAGATCGACCAACATTTTTACCAGTTTTTCATCAATTAACATCCCGTTGGTTATTATATAAAGTTTGAGGTCTAGATCTTTTATCTTTTGAGCGATCTGGAAGATATCCTTACGTAAAAACGGCTCTCCTCCCATCAATGAAATAGCTTCTGTTCGAATTTTGGCCAGTTCTTCGCAAAGATCAAGGGCTTCTTCAGTTGTTAATTCATTTTTTCGTGCTTCTCCGGCGCTAGCCCCACAATGCCAACAGTGCAAATTGCAGCCGAGTGTCAGCTCCCAAACCACACATTTTGGGCCTAATTTCCAGATATATCTTGTAATATCTGGATTTTTGTTATTCATTCAGAAAAGAAAAATCACAAACACCATATCGCATGGTAAGGGTAGCTGGTGTACTTACATCTTGTAGGAGATCGAGAAGTTTCCCTTTTAATTCCGGGGATAACGCGTCAAATTTTTGTAAGAACTGAATAAGTTCTGCTCTCTCTACCTTGGATAGGTCGTCTCCTATAATGTTTTCCTGCAATTCCTTTATTACCGTTTGTGCCTTTTTTGATAATTTATTTTCCTGCGATACTATTTTACCGGCGTCTGATGGATTTACTTTAACCATGATCCATTACCTCCTTACCAATGATTTACTTTTCTGGTATAAAAGTTTTGTGCAGATAATATATAAAGCTTGATGCCTTTATAAACTTTTCTTTCCCGGGTAGCGCATAGCGTTCGCTTGAACCCCATTTCTTCGGTAATATGGTGCCAGCATCTATAAGATCAAAGAATTCGCCCCCTACACGCAAGAGGGCCTCCTTTTCTGCAGAAGTAATTCTTTTCTGTGTCAGTTCCTCCTCCAGAAGGGTCTTGAGATCATTTAGGCCCTTTTTTGCCAATTCGGCTCTCTTTGTCGCATCAACTTCCTCCAACTGGATCATTCCCATTTTATTCGCCTCCTTTTATTAAATTAAAGCAACATATTAATATGGTTAATTATACGCCCCATGCAATAGGAAAGTCAATATTCATAAGACTTTCCAGCCATAAATATGTTCATGCAATAATGAGACCATTTTTATTTCTATCCTTGTCTGCATTTTAATAATCTGGTAACATTTACAGGTTATGCCTTCAAAGTTCATAAAATATCCAAAAGAGTATGATGTGATCGTGATCGGGGCCGGGCATGCTGGCTGCGAGGCCGCGCTTGCTGCGGCAAGGATCGGCTGCAAGACCATTATTATAACGGGAAACGCCGATACGGTAGCGCTTATGTCCTGCAATCCGGCTGTTGGGGGGCCTGCAAAGAGCCAGCTTGTCTCGGAAGTGGACGCCCTTGGCGGGGAAATGGGAATGAACACCGACAAAACTTTCCTGCAGATGAAGATACTGAACACTACCAAAGGACCGGCAGTGCAGTCGCTTCGGGCCCAATCGGACAAGAAAATGTACAACATAAATATGAAAAGAGCCCTGGAAGATCAGGAAAACCTTGATCTTAAGCAGGGGCTTGTCGAGGAAATACTGGTTAACAGGAATAACCGAGTTGAAGGTGTCAGGACAAAACTCGACGTCATATATATAGGAAAGACGGTTGTTGTGTGCACGGGAACATTCCTGAACGGCGTTATACATACCGGATTAAAGCACATGGAGGCCGGGCGGGCAGGAGAATTCCCTTCAAAAGGATTATCGGACAGCTTAAGAAAGATAGGGTTGAAGCTTGGGCGGCTAAAGACCGGCACCCCGCCGCGGATCGACAGAAGGACCATTGATTTCTCGAAGATGACCATACAGCCAGGCGATAAAAACCTGAACCTGTTCTCCTTCATATGGGAATATGCTGATCTGGGAATGAAGATGCCGGAGAACCCGCAGGTAGAGCTGCCGCAAGTGCCCTGCCATCTGACCCATACGAACAAGAAAACACATAAGATCATATTGGCCAACCTGGACAGGTCTCCTCTTTATGCCGGAAAGATCAAGGGCGTCGGCCCAAGGTATTGTCCGTCAATTGAAGACAAGGTGGTAAGGTTCAAGGATAAGGAAAGGCACCAGATATTCATTGAGCCGGAAGGAAGGACAACTCTGGAAATGTATCCGCAGGGACTTAATACTTCCCTACCGGAAGATGTCCAGAGGAAATTACTGCACACAATGGCGGGGCTTGAGCATGTTGAGATCGTAAGGCCTGGATACGCCATCGAGTATGACTATGTTATCCCATCACAATTAAAGCGGACGCTGGAAACAAAAGATATATCCGGATTATTCAATGCCGGGCAGATAAACGGTACTTCCGGATACGAAGAGGCAGCCGCGCAGGGAATAGTTGCAGGCATTAATGCCGCCATGAAAGTGAAGGGAAAGGAACCCTTGATCTTAAGAAGGGATGATTCATATATAGGCACCTTAATTGATGACCTTATAACAAAGGATCACGCGGAGCCGTACCGGATGATGACATCAAGGTCAGAGTACAGGCTGCTGCTGAGGCAGGATAACGCGGACCTGCGGCTTACCGAAAAGGGGCACCATGTCGGGCTTGTAAAAGAAGGAAGATATAAGCACTTTCTCAAGAAAAAGAAGATGATGGAGAGTAAAATAGCGGAATTGAACGGTAAAAAGATAAGACCAACAGTGGAAATGAACAGGCGATTAAAACCGCTCGGCATCACCATCAGCAGTGTTCAGTCACTGGCGAATATACTTAGATATCCGAATATTTCCTACAGGGATATAGAGCACTGGTTCCCGGAGAGCGACCATATACCCGGGAACATTCAGAGACAGATCGAGATCAACATAAAATACGCTGGTTACATAAAAAGGCAGTTCGAACAGGTGGAAAGACTGAAGAACTTGGAGGACTTCAGGATTCCGGACAGCCTTGACTATGACACTATCAATGGTATAACCCGCGAAGCACAGCAGAAGCTTTCAAAAATAAAGCCAATATCCATCGGACAGGCCTCGCGCATCGCAGGCGTTAATCCTGCGGATATATCGATATTGATGATACATATTAAGGCTTCAAGCAGAAAAAGCAGCCGAAAAGACACACAAAAAGGGCACAAAAAAACACTTGCAAAATAGACGGTTTTTGATATATAATCCCTTCGTTGTTCAAAATTACTGGGAGGTAATGTTATGAAAAAATTCATGGTTTTAGTATTAGTAACGGCATTTTTTATGGGCATAGCAGGTTCTGCTTTTGCAGCCGGGGCAGGAATGGGATATATAGACGTCCAGAAGGTATTCAAGGAATATAAAGCGACCGAAAAGGCACAGGAAGAGGTGTCTAAGCAGGAAGAATCCTTCAAGAAGGAATTTGAAAGCTCTCAGAAGAAACTAGCGGAAGCTGAGAAAAAGGACATGAAAAGATCTGAACTCGATAAGCTTCGCAAAGAACTTGAAGAAAAGCTTGAGCCAAAAAGAGAAAGACTGGTCGAGCTGAACAGAAGGCTTACCCAGAAGATCCAACAGGAGATCCTGGACGCCACCAAGGAAGTTGCCAAGAAGGTCGGCATCGATATGGTGTTCGACAAACAGGTGGTCATCACGGGCGGAACAGACCTTACTGAGATGGTAGTTAACAAGCTTAACAACCGTAAGTAGTCTTGGTCCAACCCGAATACTTCTTTATGGAAAAAACTCTCAAAGAGATAGCTGGTGCTGTGTCCGGAGAAATTGTTGGCGACCCTTCACTTAAGATAAAAAATGTTTCCAACATCGAAGAAGCGCGTCCGGGCGACCTCACTTTTTTACTCGATAATAAATTCACCTCACAGGTGGGGTCATCAAAGGCATCGGCAGTTATTGTCCCAAAGGACGCCAAAGGCATAGATAAGCCACATATAAAAGTATCAAATCCCAGGTCAGCTCTCGCAAAGGTCTTAAAAATGTTCGAACCCGCAAAAACGTTCAAAAAAGAGATCCACAAAACAGCCGTAGTAGCCTCAACGGCAAAGGTAAGTAAGAGTGCCAGCATTATGCCGTATGTTTGTATCGGCGAAGGGACGACTATCGGCGATAATGCAGTTATCTTTCCCGGCAGCTTTATCGGTGATAATTGCAAGATCGGTGATGGGACAATAATCCACTCAAATGTTTCGATCTATGACCGCACGGAGATAGGCAAGAGATGCATCGTACATTCCGGAACGGTTGTCGGGTCTGATGGTTTTGGATTTGCGCCTGTAGGCGAAGGATGGGAAAAGATCCCGCAGCTCGGCAATGTTGTGATCGAAGATGATGTTGAACTTAATGCCAATGTCGCAATAGCAAGAGGCACAATGGGATCAACAATAATCAAAAGAGGGACAAAGATCGATAACCTTACTCATGTAGCCCACAACTGTGTTATCGGAGAAGGATGCACACTTACGTCGCTTATCGCTATTGCAGGAAGTTCAACGCTGGGAAAGCATGTAATGATGGGAGGCAATAGCGCGGTCTCTGACCATGTAAATATCGGGGATAACACGATTGTTATGGCAAAAGCGGGCGTCATAAAGGACACTCCGCCCGGCTCTGTTGTTTCCGGGTTCCCGGCAAGAGACCACAAAAAGCAGTTGGAGATCCAGGCTGCTATGAGCAAGCTGCCCGATATCCTAAAAAAGATCAGCGAAAAGCTTAAATAATAATGAAAATCGCATTCTTCTCTGAATCATATAAACCTTATCTTTCCGGTGTCACGAATTCAGTGGAAACCCTGGCAAATGAGCTGGAATCTTTAGGCCATGAAGTTTACATATTCGCACCGGATTACCCAGGAGCGGAAAGATCGGATAAGATCTACCGCTTCCCTTCGATCAAAGCCCCCTACCCCGGGTACCGCCTAGCCATTCCAAAGCCGCGCGATACACTGAAAATGTTAAAAGAGAAAAAAATAGAGCTGATCCATTCACATTCACCTTATCAGCTGGGATTGATGTCGATGTGGTGCGCAAAGAAATTAAGGATCCCATTCGTGTTCACGATGCACACTCTGTTCGATAAATACATGCATTACGTGCCCATTCTGCCGCAGGAACTAAAGGAAAAATTCATCTCAGGCTATCTAAAAGGGTTTGCGAACCGATGCGACGCTGTGATAGTGCCAACCCATAAGGCCATGGAAAACTTGAGGTCAAAAGGAACGGTCCGCGAAATAGAGGTTATTCCCACAGGCGTAAATTTAAATCTGTTCAAAGGCCTTAAGCCGGCACAGGTAAAGAAAAAATATAAGATACCAAGCACGGCAAAGATATTATTATATGTAGGCAGGCTGGCAGAAGAGAAAAACCTGCCGTTCCTGCTTCGGTCATTTAAACTGATCCTTAATAAGGTCAAAAATATAAGGCTCCTGATCGTTGCCGGAGGACCGATGGAATCCGAATTAAAGGAGGAAGCGGCCAATTTGGACATATTTGAAAAGACCATCTTTACCGGGGAAGTCTCATACCCGGAAGTCCTGAATTATTACGCCGCGGCAGACCTTTTCGTCTTTTCATCGCTCACGGAAACACAGGGACTGGTACTGCCTGAGGCAATGGCGGCCGGACTTCCGGTAGTGGCTGTGAACTCGGAAGGTGTTGCGAACATGGTAAAAGAAGGTGAAAGCGGATCACTTGTGGAGCCGAATGAACACCTGTTCTCCGAAAAGGTCATAGATCTTCTAAGCAGTAAGGAACGCCTTTTAAAATTGAGAGCAAAGACAAAGAAATATGCCCAAAGGTACTCTTCCGGGAACTTCGCAAAGAAAGTCGAAGAGCTTTACAGCTCGCTTCTTGCTTCAAACAAGTAAAGATCCCACCGCTTTATTGCCAACCAAAATGCTTATGATATAATATCTAAAAGCGAAGGGGGATTGAATTTGAAGTTATTTCGAAGCAAGATAATCATATTTTTCTTACTGATAATGTTCAATTCGACCGCTTTTGCTTTCTTGACCACTCCTACACCCACTATCACCGGCAGCACAGGGCTTGTAAGGATGCCGACCGCGGATGTACTGCCTTATAAGAACGTGAATTTCGGATTGGATATAGGGCAGAACATGATCACCAATAACTCTGCTTTCTATTACAAAATGAACCTTGGGACATTTCAGGGTCTTGAGATCGGTTTCGTCGGCATGGACAACACACAGGGAATGGCAAGGGAAGGCGTATTCATCAATATGAAATACGGGCTCTCCACTGACAGCTCCCCCTATCCTTTACTTCTTGCTATAGGCGTGGAAAACCTGTCCTCTTTCAATAATACCGATGTTTATATGGTGGCCACAAAATATTTTCCTGACGGGCCAAAGTTTCACTTTGGTTTTATGGGAGACTTTGTCGACAGATTCAGGCCGCTTGGCATGTTTGGTTTTGAAATGTCCGTATTTTACGAAGACCTCTATATGCAGAACGACGTCATGATCGGTGAAACCGTTTTTGAGTGGAATCTGGGCTTCAAATGGTATGCCAGCGAGAACGTAACATGGAATTTGAGCTTCGTGAACCTTACGGCAACCCAGGACACACCGGTAACAAATTATAAGGATCCGAAAGCCTTATTAGTAGGGTTTTCCTGGATAAATCCGCTTTAATTCGAGAGGAAGTCCACAACTGAACGCGCAGCCTTGCCGATAACTCCTGGAGACCCAAGTGTAGACAGAACTTCTTTAAAGCCCTGCTTTATCTCACGGACCTTCTGATCATCTTTTAATAATGTCAGTGCCGCTATGGATAAATTATCAGGGTTTGCATCTTTCATTAGAAATTCCGGCACGACCATTCTGTTTAGAAGTATATTTGGCATGCTGTAGTAAGGAAGGTCGACCTTAAGCACATATTTGGCAAGTAAATATGTAGGAATGGATACTTTATAGAACATGATAACCGGCGCATTAAGTATGACAGTTTCCAGCACTATCGTTCCGGAAACTGCAACAACCAGGTCTGAATTCCCCAAGGCATTATAATTGTCATCCTTAATGACAGCGATATCAAGCCCGGAATTTTTGACTATTTGATCCACCTTATCGCTGAAGGCGGAAGAAGAAAGCGGGAGGACGAATTGAACCTCCGGCATAGTATTCTTTATTTTACGGGCCGTTTCAATAAGTATGCGGGAAAAACCCATGATCTCCTGCTGCCTGCTGCCGGGACAAAGCGCAATTATCTTTTTGGAAATATCGATCCCGTATTTAGACGCAAAAGCATCCTTGTCCGCTGTCTTTTTCGCTATATCGATCAGCGGATGGCCGAAATAAACGCTTTTACCGCCGGCCTTCGTATAGATCTCATGCTCTTTAGCAAATATGGAAACTATCAGGTCGATGGTATCCACGACCTTCTTGACGCCCTTTTGCGTGCCCCAAAGCCACTCCTGCGGTGCGATATAATAGATGGTCCTGACACCTTTAGATCTGGCATAAGAAGCGAGGGACATATTGAAGCCCTGGGCATCAACAAGGATGAGAGCATCAGGCTTTTCTTCGTCCATCATCTTTTTGAGCTTGTTTACCGTTCTAAGGTGCGATGGAATATGCCTTACTGCTTCAAAAATACCGATCGAGCTTTTAGAGGTTATATCAAGCTTTACGTCAACGCCGGCCGCTTTAAGCTTTTCGCCGCCAAGGCCGAAGAAGGATGCGGATGGAAGGATCTTTTTTATTTCACGGACAAGATAGCTTCCGTGGACGTCTCCGGATACTTCGGCTGCGGAGATCATCAGTTTAGGCATAAATTAGATCCCTAGTTCAGGGATTTCCGGAAGGATCATCTCTGTCTTGATCTCTTCTTCAATATCTTTTTCGGCTATCGCTACTCCGGATTTTCTGATGATCCCTCTTTTGCTTTCTGCTGTCAAGAAATCCACAAATTCCTCAACCTCCGGTGTCTGCTTGATCTTCTTTCTAATATCTTCCACGACATGCTTAACATTGGTCTTTGAAACAAATATCTTGAAGGCTTTCTTGACTTCAGCTATCGATTCTTCCTCAACTCCCCTTCTCTGCATACCGATGAAATTTATCCCTCTTGCTGTCGCAGGATTGCCGTCAACGAGCAGGAACGGTGGTATATCCTGAGCGATCTTTGAGCTTGAGCCTATCATCGCAAGACGGCCGATCCTTGTGAACTGATGGATCCCGACAAGGCCGCCGATAATTGACTGGTCACCGACCTGGGTATATCCGCCAAGTCCTACATAACCGCCGATAACGGTCTGACTCCCTACCTTACAATTATGAGGGATGTGAGCGTGCACCATGATGAAGTTCTCATTGCCTATTTCCGTCTTTGTCCCTTCACCCGACGGCAGGTGTATCTGAACGTATTCTCTTATTATGTTCTTGTCTCCTATAACGATCTCGTTCTTCTCGCCTTTATATTTATAATCCTGCGGAGGAGCACCTATGGTAACATTTTGATGTATCACATTTTCTTTCCCGATGGTTACCCATTTACTTATCGTACAATGTGCGCCGACGCTTGTATTTTCACCTATTTTCACTTCCGGACCAATAACAGTGTAAGGGCCGATCTCAACATTTTTCCCAAGTTCTGCAGATGGATGCACGGTAGCGGTGTTATGGATCCGTACGCCGCCTGGCTGCATTGGAGGCCCTATCGAGAACATTATCTCGCCTTCAACTACGGTCTCATTATTAACCTTTGCCCTTGCTTTCATTTTCCCGATGCTTCCCTTCATCTTTGATGCTTCTGCTTCGATTATCAGCTGGTCGCCGGGAACTACCGGTTTTCTAAAGCGGACATTATCAATGCCGGCAAAGTAAACTATTTTTCCCGCCATTTCCGGACGCCGCAGTGCGATTATCGCTCCAAGCTGAGCCATCATCTCTACCATGAGCACCCCCGGAACAACAGGAAGCCCGGGAAAGTGGCCTTGAAAATAGGGTTCATTGAAGGTTATATTCTTTAGCCCGACCGCGCGCTTCCCCTCCTCTATCTCCAACACTCTGTCGATCAATAGAAAAGGGTATCTGTGCGGAAGTGTCTTTAGAATGCTGGTTATATCAATATTTTCTTTTTTCATCTTTTCTTTCCTCCTAAATTCATTAGTTTCTTGGCCATTTTTATATTAAGTTCATGGCCTGATCTTATCCCTATAACATGGGCACGAACATAATGACCGGTCAATGAAAGGTCCCCTATTAAGTCCAGGATCTTATGCCTTACCAGTTCATCCTTAAATCTGAGCCCGGTCGAATATCCTTTATTGGTTATTGCTATGGTATTCTTTAATGTTGCGCCTTTGATCAAGCCAGCTTTCCGAAGATGTTTAACCTCGTTCATGAACCCGTAAGTTCGTGCGGGTGCGATCTCACTTTCGTAGCTTCCTGTCTTACTGTCAAAGGTAAATACCTGCGAACCGATAAAAGTACCCGGATAGTTTATCATAAAAGATACTTTAAATCTATCAGAGGGGAGCACGGCTATCTGCGAGCCTTTTGAATTCAAGATCAACGGCCTTTTGACATTAATGATCCTTAACTTCCTGCCTAGCTTCTTAATGCCCGCTTTCTTTATAGCCTGTACATAGCCTTTTGCGCTTCCGTCAAGGATTGGCGGTTCAGGGCCATCCAGCTCGATGCGGACATTAGTAATGCCTACGCCGGAAAGAGCGGAAAGAACATGTTCAATTGTCAGGATTTTTGCCTTTCCAAAGCCTAAATTTGTACTTCTTTTGATATCAGAAATATTAAAAAGGGACGCCTTAATAACAGGGCTGCCTTTTATGTCAACCCTCACAAATGATATCCCCACCCCAGCAGAAGCCGGCAGCATTTTAAGCAGCACCTTTTTACCCGAATGGAGGGCGATCCCCTTAAAAATGACCTCTTTTTTTAGCGTCTTCTGAAACATGTTTAGAAATATAGCAAAAATGGAGGTTTTTAGCAATTATAATATATGATATAATGTGGCTTCGTTTATTGAGGAGGAAATATGGCAGTACCATTTTTTAGCTTATCGGAACAGACATCGAAAATACGGGGTGAAGTTGACGCTAAGATAAAGGAAGTCGTTGACAGCACTAAATTCATTCTAGGCTCGAATGTGGCTGAACTTGAGAAGGAAGTAGCTTCTGATACAAAGGTGAAATATGCCGTGGGTGTGGCATCCGGAACGGACGCCCTGCACCTTGCGTTCAAGGCTCTGGACTTAAAAAGCGGCGATGAAGTAATAACCACCCCTTTCACATTTTTCGCGACCGCAGAGACCATTTCCTACACAGGGGCAACACCTGTTTTTGTTGATATAGAACCGGAAAGCTTCAACATAGACCCAAAAAAGATAAAAGCAAAGATAACTAAAAAGACCAAAGCCATAGTTCCTGTCCATCTTTACGGCCTGGCCGCAAAAATGGATGAAATAATGTCCATCGCAAAAGAGAACAGCCTTAAAGTAGTGGAAGATTCCGCCCAGGCAATGGGAGCGGAGTATAACGGGAGCCTTGTGAACAGCTTTGGCGATATTGGATGCCTGTCGTTCTTTCCCACTAAGAACCTTGGTTGTTTCGGCGACGGCGGAATGGTCACTACTAACGACGAAAAGATATATGACATGCTAAAGGTCTTAAGGAACCACGGCAGCACAAAGACCTATCATTATGATTATCTCGGCAATAACAGCAGGCTGGACGAACTTCAGGCAGGGATCCTAAGGGCAAAAAGAAAATATTTAGGAAGCTTCATTGAGGGAAGAAGGAAGAATGCGGTTCTATATAATGAATTACTGAAAGATGTTAAGGATATCAAACTTCCTAAAGAAACTGCCGGGGCAAAACATTCATATAATCAGTATACGATCAGGGCAAAGGACAGGAATAAGCTGGTCGAATACCTGCGCGGCAAAGGCATTGGATGCGTTATATATTATCCATTAGCGCTGCACCTGCAGAACATATACAAAGATCTTGGGTATAAAAAAGGCGACCTTCCAGAAACGGACAAGGCGCAGGATGAAGTGGTTTCCCTCCCGATATTCCCGGAGATCGCTAAAGAACAAATAAGCGA
Source organism: Candidatus Margulisiibacteriota bacterium (assembly GCA_042577445.1). GTDB lineage: Bacteria > Margulisbacteria > WOR-1 > CAVSGV01 > JBHPDX01 > JBHPDX01. The sequence continues at coordinate 3,477 of JBHPDX010000019.1, read as the reverse complement.
AGTCGCTTCCGCTATCAAGGATTTTTACCGCAAATGAAAAAGGTCAAGGTTGGAGTGATCGGAACTGGCGTAATGGGGGGATTCCACACCCGCCAGTATGGCAACCTCGCAGAAGTTGAATTGGTCGGCATTTTTGATGAAGACAGGAACCGCGCAAAAGAAGCGGCCGAGAAACACGGAACAAAGGCATTTGAGCACCTTGAAGAGCTCATCTTATCTGTTGATGCATTATCTATAGCTACTCCGACTTCAACACACTACATCATTGGAATGGCATGCCTGGACGCCGGCAAGCATATCCTGATCGAAAAGCCTATAACACTTAACCTGGGAGAAGCTGACGATCTTATAGAAAAAGCCAAGGAGAAAAAGCTTGTACTCGCCGTAGGGCACATAGAAAGGTTCAATCCCGCTTACAGGCACTTCAAGGAACTGCTGAAAGGCATTAATATAGATACCATAAAAGTCATTGACGCAAAAAGACTTTCTCCTTATCCGGAGAGGATCACCGATGCATCGGTAGTATTGGACATAATGATCCATGATATAGACCTCGTGTTGAACCTTGCGGGTTCAAAGGCAGCAAAGATAGAAGCGCGGGGAGAAAAAGTAAGGTCAAAAAGCCTGGATAAGGCTTCTGCCACCATCACCTTTCAGAACGGCATTACGGCCAATCTGGAAGCCGATAGGATACACACCAAAAAAGTGAGGGATTTCAACGTTACGGCAAAAGACCATTCGTACGAAATAGACCTGATAAAAAAAGAGATAATAAAAAAAGTGGAACATAAAAAAGAAAAGGTTGAGGTCAGCCTGTATGATCAGCTGCAGGTCGAACTGTCCGACTTTATCGCCGCGATATCAAAGAACAGGAAGCCGCTCGTAACAGGAGAAGAAGGGCGCGATGTTCTGAAGATCGCATTAAAAATAGAGGAGCTTGCTTCAAAACAGTTATGATAACTATCATTGCTTTTATCGTAGTTTTCAGCATCGTCGTTCTATCGCATGAATTGGGCCATTTTTTCTTCAGCAGGCTTGTAGGTATAAAAGTTCTGGAGCTTGGGTTGGGGCTTGGGCCGCGTATAGCTAAATTCGTACGTAATGGGATCCCTTACACCATTAACCTTTTGCCTCTCGGCGGATTCATTAAGATAGCAGGTATTAATCCTGAAACTGAAAGCAAAGAAGATAAATATAAGCGCAAAGAAAGCTATTTAAGCAAGAGTCCCCTTCAGAAATTCATGACGGTCTTTGGAGGCCCTTTAGCTAACATTGTCGCCGCGTTCTTGATATTTATCATAGTATTCTCGTTCTTTGGCATCCCATCCGGGATATCGAACGAAATATCGAATATAAGCGAGAACTCAGAGGCCCAGCGTATCGGCCTTATGCCGGGCGACAAGATCATCCAGGTCAATGGCCAAACAGTGATCAAAATGCAGGATGCGGTAAAGATCATTCATGGAAGCGCAGGCAGAAGGGTCTTTCTTACGATCAAAAGAAGCGGGCAAACATTGAAATTGAGCGCCGTACCAAGATTTAACGAGAGGATGAAGGCCGGTCTAATAGGCTTTACGCTAAAGCCAAGCTACAAAAGGGTTAACATATTCCGCTCGATCTGGGAAGCAGGGAAACAAACGGTTGGGTTTGTGATGCTCTTCATCTATATATTAGGAATGCTGATAACAGGAAAGATCCCGTTAGGAGACGTATCAGGCCCCGTTGGCATCGCCCAATTCACCGGGCAGGCGGCAGGCGAAGGGATCATGGCGCTGTTGATGTTCACCGCTTTCTTGAGCATTAACCTGGGCGTTCTAAACCTCCTCCCTATTCCCGCCCTTGACGGCGGAAGGCTGGTTTTTATAATTATCGAAGCAATAAGAAGAAAGCCGATCGATATTAAACTGGAGAACAAGATACATTACATAGGGATCGTCTTTTTGCTGTCGCTGTTCCTTGTTATAACGATAAATGATGTCTTGAGGATCTTCGGAAGGTAGCTTTATTAAATAGCCTGCATAAAGCCGTTCAGTGCTTCATAAATAATATTCTCTTCACCAAGGAACGCAGCAAAGAACATAGCAAGCCCGATCACTTTATGTAAAAGTTTTCGCAAAGGATTGGGGACTTTGTCGGTGCAGTAAATGCCGCCTTGAGGACATTTGGAGCATATCTCCAGGTCGCAGAAAGGCGTGCGGCAGAGCATGTCATCAAAGTAAATACATGGGGCTCCGCCTGTTTTATTTATCTTCTTTGTCTTTTTCTCAAGTTTTGAATCACAGGTCGAATTGATCTTTGCGACCTCTTTAACCTGTTCAATATTGTCGGTCTCCATAGCGATATCTCCTCTAAAATATATCGGTAAAAAACAGAGGAAATTTCGATATTTATGGTAAATATTTCAATGAAGCATCAGAGGGAACAGAGGATCAATCGAAGCCGACTTCCCAATCAAAGAGTTCCCCTTCTTTTTCCTGCACGAACTGCGTTTGAGAGATTATTTCCGCGGCTTCCGCCCTGGTAAGGTCCGCTTTAGGTTTAAAGATATGCCCTTTCAGGTAATCCAAAAGCCCCTGCCCTTTTGCCGCATCGATCATCTTTGCCGCCCAGTGCACTGCAGGCACATCCGGGAACGGCTTTTGGCGTACGATCGCCGTCGGCTGGATGCCGGCAAACCTGGCTATCATTATAAGGCCTTCTGTGCGGTTCACCTTTTTGGAAGGCTTGAACGTGCCATCCCTATAACCTGTAACGATACCGCGGTCCACCCCGACCTTTACGTATTTTGCCGACCAGTGCTTGCTGGATAGGTCTTTGAATATCTTACCTTTTACAGGGGGGACATCCACTCCCATTGCCCTCACAAGAAGAGTTGTAAGCTCTGCTCTGGTTATGCCGTTTTCAGGCTTGAACGTGCCGTCAGGATACCCTCCGAAGAGCTTAAGCATAGCTAGGAGGTTTACCTTACTGCGTGCCCAATAACCCTTCGGAACATCCTTGAATGAAGGCAACCTTACCAACCTGACCTTATACATTTTCAGGAGCTTGCCGTCCTTGTCAAAACATTTCACTTTTATAGGGGATTTACCGGTCGTTGGGATCTTGACCTTAATGGAAAAGATGCCCATCATTTTGCGGCCTTCCTGTTTTACCCAGGTAACCTCAACTCTTTTGTCGTTGACCTCTACCTCGACAACATCATCCTTCAAGACCTCCGCGGTCAGGAGCACATCTTCTACGTAAATTATGGACTTATCATGCGGGGTATTTATCTTTAGATACTCCACCGGCACGACCTCTTTTGTTGCGGGGGCGACATATCTTTCCCACGGATATCCGTAAGAGAATGAGAGGTAATGCGTTGTATTCGCATCGATCGGCCCGTATTGGTGGTAAGCATAATCGAACCCGAAATCGTCGTTCCAGAACCCGACTCCGAAGGTCAAGTTGTTGTCTATGCCGTTCCCTGTTCCCGAT
>JBHPDX010000018.1:0-24456 GCA_042577445.1 Candidatus Margulisiibacteriota bacterium | reverse complement strand
CTCATTTAACTCTTTGTAATTATCGGGAATAATATCAGGGATCAGGCATTCTTTCGGAGAGATCCGCTCCAACTCATCCTTTAGGCGCATAAAAGCATCCTTGCCGTGAATTTCCGTGGCCTTGAATTCGCCGGTAGAGACATCAATGTAGGCAAAACCGATAATATCTTTGTCAAAGGATACTCCGGCAAGGTAGTTATTGCTTTTTTCCTCAAGCATTTTCGTGTCAAGGACCGTTCCGGGAGTGATAACCTTTATTACTTCACGCCTTACGATCCCTTTAGCCTGTTTTGGATCCTCAACCTGCTCGCAAATAGCGACTTTATAGCCTCTTCCGATCAACTTTGAGACATATGAATCTGCAGCATGGAAGGGGATCCCGCACATCGGCATTCTTTTTTCGTCCTGACCCCGTCCTGTAAGGGTTATTTCTAGCTCTTTTGAGGCCAGAACAGCGTCATCATAGAACATTTCGTAGAAATCACCGAGGCGGAAGAACAAAATTGCGTCTTTGTGGGCGTTTTTGATCTCTTTGTACTGCTTCATCATCGGGGTCTCTTGAGCCATGAAGGTTATCTCCAGTTTTTGGCTTTATTACAGCAAAAGTTACGATACTCACGAGCAAAATGCATACATAACCCTAATCATCACCTGGGAGTTTCTACTGTTTTCTCACTTCTATACGCAGTGAATCAGCTAGTGCCCCGACTATTTCAGCCTGTTTTTTGTTGACCTCCTCGTCAGTAAGGGTCCTTTCAGGGTCTATATAGCTGATCGAATAGGCCAAGCTGTAATATCCTTCTTTTACCTGGTGGCCGGCATAGCGGTCAAAAAGCTGTATTTTCTCTACCAGAGGCCTTCCAACTTCGCTTATCAGTTTGATTATGGCCTTATTTTCCACTCCTTTAGGCACAAGCATCGCAATATCCCGTTTTACCGATGGATACCGTGGAATACCCTTGAACCGAGGAACAGCGCCATTACTGCCCAGAAGACCGTCCAGGTCCAGCTCCAGGAACACGCAATCTCCTTTTAACTCATAATACGAGGCGATATCAGGGTGTATCTCGCCAAAACTCCCTACATATTTGCCGGCTATCTTTATATCCACTGATCTGCCCGGATGAAAAACAGGATTCTTGCTTCTCTCTAATTTATAGCCGATATGCAGCAAGGCGAGCATCTCCTTCACCAGATTTTTTAGGTAATGAAAATCCACAGCTTCCTTTTTACCCTCATAACTCTGATAAACTTGTCCTACCACTCCTCCGGTCAGCATATTCTTTTCAATGAAACCCTCTTTTCCCTTTAGATATATCTTTCCTGTCTCAAATAAGCTTACGTCCTTTATCTGGCGGCTCTGGTTGTACTTTATCGCATTTATAATGCCCGTTAAGAGCGTCGGCCTCATAACATTCATATCAGGAGAAATGGCATTTAAAATGGGTATCAGAAGAGAATCATCCTGCCAACCTATACCTTCAAGTTCAGTCTTGCCGACCATGGAATATGTTTGGGCTTCGTTCAGACCATAATTAACGAGCAGTTGTTTTATATCCTTAAGCGCCTTTTCTTTATAATTAAAATCATCGCTGGCCACATAAACTTTCGGGAGCGTTGAGCTGATCTCATTGTAGCCGTATATCCTTGCGACCTCTTCGATCACGTCGATCTCCCTTTCTACGTCCGCCGCTCGATAAAGCGGAACTTCCACGCTCAAAGAGTTCGATCCTTTGCTCTTGATCTTAAATCCAAGTCTAGCAAGAAGGTTCTTGATCGTTTTGCCGTCGAGGTCCGTTCCCAGAAGAGAATTGACCCTGTTTACCCGCAGAGATATCTTCTTCGGCTTCCTGTCTCCTTCTTTTACATCGATCTTTCCTTTAAGCACGTTCCCGCCGCAAATATCTGCAATGAGCTGCGCGGCTCTATCCAGAGCTTTTTCCACTCCGTCCCAGTCGACGCCTTTCTCGAACCTGATCGAGGATTCAGTTCTGAGCTTTAATTTTCTCTCCGCCTTATGGACCGTCATCGGGTCAAAATAAGCGGATTCAAGCAATATCGCTTTAGTCGAAGGTGTAACGGAAGAACCCACCCCCCCCATTACACCAGCTACCGCAACAGCATTTTTAGAATCAGCTATTACCAGCGTATCAGCGGATAAATGCCTGTCATCGCCATCCAGTGTTTTGATCTTTTCGTCCTTCCTGGCATTTCGAACTATAATTGTGTCCCCTGCTATCTTATCAAGATCAAAAGCATGCATTGGCTGCCCTAATTCAAGCAGCACATAATTCGTAACATCAACAATAGTATTTATGGGCCGGATGCCGCACGCAGTAAGCCGGGACTGCAACCACTTTGGGGAATCTTTTATCTTAACGCCGTCGATCACTCTGGCCATATAGCGGGGGCATGCTTTTTTATTCCTGACCGAGATCTTGATCTTCTTGCTTACACTGCCCTTTCCTTCCTTTACCTTGACCTTTAAAGGCTTAAAAGGTTTATTAAATACTGCGGAAATCTCTCTGGCAATTCCCTGCATAGAAAGACAATCGGGCCGATTAGGCAGAATATCCGCTTCAAGTACTGTCCCTCCAACCCCGATAACTTTTCTGATGTCTTCTCCTAAAGCTGATTCTTTATCCAGAACCATTACGCCGGTTGCTTCGCTGGACATTCCAAGCTCTACTGTTGAGCAAAGCATGCCGAAGGATTCGATCCCGTGAAGCTCTCTTTTTTCCACCTTTATCTCGCCCGGAAGAGTCGCGCCATCCAAAGCAATAGGGACCTTATCCCCTACTTTTAAGTTCGCGGCCTTAGTAATGACCTGCAAAAGTTTGCCCCCGGTATCGATCTGACACACAAGAACATCTTCCTTACCGGGATGCCTTTCCAGATGCTTGATCTTCCCTACAACTACATTTGAAATATCCTTACCGTGATATTCAATTGCAGAGACTTCCGTACCCGCCATAGTTAATTTATCAGCCAGCTTCTTGGGAGAAACCTCTATTTTAACGAACTCTTTTAACCAAGCTAAAGATATTTTCATGTCAGAATTGCCTCAAGAACCTTGTATCATTTTCATAGAAAAGCCTTATGTCATTGACGCCGAACTTCAGCATTGCAATGCGCTCTATACCCATGCCGAACGCAAATCCGCTGTACACCTCCGGATCGATCCCGACACTCTTAAATACATTCGGGTCGACCATTCCTGCACCCAATATTTCAAGCCATCCCGTATTCTTGCAGACACGGCACCCCACTCCGCCACAAATGATGCATTCAACGTCTACTTCGGCGGAAGGTTCAGTGAACGGGAAAAAGCTCGGCCTGAACCGAACATTTCTGTCGCGCCCGAAAACCTGATGAAGGAATGCCGTCAGCGTACCCTTCAAGTCGCTAAATGTTATTCCCTTATCAACCAGAAGTCCCTCAAGCTGATGGAAGACCGGAGAGTGGGTAACATCTGCATCACAACGATATACCCTGCCCGGGGCAATAATGGCGAGCGGAGGTTTTTTCTCCTCCATGGTCCTGATCTGTACCGGCGAGGTATGCGTCCTTAGAAGACTTTCGCCATCAACATAAAAAGTATCATGCATGTCCCGTGCCGGATGTTCTTTGGGAAAGTTCAATGCCTCGAAGTTATACCAATCATTTTCAATGTCGGGCCCTTCTTCGACCGAGTATCCCATCTTTTCAAATATTTCAATAACCTCGTCAAACACCTGTGTAATAGGATGGGGCCTGCCGCGTATTACTCCTTTTCCCGGAAGTGTTATATCGATCGTCCCTGTTTCGATCTTGGCTTCTTTTTCTCTCCCCTCGATCTCTTTCTTTCTGGTGAAAAGCTTTGCCTCTATTTTTCCTTTTGCGTCATTAACGGCTTTCCCGACCTTTGCTCTCTCATCAGAAGAAAGCTTTCCAAGACCTTTTAAAGCATCGGAAAGCTTGCTCTTTCTGCCCAAATATTCAATTCTTATGCTTTCAAGTTTTTCAGAACTATCCGCTTTCTCGATCTTAGAGATCGCGGTGTCCTCCAATGTCTTTATTCCAAGCTCATCCATTATTAACTGCCTTTCTCTGTCTCAATACTTCATATAGAACTATCGACGCTGACACAGCTGCATTAAGTGATTCAGTCTCTCCCACCATTGGGATCGACACAACTTCATCCGCCATCTCAACATTTTCAGGCCTTATGCCCTTCCCTTCATTCCCTATCATAATGGCCGCAGGGCCCTTAAGATCCGCCTCTGAGAGCATTTTAGGCGCATCCGCCGTTGTAGCTATCAGCCTCACTCCTCTGCGCTTTAAAGCCTGAGAAACATCATTTAGGTCTTTGATACTGGATAGACCAATATTAAATATTGCACCAGCCGTACTCCGTATTACCTTCGGGTTATAAGGACTCACGGTATCGGCGGTCATAATTATACCCGAAACACCAAAAGCATTAGCAGACCTTATTATTGTCCCAAGATTACCGGGATCCTGCAGTCCATCCAAGATCAAGATCAGCGGATTCTCAGCATTAAAGAACTCACCAATATCCGGCTCAATATTCTCCACCACGCCGACTATCCCTTGGGGGGATTCCACATTAGTGAGGTGCTTAATGACCTTTTCCGACACTTCTTCCGGTTTTATCCCCGCATCAACAAGCCTGCTTAAGATCGAACTTCCTTCTCCGCTTATACTGAACTTCTTGGAATAAATAATGAGCGTTATCCTGCATTTCCCGGCCTGCTGAGCTGATACAGCTTCTTCTGCTAAGTGCACGCCTTCAATAATAAACTCACTACTTTTCCCTGCTTTTCCTTTTTTCAAAGAACTAACATACTTTATTTTCGGATTGGTCAGACTGGAAATCATCTTGAGAATTATATCTTTTTTTGGCTGATTTTTCAAATAATATCAGGGAAAATAAGAGGTTTGCCGGAACTAATAAGCACCAGACCCAAAAAGAACCGTCGGGATAGTACGAAGCAGTATCTTAAGGTCAAGCCACAGAGACCAATTCTCTATATAATAAACATCAAGCCTCACCATATCCTCGAAAGGAAGCTCTGACCTCCCGGATACCTGCCAGAGCCCTGTCATGCCGGGATTAACGCGGAGCCTCTTTTTGTGCCACCCGGTATACCGCTCATGTTCCCGAGGCACAGGCGGCCTTGGTCCGACCAGGCTCATCTCGCCCCTTATAACGTTGAATACCTGCGGTAACTCATCCATGCTGAACTTCCTGATGAACTTGCCGATCCTTGTCATTCTTGGATCTTCTTTTGCTTTGAATTTTATATCGCCGGTCCCGTATTTTTCGGCAATTTCATCGAACTGTTCTTCCGCCCCTTTGATCATAGATCTGAACTTATACATGTCGAACGCCTTGCCATCCCTCCCTATTCTCTTTTGCTTAAAAAATATAGGGCCGCGTGAATCCACTTTGATCGCAGCGGCAACAATCAAAAACAGAGGCGAGAGAATGAGCAGCACCAGGGCCGCGAACAATAGATCAAAAGCTCTTTTAAGGAACGCCTTAAATCCCAACAATCCGATCTCTTTAATTGAAAGCAGAGGGATGCCGCCGATGTCATCGGTCGAGATCCTGGAAGCTATTATCTCCAGAAAACCCGGGACCAATTTAAACTCGATGCCCCTGTCCTCGCTTTCCGTAACTATATCCAGTATCCTTTGATAAGGAAGTTTAACCGTGGCGATGATCACTTCATCGATCTTATGCGCCTGAATATAATTATCGGCCTCCTTAATTGTGCCCAGCACTTTTATCCCATGGAATTCCTTTCCTATCTTTCCCTGATCATCATCTAAAAATCCCACAGCCTCGTAGCCCAGCTCCTTCTCCTGCATTATCCTGAGCGCAAGCCCCCTCCCGATCTCGCCGGCCCCGATGATCAATGTTCTCTTGATCCCTTTGCCCATTTTATACAAATATCTCTGAAAAGCATTACTTAAAAATCGCACAAATATCATCAGGAGGATAGTAAACACCCACGCGAACAGAAGCACCTGCCTCGATATCCAAAACCCTCTGTACAGGAACAGCATCGCTAAAAGGATCATTATCCCGGCTGTCACGGCCCCAACCACTGACGCTGACTGATCCTCCATGGAAATAATATTTTTACGGTCGTAAAGCCCGAGTAATTTAAATAGCGCCAACCATACAATGGATATAAAAACCAGTACGCTGTAAAACTGCGACAGAGGCGGGATCAACAGCCCTTCTTCTACGGGAAAAATAGAAAAACGCAGATAATAAGCAACTATGAAAGACAGGTTTATGATAGCCACATCAAGCAGAACTGAAATATAATATTTTTCGATGATCTTGCGGAACATGATCGCTTATTTTATCCTTTCCAGCATAGACTTGGCATATCGATTATTGGGATCCAGCATAAGAACCTGGTTAAATTCTTCCTTCGCCTTCTTAATATTCCCTTTTTTTAGATAAAGAAGCCCCAAGCCATTGTGTCCATCCACGTTCTTCGGGTCGATCATGATCACCTCATTAAACTTCTCTCTCGCCCTATCCAGTTTATTCTCTTTGCCGTATAGGAACCCAATATTCACCAATGCTGTTATGTTCTTTGGGTCAACCTCGATTATATTTAAATATGCCTCAAGAGCCTTATCCGTATCACCTTTTCTGACATATGCCATACCTAAGTTCTCAAGATATAAGATATTATCAGGATATTTCACTAAAAAGTCCTTAAAAACCTCGATCGCCCTATTGTATGTTCCCCTTTTTGCCGAAAGATTCAAAAGCCCTGTCGTAGATTCCCTTAAAGTAGGGTTCACTTCGATCGCCCGAACATACATATCAAAGGCTTTATCGTAATCCCCCAGTCTTTCATACACCATCCCTTTAATCTGATAGGCTTCAGCATAACGGGGATCGATCTTAATTGCCTTATCCTCCACAACTAGAACTTCAGGAAAAACAGACTTATCATAAATTGATTTGATCATATAAGAGCGCCCCAGGATGTAAAAATTGTCGGCATTGTAAGGATCCACTTCTGTGGCCTTCTTTAATATCGCGATCGCCTTTTCCAATAGATCCTTTCTCCGGGTGTTTTGCGCCAGGTTCAAGTAGCCAATGGCCATATGGGTCCAAACACCCCCTTCGTAAGGGCTGATCTCGATCGATCTTTCCAGTTCCGCCACAGCATAATCAAATCTTTTCATCCGCGAATACACTTTACCTGACTTATAATGGGCATCCGCTCTAAATTGCAGGGTACCATAGTATCCCAGCGTTACGACAAAAACAGCAAGCACGGCGATATATAACCATGGAAATTTTGAAAGATCGAATTTTATATCCTCTCTCTCAACAACAGATGGCCCCCCGGCATATATCGATGCAACAAGCCCCATCATGATCCATAGAAGGCTTGTTATCGCCACTACTCCAAAACTGAACTGATTTTGTATTAAATATGCCGTTGAGGCTCCTAACAATGCTGCTGTCATCAATTTCATTTCTATGTCTTTGTCTGACCGCAGGATCTTTGCTCCCATCCAGAAAAAAGTGGACAGCATCCAAACATAAATGGCCAGGGTGACAATTCCTCGCGTAGCACCCATATCACATATCTCATTATGCATCCTGTCCTGTTTTACGTGGAATCCCTCATAAAATCTGAAATATTCTGTTTCGAACTGCGGGAAGATCATCTTCATTACCTCAGGGCCGATCCCAAAGAATGGATAAGCCGTCATGATCCTGTATCCGCTCTTCCATGTCTCGAGCCTGGATAACGCAGCGCTGTATTTTATTATTGGTGTTTCCTGCTTGTGGCTTTCCTCTATCCTTTCTGCTTCATAGGCCATTCGAGCGATGGGCGAATACACTGGGTTCAGCATAGTAACATAACCGATGGTCAATATAATGAAGAAAAGCAATGCAAGCTTTTTCCAGTTCCTGATAATAAGGTCCCTGTGTATCAATGAAAAGAATAAAGCACTTCCGGCGAACAGCCCTAAAAATCCTCCCCTGCTTTGTGTAAAAAGAATGCAAATAAAGATCACTGCCAATCCGATGATCAACGCGGCATTTAATATTGTTCTATATAACTTCTCATTTCTGCCGTTTCCGAGCTTCTTCATGCTTACATCCATCAGGACCGCAAGGCCAACAATGAACGCCATATCAACGTATGCCGCAAGAAAATTGGGCTGTCCGATAGTGCCAATGACCCGCATCCATGTGACCACTCCACCCCAAGCATACGGGTCAAGCCCGGCCCTCTGCATAATGCTGTAGATGGACATAAAGACTCCGGCAGCAATGACCGTGTAAAAAACCCTGTTCATCTGTTCTTTTCTTCTTATAAAGTTTATTGTCAGGAAATACAAAAATCCATATGCCCATAGAGTAGTAAGGCCCTCATACCGGCCGTAGAAGCCCATGAAGCTGACCAAAACATAAACTGAGGTTACCGTGGCAACGGTACACGCAAGCATATAAGCAGCAACAGGCCAATCAAGCGGAGACCTTACAAAGTTATGCTTATTTTTCAACAGAACCTTAAGCACCCAGACCGCGATAATAGCGAGCATGAGCAACCTGATCGTGGTCTGTTTTGTGTTAGAAAAAACGATCCCTACGCGCCTGTCAAAAATAATAGGAACAAGAAAGACGAATGCTATAAAAAGCATTTCGATTATGACATCGAATATCGTTTCTTTAACAGCTTCTTCCTTTATGCCCTTATTCATTTTCCCCTGCACTCCCTATATGTTGCGTCAACAAATGCTTTGATCTCTTCTTTAAATACTTCCCTGTCAAACTTAAGTGCATTTTCCCTGACGCTTTTACTGTCAAAATCCAGCTTTTTAAATCTTTTTACAGCATCGACCAGGGATCCTTCGTTTTGTTCATTAAAGAAAACCCCTGTTTTTCCTTCTATGACGGTTTCCAGTGCCCCTCCCGCCCCATAAGCAATTACCGGTCTTCCTGCGGCCTGAGCCTCTACCGGAGCTATGCCGAAATCCTCTTCCCCCGGAAAGATCAGAGCTCTGCATCCTGCATAATATCCGGCTAATTCTTTATCTGATATCCTTCCCAAGAACTCGATATTGTTGTTCGCCATCCGCTCAAGATTCTTTCGATAAGGCCCATCCCCTATTATTTTCAAAGGCAGCCCAAGCTCATTGAACGCCTTAATAGCAATGTCGAGCTTCTTATAGGGATTAAGCCTCGATACTATAAGAAAATAATCCGAAACATTCCCCGCTATTGCAAATTTATGCGTCTCAACAGGGGGGTAGATCACCTTGGACTTTCTATTGTAAACCGTCTCAATCCTTTTAGCAATATAATTAGAGATGGCGACCAATTGATCAATATCTTTATTTGTATTAAGGTCCCACGCCTTCAGCTTGCTTATGAAGGCTGGTAGGATCAATTTTATCAATCCATTAAACTTTTCCTGCTGCACATAATCCTCATACCTCCACGCAAAACGCATTGGAGTATAACAGTAACAAATATGACAGCAATTTTTCCCCTTTCTCACCCCTTTCGCAAATGCGCTACTACTGCTCAATATCACGTCATACTCGTGAAGATCGAAATTCTTAAAAGCACGCGGATAAAGCAGCAGATACTTTTTGAAATGCCTCTTTAGAAAAGGGAGTTTTTGCATGAACGATGTGCGTATATCCATTTGCCTAAAACTATCGGGCATTTCATCGGGCAGATATATGGAGGTATAAATGGGCGCATCAGGAAATATCTCATGAAGAACCTCCACCACCCTTTCCGCCCCGCCGAATTGATTTAAATAATCGTGGACAATAGCTATTTTCACGCCAGCTTTTTTCTCCAGTAATCAAGCAGATCCTTCAGCGTTTGCTCAAACGGAATTTCCGGCTTCCATCCGGTCTTTTTTCTAAATTTACTGCTGTCTCCCTGAAGGATCTCGACATCCGAAGGGCGCATCTTTTGAGGGTCAGACTTAACCTCAAATTTAACCCCCGAAATCCTGATAAATATATCGATCAGCTCTTTTATGCTTATGGAGTTCCCGGAAGCGATATTATAAACATCTCCAGCATCGCATTTGTTTATGGCCAGCCAATAGGCCCGGATCATATCTCTCACATCGGTAAAGTCTCTTTTCGCTTTAAGGTTCCCTACAACCAGCACCGGCTTCATCATCTTTTTCTCCATCATTACTATCTGCTTGGCGAAATTGGAACAGACAAAGACGTCGCCTCGCCGTGGCCCTGTATGATTAAAGGCCCGTGTTCTTATTATAGGTATCCCATAGCTCTTGAAGTATTGATATCCCAGAAAATCCTGGGTGACTTTACTGACAGCATAGGGACTCAAGGGCCTTAGAGGATTATCTTCGCTCACAGGAACTTCGTCCTTCTTGACCAAACCGTACTCTTCACTGCTTCCTGCCACTAGGATCCGCGGGTTGATCCCCGCAGCCTTAACAGCCTCGAATAAGTTCAATTCTCCCATTATGTTCGTCGAAAGTGTTTCAGCCGGCGCAACCCAGGAGGCTCCCACAAAACTCTGGGCAGCCAGATGATAGATATGATCAGGTTTTACCTTGTCTATCAGGCTCCTGACGGCAACGGCGTCTCTTATGTCGCATTCATGCAGCTCGATCTTGTCCCTGAATGCTTCGATATTCTCCATCCTGCTTCGCCACCGATAGGTCGCCGAAACTTGAGCCTTCTTTTCCAGCAACAATTCCGCAAGATGGCTGCCTACAAACCCGGTAACTCCAGTGATCAAAGCCTTCATAATAATTTACCTCTGATTTCTTCTATATTTCAGTTAATTTTAGCATGGAATCAGATATTTTTACACTCAAGGCTTCTTGCTCCCGACAGTTTTTTCGCGGCGCAAGAAATTCTTAGCCAAATCCACCAGATACTTCAGCCAGATCCCAAGATACACTCCCCAGTTGACTAGGCGTGGCCGTCTGCCGGCATAATGCTTTCTATAGAACAGCCTCATGGCCTTGTGAAATTCATAAATATTCTTATAGCTATTCTGACGACTGGTCCTGCCTCCATAATGAACGATCTCAGCCTGAGGCTGATAATATATTTTCCATCCGGCCTTTTTTATTCTGTAGCACCAATCAAGATCCTCTCCGTACATAAAATAATCTTCATCAAGTAAGCCTATTTTTTTTATGGCCTCTTTTCTCACGACCATACTGGCCCCACAAAGGCTGTCTACAGCCCCGACCACTTCATCATCTAAATATGTTCTTAAATAGGCATTCAAGCTTTTATTTTTTGGGAACAATCTGCCTAAACCTGAGAAATAAAAGAAAGCATTCATCGGGGTCGGAAAATCCCGCCTACATTGATGCTGGATCGTCCCGTCAATATTCAAAAGCTTCGGCCCAACCGCCCCCGCATCACTGTTCTCTCTCAAGAAATCCACTAGTTTCTTTAAAGCTCTTTCCTTTATGAGCACATCATTATTAAGAAGCATGATATATTTCCCGGCAGCGCTCCTTATTCCTTTATTGCTGGCCTTGCTAAAACCGAGGTTCTCACCATTTTCGATAACTTTGACCTGCGGATATTTTTCCCTAACCAGCTTAACTGACCCATCAGAAGAAGCATTGTCTACAAGAATTATCTCATGTGAAATATCGGATGCGGTTTTGACCACCGAGCTCAAGCATCGATCAAGATATTCCTTGGAATTATGGTTTGCTATTATAATTGAGAGATCCTGCATACTTACCTGCCCTTATACATCTTCTCATAATATTTTTTGTACGCGCCGCTTATTACCTTTTCCCACCAACTCCTGTTGTTCTTGTACCAATCAATAGTGAACATTAGCCCGTCCTCAAACTTGTGCTTAGGCTTCCACTTTAGATCTTTCATTATTTTTGAAGCGTCTATCGCATAGCGTCTATCATGCCCCGGCCGGTCTTTAACAGATTTCATTAATTTTTCCGGCTTACCCAAGGCTTTCAATATCTTTTTTATAACATCGATATTCACTTTTTCGTTACACCCGCCAATATTATAAACCTCGCCCGCTCCCCCTCTCTTCAGCGCCGCATCAATGGCTTCACAATGATCTTCCACAAAAAGCCAGTCCCGAACATACAAGCCGTCACCGTATATCGGCAACGCCTTATCTGAAAGAGCATTAATGATCATAAGCGGAATGAACTTTTCAGGAAACTGATAGGGGCCGTAATTATTTGAACATCTGGTTATTATTGAAGGGTATCCAAAGGTTTTATGATAGGCCATGACTATAAGATCGGCCGAGGCTTTGCTTGCCGAATACGGGCTGCTGGGAGCAAGAGGAGATGATTCTTTGAACTTGCCGGTCTTTGGAAGCGAGCCATACACCTCGTCGGTCGATATCTGCACAAATTTCTTGCCTTTAAACCCGCTAGATTGTTTGCCCCAATATTCCTTCGACTCCTCAAGCAGCGCATTTGTTCCAAAGACATTTGTTTGGATAAAAACATCAGGACCGACAATACTTCTATCCACATGGGTCTCTGCCGCAAAGTTTATTATTGTATCAATATCGTTCTTTTGAAGGATCCCTCCAAGCAGTTCTTTATCACAAATATCCCCTTTTATAAAATGATAGTTGCTGTTTTCCTTGATATCAGAAAGATTCTCCAGATTACCCGCATAAGTAAGGGCATCAAGATTGTACAACTGGCAATCATCATGCTTTTTCAGGAAATATTTAACAAAGTTGCTGCCGATAAATCCGCAGCCGCCGGTCACCAGGACATTTTTCATTTTTTGAACTTTCCTTCGACCAAAAGTGTGGCCTTTTCGAGGGTTTCAAAGGTCCCAGCATCCGTCCACCACCCCTTCAATAGTTCAAAGGTAAGCTCGCCTCTTTTAATGTACTCATTATTAATATCTGTTACTTCGAGTTCGCCTCGCTTAGAGGGCTTTAGTCCTTTTATTATCTCAAATACTGAGGAGTCATACATATAAACACCCGAAACAACATAATTACTTTTAGGATTTTTTGGCTTTTCTTCGATCGAAATGATCTTTTTGCCTTCAAACTCAACGACGCCGAACCTTTCAGGGTCATCAACTTTGGCAAGCAGGACCTTAGCCCCTTTCCTCTGCCCTTCAAAGTTCTTTATGTAGCCGCTCAGATCATCCTGGAAAAGGTTGTCGCCAAGGATAACTGCCATCTTTTCCTCTTTTGCGAATATCTCGGCAAGCCCCAGAGCCTGAGCGATCCCGCCTGCTTCATCCTGAACCCGATAAGTGAAATGACAGTTGAATTCTTTGCCGCTGCCGAGAAGGTTGACCACATCCCCCATATGCTCCGTCCCCGTAACTATCAATATGTCATCAATCCCCGCCGAGATTAATTTGTCGATCGGATAATATATCATCGGTTTCTTGCCTACCGGCAGTAAATGCTTATTTGTGCTTTTGGTCAGAGGATGAAGTCGTGACCCTGTGCCTCCGGCAAGAACGATCCCCTTCATTTTATTTCTCCTTTTCTTTTAGATATGCTTCCAGTGCCTTGTCCCATGTGCGCATATCATCCAGCCCGATCCTGCGCAGGTTGTGGTTATCGAGCACCGAGAAAGCGGGGCGATTCGCTTTTGATTTGAATTCGTCGGAAGTCGTCTTTTCAAGCTTTACCTTTGTTCCCGAAAGCTCAAATATCTTCTTTGCAAAATCATACCAGCTGCACTGCCCGTTATTTGTAACATGATATGTGCCGTATTTTTTGGTCTTTATGAGGTCTTTGATCTTGCCGGCAAGGTCAAGCGTATATGTCGGGGAAACTATTTGATCCGTTACAACTCTTACTGTCCCCTTTTCTTTTGCAAGATGGAGCATTAACTCTATAAAGTTCCTTCCTCCCGTTGCCATGCACCCTCTTACCCCAAAAAGGCCGCTGCCCCTTACAATGTAATGCTTTTTCATCATATATTTGATGTAATACTCACCGGCCAATTTTGAAATGCCATATACAGACACAGGATTAGGGGGATCGGCTTCCACATAAGGCTTGCCCTTGCTGCCGTCAAAAACATAATCTGTGCTTACGTGCACCAACTCACAATCGATCTCTTTTGAAGCAAGGCACAGGTTCTTCACGCCAATGGCATTCACAGCAAATGCCGGCCCGTCATTATCCTCGCAATCATCAACGCGATGATAGGCTGCGGTATTTATTATAATATCCGGGGAATGCTTTTTGATGATCTCGAGGGTTTGGTCTTTGTTGGTAATATCGATATCGGAGATAGTAAGAGCGATCAGGTCTTTTTTATCTATAACCTTCTGTATATCCGTTCCCAACTGTCCGTCGGCACCGATCAAAGCGATCTTCATCCATTCACTTCCTATATAAGGATCAGCCTACAGCTTCAATCCCTTTTGCACCAACTGCTTCATCCAGTCAATATTGTAATAGATCGGGTTCTCAAAGTCAGTATACTTGCCGGACTGCAGAACATCGTGGATCTCTTTTGCAGCGTCGCTTACGCTTACCTTGGGCGTAAAACTCAGGACCTTCTTCATCTTCTCTCCTGAAACACGATAACTACGGGTCTCTTTTGGCCCTCGAAGGACTTCCACTTCAACTTTGAGCCTGTCTTTCAGAGCCTCTGCTACCCCATAACCGAGATCAAGTATTTTATGATTATCCTGCACAAGGTTAAATATCTGCCCTTTAACTTTCTCAGCAGGGGCTTCGATACACTTCATATGCGCCAATGCAACATCTTTAACATGAACAAGCGGCCGCCAGTTATCCCCTTCACAATAGACGTATATCTTTTTCTTGGCGTAGGCATCTTTAGTCATAGTGTTGACCACCAGATCCCATCTCATACGCGGAGACAAACCGCCCACGGTCGCCTGCCGAAGTATCACCGGGCAGAATTTATCATCCGCCAGATCCTTAATGCCGTTTTCGGCATCAAGCTTCGATTGTGCGTATTCTGACTGCGGATTTGCAGGAAATCCCTCATCTGCGATACCATCAATATGAAACCCAAAAATAGCGGCCGAAGAAGCAAGTGTCATTCTTGAAACGCCTTTTTTCTTACATGCCTCAGCCACCCTCAGCGTCCCTTCGCAGTTGATCTCATGATTAGCCTTGGGATCAAAGGCGGCAGTAGGATCGTTAGAAAGGGAGCCAAGATGTATGACCGCTTTAACGCCATCAAGGGTATCAGATGGGAACTGCCTCACATCCCCTTTAATTATATCGATCTGTTTCTCAACATCGGAAAGCGCTTCCTTTCCGAAATAAAGGGTGTCAAATACTCTTACTTTCTCCCCTTTAGCAAGAAGCTCCTTTACCAGCACGGCACCAATATACCCAGCCCCGCCGGTAACCATCACGATGTCATTCTTAGCCATAATATCCCCTTTCTTTTGATGCAAAACCCTTCAATTTTAATATAATTAAGCCAAAAATTCAACATTTACTATTTTAAATATATTAACTTGCGCATACTAAAATCGTACTTGAACACATGATCAGCGTTTCGTTTTGCACCCTCTATTGTCCTTCTGTCAGATTCCTTCCCAGAGGCATTGTCGTGGTTGATAGCCCTGATATCATATTTATCAGATTTTTTATAAAGGTAGATCATCCCCCTTATCTCGGTTTCCAGTATCGGCAGATCAATGAAGATTATCTTATCGCCCTCTTTTATTTGGCCCCTCATATCAAGAACGCTCGTCAGTATATTTTTCCTCAATTCTTTCTTATGCCAAAGTATCCGCTGTGCAACAATCATTCCTCCAAGATTAGACAAAATTAGGCCGCAAAGCAATATAACCCCGACCACCTTGAACCGCTTATTCTCCAAAAGAGATATGCCAAGAAAAGAGTATATTGCCACAACTCCGATAGAAGCAACATATAAATACCTTGAAACGGGTGAGGTAATAAAAAATACAAAAGGAGTGACCGTGAGAATGACCCACAAAAAGAAGAAATTTAGAACCTTTATTCTGTTCCTAACAGAATAGGTAATTGCAAAGGGCAAAACAAGCAAAACGCCAACCTTCAACATCTTAATAATAAAAATCAGCGATGTTCCAAGCACCGCACCCTTTCTATATTCGGTTACAACAGGCACAAAAGCGGTAGAAATATAATACAGCCAATTTTTTATAAAATGCCAGCCAATAACATATTGGGTCTCCATTCCCGCAACAGGCAAATAGTGCCTCCTTGTCAGGTAAAAAGTGAGATAAGCAACTGTGACGATAAATGGAGCAATATAAGTTTTTAGGGTCTCAACTTTTAACGTTTTCCCTTTAATAATCACTTCATATGCTACAAGCAAGGGCAACATAAATATCGCGACCTCGTGCGTCAATAACGCCAATAAATACAGTAAAAAAGACAGGCCCCCTCTGCCCCTATTAAAAGCATTTATTGAATTTAACATGAAAATGATAACTAAAGGATAATATACGGCAACTGTCCAACCTACTACCTCAAAGCTTCCCATAAAAGTAATGAATAGCATCGCCCCGAAAAGCGCGAACAGACCATCTTTTTTGATCCTCAAAAAGAAATAATAAACCGATACCGCAGCAAGGAAATGCGCCAGAAATATAACAAAATAACACAGGGGGATGCTAATATAAAAAAGCTGCGAATATACGCTCAAGAACAAATAATGGACGGGCCTAAAAAGGTACGCAAGTGAAGCTGCCATAGCTTTCCCGAACATTTCCGGCACACTGCCGAACCGTTGGCCCCAGTATTGAGGAAAATCATCTGCATACAAAAATGAGCTGAAAATATTTAGATAGACAACGACATTTAAAGCAAGCAGTATCGCTACCGCCCGCAAATCCCTATTCTTTAAATATTTTCCGATCATAGTTTGCCTCACTTACTAAAATCAATGCACCCAAGTCTTCTTATTTGCCAAAAACCCTCTTCATATATGCTTTAAATATATTCCTACTGTACTGATCGTCATTTAATCGGGATATTTTATTATCCCTGATGAATTCGTAAGTGGAAGAATTAAACTGCTCTTGCTTATCATTATAAACAAAATATTTAAACCCTTTTCTCACCTCATACTTAGGAAGATCGTCAATAAAGTAATAATTGCCTTTATACCCTCTAATATAGTGGCCTGTTTCGTAGAACGGCTCCTCTAGGTACGGCAATCCAACGCTGCATCCCTTGTAATTGTCGGGCATATTACAAAAATAAAACCTTGTTCCCGATGGATATTCATTGATAATGTTTATGACTTTTTGCTTGACGCCTTCCGACATTCTGGATGCCTTTACCCAGTTTTCGTTCGCTTTGATCAAAAAGAAAGAACTATAAAGCCAAAATAATAGGAACAATCCAATACCCATAAGCTTTATTGCTCTCTTTTCCTTCCATATCTCAATAAATATGACATATGAAAGAAACCAAGATACCCCAACTGAAGGTAAATACCACATGCGCGAACCTCTGAGATCAAATCCGATAGGCAGAATAGTTGACGCGGGGAGGAGCGCGATAAGAACCCAAAATAATGAAAAAAAGTAAAAACTACGCGGCTTATACCTCTTAGCAACCCATATAATCAACAAAACAAGAGAAAGGATCAGTAAAAGCATTATAATAAGATACGCTATCAGGTTTTCCTGCCGGAAAGGCAGAAAAATAAGCTGGATCGTCTTTATTGGCCCAAGTATTAATCGCATAATCATGTCCCTACTGGAAAACTCATACGCTCTAACCAAGGAACCTAGAGAAAAATAACGAAGGATCAAATATAAGATCAGCACTGAAAAATAAGATATAATAACACCGATCTGTTTAGTAAAATTCTTGTTTAAATAAGCATACGCCGCGATCATAATTGGCAGAGCGACCGCCGTTTCTTTTGAGCCCAACGCCAGAACAAATAATGCGAAGGAGGCAAAAAGAGCCCACTTCGCCTTCTTTTTTACAAAGATCAGATAGCCGTAAAACGCCGACAAGAAAAATGTTGTGGCCATAACATCCCCGCGACAACATATCCAATTCACTGCTTCGGCATTTACAGGCAAAATGGCGAACAACGCCCCCGAGAAGAGCGCAAAAAGATAATTACCTAGCACAAAATATGCTATAAGAAAGACCAAGAAAGCATTGATAAAGTGGAACATGCCATTGGTCAAATGATATCCGAACGGGTTGATACCCCAGATCAGATTGTCGATCTTTGCAGACAAAACAATGATCGGGCGATAAAATCCACCGACCCCCCTTTCCCCCATCCAATTGCCAAGAAAGTAACTTGAGGGGCTATTTAGAGCCGATTTTATCAGCCCAAAATCGTCGGAATATAAAAAGCCAAGTCCAAGAGAAGAATAATAGAAAACCAACACAACTAAAAAGATCAATGCGAAAGCAATTATATATAAATACTTTTTATCTATATTCATGGTTTCTTAATTGGCGAATACTTGTGGCCCAAGAGATAAAAATACCAGTATAGGTACTTTGGTAGCCATTTCAGCAATTTAAACCTGGACTTGCCCTGCGCCCTGTCCTTCCAGACAGCCGGCACTTCAGCTATCTTATAGCCTTTCAAATACGCCTTCACAACTATCTCCATGCCTATCTCAAATCCGCCCGTACTTTTGATCTCAATAGAATCCAAAACGCTGCGCGAATACAGCTTAAAGCTGTTGCTGATGTCGTGTGTAGGGATCCCGCTAAGCAGGCGGAGGCTCACGCCTCCCATCCTGGAAAGAAAAGACTTGAGTTTCGGTCCGCCTATCTGCTTCCCGCCCCGCATATACCTTGAGCCGCAAACAATGTCGTATCCCTCTCCTGCTTTCCTGACCAGATCATCTATATGCACGGGATCTTCAGACAGATCCGCCATAAATACAACAACATACTTCTCTTTTGTCTCTTTTAAACCGGTCTTTATGGCATTAAGAGCTCCTCTGCCGAACTTATTCTTGAGCGGCGTCAATATGTCGGCAGAAAATTCTTTTAAATAAGGAAGCGTGGAATCCTCGTCAAAGTCATAAACTATGTAGATCTGATAATTACATGAAACTTTGTCACGGATCTGCTTAATGGTCTCTGTAATAGAGACGCCTTCGTTGTAAACGGGGATCACTATCGCGAGGTCCTTCGCCACTAAATACCACCGATTTTTATCTGCTCTTTTATCCAGGGAATTATCTCGTCAAGCGCCGTCTCAAGTGTCGTAGCTGCCTCAAAGCCAAGAAGCTTCTTGGCTTTTGAAACATTCGGGACACGCTTCTGAACATCGTAAGTGAACGGTTTATCGCTGACATGTCGAAAAGTTTTATCGCCGTTTATCTTTTTCCAAATTACCTTTGCCAGCTGAAGAACGGTATGCCCGGTGGGAGTTGAAAGATTAAAATCCTCGTTATTAGCTTTCTCGCTCTCAATGGCCATCCTTACCCCCCTGGCCAGGTCACCGCCATAAGTATAATGCCTTATCTGGTCACCTTTGCCTAGAATGTGGAGCGGGTCCTGCCCTTTTAAAACTTTCTGGATCAGATCAGGCACCACATGGCTCATTGCCAACTTAACATTTCCGGAAAGGATCTCTTTGTCGGAAACTGCCCGCTTTTCGCCGGTACCGATGCAATTGAACGGCCTAATGATCGTATATGGCAATTTATATTGCTCCCATGCCCCTTTCGAGAAATATTCGCAGGCAAGTTTTTGGAACCCGTAAGTCGATAGCGGCGGAGGGCATTTCAATTGCTCACCTTCCGGTGTCGGGTATTTTGAAGTGCTCTCAAAGACCATGGAAGAAGACATTACAGTTATCTTCTTCAATTTCTTGTTCTTATGCGCCCAGATCGCCGCATCGAACGCGGCAGCCATCAGTCTTTCATTCTCGGCCAGCAGATCGTATGCATATTCATGGAACAAGGAGATCCCCCCGATAATGGCAGCTCCAGCAAGAAAGTGATCGCAGTCGGCGAGAATGCCCTTTAATAGAGCAATATCTTTTGCGTCGCCTTTAATGAATTTATATTTGGGATTATTCCCGTAGGACTTCTGGATATCCCCATATTTACTTAAATTATCAAGCCCCACAACTTCATAGCCATTATTCAGAAGTTCCTCAATCAAATATCCGGCAATAAAGCCTGCTGCCCCCGTAACTAATATCTTCAATGTTATCCCTCTTTTCTATAAAAATTCCAAATATCTACAAGTTTATTCTTGGGTATATTCAGTTTCTTGTATTCTTTATGCAGAGCCCCCAATATTACGATGTCGCTCTTTTTTATCAATTCCTTGGCCTCCACAAATCCTTTTTCCGTAATATACACGTCTGAACAATATACCTTCTTACATTCCATTTCGCATATCTTCTTTAATTTATAAGAAAGTGATTCGCGCTTATCGTCGCAATCCCCCTTGAATGCCATGCCAAGTATGCCCACTTTCTTCTTTGACAGGTTCTCCTTCTTCTTGAGTGATGAAACAATATAATTCGGCAGCCCTTCGTTCACAAGCATAGCAGTATGCCCCAAGAAGAAATTGTAATTGTTGAAAGCGGCAAGCTGCATCGTGTCCTTGAACAAACAGGGTCCGGCGGTAAATCCCGGCCGTGGGAACGACTTAGCCCTTGGGTAATTGCGCGTCATGGCCTCATGGATCTTATAAAAATCCAGGCCGTAATCATTTGCCATCATATAAAACTGGTTGGCAATGGAAAAGTGTATGTAGCGGTAAACATTGGTGAACAATTTAGCGAGCTCCGCAGCCATAGGCGCAATAACAATGACATCCTTGCAAATGACCTTGAACAGTTTTATCGCTTCCGTCTCCGCTTTTTTCGTTGTCCCGGATACGATCTGGGGAAGCTCATATATCTCCTTCATTGCCTTCCCTTCGGCGATACGCTCAGGGCAAAAGCACAGATTTATGTTAACCTTTCTGTCCTTAAACAGATCTGCGACTCTGTCCGTCGTTCCCGGATACACCGTGCTTCGGAGAACTATCGTCTGTCCGGGCTTAAAATACGAGAGATATTCGAGGAAAAACTTCTTGATCGCCGTGAATTTAGGATTCAAATGCTCATCCACCGGCGTTCCTATCACGACAACCACATATTTGGCGCTTTTGATCACACCGGGGTCATCATAAACGAACAGCTTTTTGTTAATGACCTTCTTTAGAACCTGGCCTGCGCCTCCCTCATCAAAGGGCATCTTGCCGCTATTGATCAGCTTGACCACTTTAGTATTAATGTCATATATGGCAACTTTCTTGCCTTTATTAGCAAAGGCTAGCGCCAAAGGAAGACCTACATGTCCTCCCCCGCCTATAACCACAATATCATGCTTCATTTTTTAGCTCCTTAAAAATTATGAAACCATATTATATAACACAACACTTATATAAACCACTTCCTAATTCCTCTGGGAGACACAACAGCCCGCTTCATGATCGCCCTTCTCTTCCTCAGGGTTAAAGGTAATAGTTTTAAGAATTGAACCCATGCTAAAAATAAATGCGGTTCGCGAAACAGCATGTACACAAACGCCCTGACCTCAAACCACAAGATAAAAGGCAAGGCTATGAGCCAGTTGATCAAGTAGTCATTCTTCAACATCAAAAGGTACCGGTTCTTAAATGAATGCTGCCGAATAAACCTGGGAACGGTTTTCCTTTTGCGTTTCTTTCCCCAACCCCGCAAATGGTAGGCAACAGCTTTCGGAGTATACCTGACATCCCACCCCCTAAGCCGTGCCCGCCAGCAAAGGTCCTGATCTTCCTTAAAGGCATAAAAAGACTCATCGAGGTATTCGCCGAAAAGCTTGATATCTTCCAGCATTTCACGCCTGCAAAGTAAGGCCGCGCCATCGATCGCAAGCAAAGCACAAGGCTCATCATATTGCCCCTTATCTTCTTCGCCATGCCCTCTCGGCACTGCCTGCCGATTTTTCTTGAGTGGCAAGCCGGTTATGTCGATCACCTTCTCATCTGAGCTCCCATCCCCTAACAATAGTTTCCCCGTAATGCAACCGATCCTCTTATCGGAATCAATCGCTTTGATCAGCTCATTCACAAAACTCTTCGTCGCAACAATATCTGAATTAAGGATCAAAACGTACTCCCCCGAGCTGTTCTTGATCACGATATTATGGTTTTTGCAAAAGCCATATTTTTGGGCATTCCTTATGACCTTTACTTCGGGAAATTCCTTCTTCAGTATTTCCGATGTACCGTCCTCTGAAGCGTTGTCTACAGCTATTACCTCATGTTCTATGCCAGGGCTTATCCCTTCCCGTAAGGAAATGAGACATTTTCTTAGCACGTCCTTCTCGTTGGCCACTATAAGGGACACAGTTAATTTCATTTTCCCTCCTCCTCCTTCAACGCTGACTTATTCACTTTAATGTTTATTTTAGCAAGAATTCCCACCAACAGCCAAAACAGGAGCATTATCTTTGATGCCTCAAAAACATCAATAAACACAGCGCTCAACAAAAGAATGATAAGCGCGGTAAAAACAAATTGAGAATACCGCGTAAATTCACCTTTGCGCCCCTTCTGCCAGCAACATTTAAGCCCCATCATAAAAACGCTGCAGATCAGCCAAACAAATGCAAGTACTCCGACGATGCCATTTTCGCCAAGTATCCTAAAGTAATTGCCATCAACGGCCTCTCCAAATGCTGAGGGACCAAGCCCAAAAACCGGATATCTACAAAAACCCTGCAAAGCCCTCATCCATTTAACATATCTGCCCAGCATACTTACATCCAAAACCTCATATTGGTCAGCAAAATGCCCCTCCTCGTACTGCATCGGATCAGAAGCGACATCGGACAGAGCCGTGATATTCCTTTCCTTGGTCAATCCCAAAAACCGCTCCTTCGTGGTGTTGGGCATAAAAAATATGCTGACGCACAGCAAAATCAAGAACACAGCCAGTAATGCGCGCCCCTTCTTTCGTAAAAACGCAAATACAAAGGCTCCGCCTATTGCCGCGACCACAGCCGTTCTTGCCCCTGTGATAAATATCAGGCATAAAGAGAAGATCAACGCCAAAAATGCAATAAATCTCTCTACTTGCCGCCTATCAAAATACGCCATCAGGAACAACGGGAACATCATGGCAAGATAAGTTGAGTATTCATGGGGGCCGCTAAATGTCGATATTACTCGCCCGCCTATTACAGAGTGGACATAAATACCCAGAAAAAAACCTCCGATCAACTCAAAAAACTGCATAATTCCTACCGCCGCGGCAACAAAATATGTTATCAGCAGAGCCTTCTTTATATTTGGCAGATCTTCCTCCTCAACGACCCAATAAGCCAAGAAAAATGGGACAAAGTATTCAACTCTTCGCAAAAAGAACAGGAATCCAAGTAACTCGCTTTTTATAGTGCCCTGGT
This sequence comes from Candidatus Margulisiibacteriota bacterium, assembly GCA_042577445.1. Lineage (GTDB taxonomy): Bacteria > Margulisbacteria > WOR-1 > CAVSGV01 > JBHPDX01 > JBHPDX01. The sequence goes on along the minus strand of JBHPDX010000018.1, from coordinate 1,035 downwards.
ATATGCCGGCAAGTAAAGAAAGGAATGTGGCAAAAACAAATACAGATATCGGAAAGAATAATTTCGGGGCTACGAGTATCTTTCGTTTCAAAAAAGCATAAAAAACGGCCGCAAGAGTTATGATCAGCAAAAAGAAGTCCTCGGAACGGATAGCAACATAGGTCCCGGGAATGTTCAATAAATTGAGTTTTGGGAGCAACACAATAATAAAGATCAAAAGGTAAGGGGTCTTCTTAATATCCACATAGGCCGCCATTGCAAGTACAACACACAATATTACGGCAATGCTCATATACCCTAAAAAGAAAATAAGGAGCGCAACGATCAGGGAAATAGAAAAAATGATCAGCGGCATCAGAACGTTCATATTGCTTACTGTTTTGCTCAGATTATCAATAATATTTTTCATTTCTTAATATTTACTTGACTTCCCTTGTTTATCATTCTTGAAGTCTAATATCGCATCAAGTACAGCTTCAGCCCTTTTTCTTGGTCCGATAATGAGCAAAAAAACATATTTTATATAATATTTAAGCAACACATACGACAAAGACTTCCTATGATACATCTTTACTAAATATAATATATTTCTAAGACCATAATACTCATTTTGAGGAGACTTCTCCCCTCCCGTCGCAGCAGATCCTTTATGCCATATTTTCGAAGAAGGGACAAATATTATTCTGTATCCTGCTTTTTTCGCTCTTATGCAGTACTCAATGTCTTCCGCAGTTCTAAAATAGTCATCATTGAGATATCCCACATCCTGAATAACTTCTTTTTTTATTAAAGCGGCGCAAGCTGACATTATATCGACATCCTTTTGCTTAGAAAATTGCCCCCTATCTTTCTTTCCCCCACCAATATGCACGAACCTTTTAAACACCTTCTCCTCTTTATCTCCGGCAGCCCAAATTACATTGTCTTTGCCATAATAATATATTTTAGGGCCGACTATCCCTATCTTTGGATCCGATTCAGCCGCACGCACAAGCTCTGTTAAGAATTCCGGGTCTACAACAACATCATTACTAT
>JBHPDX010000017.1:0-26430 GCA_042577445.1 Candidatus Margulisiibacteriota bacterium | reverse complement strand
CTTGTCAAGGGCTTTTTGCAAGAAAATTAAGCGGGATTATTGACCCGAAAAACCGGGCCTTCTCTTCCTAGTCTCCCCTTCGCTAAGCGGTTCAACTTCGTCTTTCTGGACATCATATGCACAATGGACTTTTAATGGTTTAAATAATTCCTTAATCCTAAATAGCTCGTCACTGGGAATAGGCCTGGCTCCGGATGGCCTTAAAGGTGTGTTTATCTGAACTTCCGCGGGATCGACCTCTTTTGAAGCATATTCCTTATTTTGAGGAATGAACATTACCTGCAAAGCCATCTTTCCGGGATATTCGGAGTTGAATTTTTTTATCCCGTTTAAAACATCATGAAAAGCGATCCCTTTAACGGGGCGGTTTATCTCGTTAAACACCTTTTCATTCGGCGCATCCATTTTAGCGACCACAAGATCGGCTTTTCCCAGGTCTCCCCTAACCTTCTCATCTCCCATAAGAGACGAATTAGTTAACACCGCTACCCTGGTTTTAGTGCGCTTTTTTATCTCTGTTATCACTTCCCCCAGATTTACAGCCAACGTCGGCTCACCGCTTCCGGAAAAAGTGATATAATCAACATTCGTTGCGGGCAATTTCTCAAACTCGGAAACAATGTCCTCTGTGGAGATAAATATTTCACGCTTTGCGGTACAACTGACTCCTCTGCCCAACTGACAATAGATGCAGTCGAAAGTACACTTCTTCTCTCCGGAGATCAGGTCGATCCCTAAAGATTTCCCTAGACGCCAGCTGGAAACAGGGCCGTAAATATACTTCATGCTACTTCCTTAACTCCTCGGATCAAAGTATTCTTAATATACGGTTTAGAAGCTTCCGCCATTTCCTCAAGTTTCTCTTTAGGGTAAGGGCGGGCCTCCCTTAAGGATTCATCCCACGTATTTTCGGGAGCAAACTGCTGAAGAACGAATTTTTGGGCGCCCCTAAGACCCCTTGCGATATCTTCAATATCTTTTGTGCTCAGAAGATCAGGCACGACAGTTGTCCTGAATTCATAGAGGATCCCGCTTTTCATGATCACTGCTGCGCTTTCCTTGATCTTATGCAGGTCTATCTTTTTGCCGCAAAGCTTATGATATCTATCGTCAAAAGGCGCCTTAATATCCATGGCGACATAATCAACAAGCTTTCCATCTATTGCCTTTTTGAGTGCATCAGGATCTGTGCCATTGGTATCCAATTTCACTTTAAACCCCAGGTCCTTGATCATTCCAATGAATTCGAACAGTCCGCGGTCCTTATGCATAAAAGGCTCTCCGCCTGTCAGACAGATCCCGTCAACAAAATCCTTATGTTTCAATAAAAACCCTTTTATATGCTCTATGGGTATAGTTGCATACTGTCCAGGCTTCTCCACCAATCCGGAATTATGACAGAAAGGACACTTCATATTGCAGAGAGGGACATAGAGAGTGGAAACAACTTTTCCGTCCCAGTCAATAAATGATGTTTCTATAAATCCTTTTATCTCTAGGTCCATTATTCGCAGATCTAACCTTGTGGTTTGGTGTTCTCGGGAGGCTTAGCTGTCTCCTGAGGCTTACTGTCACTATCGCCGTTCATTAAAAGAACGCCGGCGGCAAGCACTGTGGTCCAGAGCCCGCGCTGTCCTATAGCGCTCTGCGTGATATGCGTCGTCTTAACTATCTTATCGGACAGTTTCCATACTTCCTGCCTTTCGTCCCAACTGCTTTCCTCATCAAATGGTATACCCTGGACCGTGGCAAGCATCTGCGCGGCAACATCTTCGGCATAGTCACCGCATTCTTCATCTGTTTTTCCGCATGCATGGTGTTCACTAAGATAACCGTAATTGGTCGGGTCAGAAGGCAAGGCAACTCCGACCGAAGCAGATATTAATCGATGGGGTTCTTCAGTCTCATTCTTGGCCATAACAATGAAAGTTACACCGCCAGGCTTTAGAAGTTTTGTCCCCTGCTCCTTGGAGATCATCTTACAGTTCGGGGGGAAGATGCTTGAGACATGAACATAGTTGACCGCCTGAATACCGGCATCGCGCAGCGCCATTTCAAAACTTACAAGCCTTTCTCTGTGCCTGCCGACCCCTTTGGTTAAAAACATTTTATCTGGAACTAAGCTTCTCAATCTTTTTTCTCCTTAAAAATATCTTTATATAATATAGCACAGTTTTTTAGAATATAAATGGTTTGGATGAAAATATTTCGAAGAAGAAGGTTGAACAAAAAAAGCTTTCGCCGGTTGCCGCGCAAGAAACGCGATAACCGGCAAAGTTCTTACTCAACTTTTATAACAGTAACCGGGCATCCGTCCGCAGCTTCCTTGATCTTATCCTCATTAGCAGCCAGGTTCGCGCCAGTCTTGACCACTGCGACATCTTTCATTTCAAATACTTCCGGACATGTCTGCTCGCAAATACCGCAGGCCGTACAGCCGTCCTCGATAGTAACCTTTGAAATCGCCATTTAATGTTCACCTTCCTTTTTCCTGAATTAATTATTTTTTCAAACCCAGATAGTTTATCAAACTTGCCAAAATAAGTCTATTATAAATTTAGACGGGTAAAAATAATTTGTTTGAGCATCCCCTGGAAATAATGTAAAATGCACCCGCAAATAACAATTTGCGTGATATGAAAAGAAGGATCAAACAATTCACCATAATATTGTTGCTTTTATCTCTAACGATACCCGTTTCAGCAAGGGCAACCGGCAAGCTGAACGTCTTCACCGATCTAACTGACGCTGAAATTTACGTTAACGGACAATTGTCCGGCAAAGAAGCCGTCGTAGGTTACGTTTTACCGGTTGGGACCCATCTAGTTAAGGTGATATATAAAGGGAAAACGGTCTATGCAAAGACCGTTGAGATCATTGAGGGCCGGACTAATACCATTACATCGGAACATTTCGTCGACATAAGAACAAGAACACCTTCACGCGGGGCTGTTGAAGTAGAGGCGGAAAGATTGCGAAAGTACCGCGGAAACGGCGCTTTCGGCTATTTCGGGCCGTCCCCGACGACCGGGCTCAGCGTAAAATGGTGGTTTTCGGGAAGTTTGGGACTGCAGGTCGTGGGTTTTGCTCAAACACAGGCTAATTATTTTGACAATGCAATAGCAGGCCGCCTTTTGATAGGTTTTCCAAAAAAGATATTTTCCGAAGAAGTTCTGGATGCATACATGGCATTAAGCTTGGGTAGAGCATGGCAGACAGATTCATTAAATCCGCCCGGCGACACTCACGATGAGACAAGCAGCCTTTCATTTGGAGTAGAAGCAAAACTTGCGGACCTTGCGAATGCATTATTCTCTAACAATGTCTATGTTATCGAGGATTCGCAAGATTCCCTGATCTTTCTTGGACAATTAATGACTTTAGGACTATTCAATATCTGCTACACAAGTTTTGAGATAGGCATAGAGCAAAAAACAAGATATACTTCTACCACATCTTACAGCGAATCCGGGATGATAATGAATTTTGGCCTGCATTATTATTTTTAAAAGGAGGGATCGTTATGAAAATTAGAGTGCTGATCGGTATGATAGTAGCGGTGTTATTGTTGGTAAGTATGGCCTCGGCTGCGGAAAAGCCTGGGATATTGAACATAATAACCGACATGGAGGATACATACATATATATTGACGGTGAAAATGTCGGAAAAGGTTTCATAAAGAATTATGAGGTGTCCCCCGGCTCCCACTATATCGTCGTGAACAAGGGCGGAAAAAAGATATATGCCGATACTATATATATCTATCCGGGCGAAGTAACAACCATACCAACTGCTCATTTTGTTGACATTAAGACAACCACTCCTAACAGAGGCGCTTTAGAAGTTGAAGCCGCGAGGATAAAAGAAACAAGGGGTAGCGGAGCCTTTGGTGTTTATGTTGGAACTCCTGCGGGAGGACTAAGTTTTAAATGGTGGGCATTTGAACCTTTTGGGGTACAGATATTGGGCTATACTGAAGGCAGCAATGTTGCTCAGGACAATCAATTCGGCGGTCGCCTCCTCTATAGCCTGGGCACAAAAATATTTCTGGAGCAGCCCGTTGAAGCATACTGGGCCCTGGGCGTCGGCACTAAAACTTATGATGACAAGACACCGGCGAACAATGATTATACTTCCAACGTCACGGAGCTGGCAGTGGGAATTGAATTCGGGATAGGGAATATTTTCTTCAGCGGTGAAACCGGAGTTGAAAGTGTTAATAGAAGCGGCGACGCGAGCACGAACATGAAGCTAAGCGGCGGGATCCATTACTATTTCTAAATGAAAAACCTTTTCGCGGCATTGACCGCTACCTTAATTATAATACTTTTTATTGCAGCCGCACCCGGCGCTGATGCAAAAGTCTTTGAACTGGAATACCAGACTGAAAAGTACGCTTCCTTTCCCTCCCCCTTTTCTCCTTTCGATAAAAATATGCCGAAGATCGGCATCGCCTTCTCGGGAGGCGGCCCAGTAAGAGGGATCGCGCATGTAGGGGTAGTACAATTCCTTGAGAAAAAGGGATTTAAGTCAGACTATGCCGCCGGAACCAGCATGGGATCCATCATAGGGTCATTATACGCGCTTGGATATACAGGCGAAGAAATGGAAAGATCCATTGCGCACATGAACTGGATGAAGATCGTTACCGGATCCCCGAAACGGCAGCACACCATGCTGCAGGATTACGAGCAGAACAATAAATATCTTCTTACTATGAATTTTTCAGAATACTATGACCTTGAAGCACCGATCGGATTGGTACAGGGCCATTATGTACTGGCCGCAATGAACAAGATCGCTTACCGCGGAGCAACAACCAGGGATTATGACGACTTCAACGTGCCTTTCAGGCTGAACATGGTCAATTTGGAAACCGGTAAAGAAAAGATCGTAAGGGAAGGATATCTGGTGGAGGACCTTAGGGCAAGCTCCTCGCTCCCTATATTTTTCGACCCGTTCTGGATAAACGGCGAGATGTATGTGGACGGCGGCCTGGCGAGCAACATGCAGTGCGATGTCGTTAAGAACATGGGCGCGGACATCGTTATCGGCGTACACATACCGGAGCCAAAGATGAAAAAAGAGCAGATAGAATCCCTTTTCAACGTGATCTCCCAAACAATAACTTTTAATTCTGATAAACGCCTTAAAGAGAACATGCTCCTTGCAGATCTGCTCATTGAGCCTGATGTTTCCAAGCTGGATTACTTTAATTTCACGCAGATAGGAATGTCGATAGATGAGGGCAGGAAAGCCGCCGAAAGATCCTATCCCCAGCTTGTAAAACTACTAAAAGAAAGATCCACTCTTAAACCTGAATATCACGAGATCAGCCATATCGTAATACCAAGCCATGAACTGATCTCAAAGCAGGACATAAAGCTGAAAGCCCCCGGCAAGATAAGCGACGAACAAATATATGCAGAACTGAAAAGAATATACAGATCGGGAAATTTCAAGGCTGTCAGCGCAGAACTTAAAGGCGGTGAGCTGACCGTTAAATTGAAAGAGAATTCCCGCATAAACAGCGTTAATGTCAAAAATGCATCCGTATTCAATTCCCGCACATTAAGGAATTTGATCGAACTAAAAGACGGGGAAATATTGAACACAGAAAAGGTGGACCGCGGCATAAAAGATATTTTGAGGCGATATCATAAAAATGGCTACCTCTTAACAAAAATAAAAGAAGTCAATGTCGAGGGAGACGCTCTGAACATTGTTCTTGATGAAGGCAAAACAGCGGATTTCATGATCATGGGCGTCGAATCTGTTCCGCATTATTATATATATGAAAAATTCAGGGACCTGAAAGGCAAGGTATTTAACCATAATGATGTGCAGGACCGGTTGAATGCCATATACGCCCAGGGATACTTCAATTACATATACTATAGAGTTGATAACGCGGAAAACGGGAAATTGATCACATTGGTCGCTAATGAAAAAGAGACAAATTCAATATCAATGGGTTTCAGTTATGATACCGACTCCAGCTTAAGGTTGCTTTTGGGCCTTAATATGATCTCCCTAAGCGGCCATAAATGGCAGGTCAGCAACCAGATAATGCTGGCAAAGAATCCGCAGGCCACATTGACAGTGGGTTTCTTCCCCAACCCCCTTTTCTCCTATCTTTCGGTAGAAGGCGATCTCTTCTGGAACAGGATATCCACTTATCTTGATTCCGGAGCGGTAAAGACGCCGCAGGAAGTAGCATATTACGGGGCAACCATTAAGGGGGATGTGCATTTCACCCCATGGGACAACACATCGCTCGGCCTTATCTCAAGAAAACTCGACTACACAAGCTATCCGACAACAGGCGCGACTTCGGCTCTTCGAAGAAGCGGCGGAGCTTTCATGGAATCAAGGATCGACTTCACGGATAAGAACATTTTCCCTTATTTCGAGTGGGGAATGCTCTACAAGATCAACAAGTTCAACGACCAGGAGGAAGACTTTATTAACACGGACATGTCTGTCGATATAGGCAAAGTCCACACGTTCACTATAGGCAAAACCGCCGGAAGGGTCGACCAATTCTACTCTTATGACAGGAACTTTTTGCTTGGAGGAATGGGATCTCTCGCCGGATGGAAGACGGAAAGCATACTGGCACAGGGATTCGACATAACGCATTACATGTACAGTTTAAGGATGTACACCAATCCAAATAATATACTTCAGAACGCCTATCTGAATATTTTTCTTGACGAAGGAGTGTTCAGGGGCGCGATGAACCTTGATAAGTCTGCATATGATGTTACCGGGGACATGAACCTCTCCGGCTGGGGCATAGGGATCGCGGGCGAATCGATATTGAATCTTCACACTGTGATCAATTACGAGTTCTCAAAAGAAAATCTTGCCAGGATGTACTTCAAGATAGGGAATAACTTCTAACGCTTGGCTCCTTCGTTTACCAGGAATACTGTTAAGAACAACACTAAACACGAGATGCCCGCAACAATATGCTCCATCTCGCCCCTTTTTTCACCTTTATCATTATCTTTCTTTTGAACAGGATCATTCGATCCGGCCTTTGGCGAGGGAGTCGGGGTTATTTAAAGCCTAGTTTATCTTGATAGCGTCTGCAGGACAGACCTGCTCGCAGCCTCTTAATTTATCGCACTTGCTTTCATCGGTAACCTTGCATTTACCCGTGGCCTCATCTATATAGAGGATCTGTTTTGGGCAGAGGTCAACACATGCCGCGCATCCGGTGCATTTTTCTTCGTCAATATCGACTATTTTATTATTCATATTTATGTTTTGGTCCCTTCCATAAGGCAATGATCGTTTTAAGCAATTCCTCTTTATTCTCGGCTGCCCCCCACTTTTCTATAAAATCCCTTTTCTCCGCGATCTGAACAAGCCACATCAGTGAACGCAGATAGAAACTCCTTATGTCGGAAGAAGCGATCACTATGAAAAAAGCCTTTGCCGGGGGAAACCTGTCCAAATACTTTATATCCTTATTTGATCTTATCATCGCTATCTTTAGTACACCTTTACCCTGAACGGGAGAAAAGATTATTGAATATCCCGGCTTACCGATAATATGGCCCTTTGCCTCTCTTTGAATAAGCTCCCCGTAAATATGGTCGGCGGTCGCGCTCGAATTTTCCGACAGTTCGGCCGAGACCTTTCTGAATATGTTATTTAACGGTGCATGGTCCTCCAATTCAATTAACACACAATCATTTATTTTCTGGGCGAACCTTTTTTCCGCCTGTTCATCCTTTTCTATAAATATCTCCCTCAGCTCTTCATTCTCCAGATAACTTGTGGGACCTATATCCGCGGCATTCTTGATAACGCTTAAAAGATGATATTCTTTTTTTACTTTTCTGTGAGCATAGAGAAAATACCATACCAGGCTTAAAAGAACGAATGTTCCAGCAAGCGTAAGCGGCATCTTTCCCATATCTATTATGAGCACACCGTATCCGATTATGCCGGCTATCTGCATCCAGGGATAAAAGGGCGCCTTAAACGTCGGCTTGTAATGATCGTGTTTTCTTCGTCTCATAAAAATAAGGGCAAGGTTCGCGAATGTAAAGAGTATAAGCTTTAAAGTTGAAGCGGTCTTAACAAAACCCTCCAGGTCAAGCAGTAGAATGGCGGCCATCATGAAAGCCGTTGTTATCATAATGGAAACCCACGGGGTGCCCTGCTTCGATACTTTCTCAAAGAATCTCGGCAGAAGGCCCGATCTTCCCATAGCCATAGGATCGCGGGAAGCGGCAAGTATGCCGGCGTTGCCTGTTGTAACAAAGGCAAGGATCGCGGCAATGGTCATTATCACCAGCCCGAATTGGCCCATGATAGCCTTGCCTCCCATAGAAAGCGGGGTCAGCGTACTTGAGAGCACGGCAGCGTCTTGTACTCCCACCGTAACATAAATAACGCCAATATAAACGATGGAAACTATGGCCCACGAAAGGAATATCCCGAGGGGAAGGTTGCGGCCCGGGTTCTTCACCTCTCCTGCCACGGCGGCGACCTTTGTTGTTCCGGCAAAAGAAATGAACACCATGCCCGCGGTTGCGAATATAGCTTTTAATCCCATTGGAGCAAAGGGAGAGAACCTGGAAAGCTCTACAGAAAAGACTCCCTTGGTCACGTACAAGACTAATATCGCGAGCAGGATAAGCACCAGCAACGACTGGAACCGGCCGGAGAGCTTAACGCCGATGATATTTATCAGCATAAAGAACAGGCAGAATCCCACCGCAAAAAGCTTTTCATGCCACATTGTTATTCCCGGGCTTATAAGAGACACGAATATGCCCATGCCGAGCAATGCAAATGCGGTCTTAAAGGAAAGCGAGAACCAGGCTGCAAGCCCTGAAATGGTGCCTACTACAGGACCCATGCTGCGGTCGGTAAAAACAAATATCCCGCCCGTTTTGGGAAGGGCCGATACAAGCTCGGCCTTGGCAAGTATTGTCGGGATCATTAGAATACTTGCTATAAGATAAGACAGGATGATGGACGGCCCCGTTTTGATAAAAGCAAGAGCTACAAGAATGAAAAGGCCCGAGCTTATCATGGCGCCCGATGAAATACAGAAAACCTCAAGCAGCCCCAGGTCCTTTTTTAACCTGGTTCTCAACATCTTTAAGCCAATTATGTCCTTTATCAGGCCCTGTAGAAAGTGGACTCGTTCTTTCATGATTCGATACATTATAAGTTATAGCAGAAGTTTTAGGAAGCTCAAAAATGTGATAAGATGACCATTCATATGGACGTTAAACATAGAAAAGCTGGTGAAACATATAAATATGGAATAATAGGCAACTGTTCCAGCGCCGCACTGATATCTTCAAAAGGCAGCATTGATTGGCTTTGTCTGCCGATATTCGATTCCCCTTCATTGTTCGCGAACATCCTCGATAATGAAAAAGGCGGAAAGTTCGAGATCGTCGGCGTCAATACGATAAAAACAGAACAAAAATACGTGCCCCACACGGCGATACTGAAGACCACCATACAGACGACCGAAGGCATTTTTGAGATAAATGACTACATGCCGAGGTTCATGACAAGCATCGATGCCAGCTACTGCCCTTCTGAGATACACAGGAACATAAGGGTGATCTCCGGAAAACCAAAGATCACAGTTAAGCTCATGGTCATGCCTAATTATGCGCTAAGCAAGGCAAGATATAAAGTTAATGACGATCATATCAAGATCACCAACGAGGCCGGGGATTATTACAGCTTTTTCCTATACAGCAACCTGAACTTGAAGGATGTAATTTCAGGTAAAGAGATCAGGCTTAAGCCTTTCTCATTTTTTGTCCTGTCATACCATGAAAAACTAGAGCCGGTAACGAACGACAAGATCTACCTGGAATATGAAAAGACCAAAAGTTATTGGCTGAACTGGGCCCAGCATACAAGGTCCCCAAAAAAATACAGGGACCAGGTGATAAGATCAGCCATTACCTTAAAGCTTTTGACATTTCAAAAAACAGGAGCGTCAATTGCCGCGCCTACGACATCACTTCCGGAAATAATCGGTGAAAGCAGGAATTGGGATTATAGATACTGCTGGATAAGGGATGCCTCTATGGCGATCGAGCTTTATGCAAGAATAGGACATTTTTCATCCGCAACACGGTTCCTAAATTTCATCCTTAATATGCTTCCCAGAAAGACCGAGAATATAAGGGTTATGTACGGCATAACCGGGGAGAAGAACCTTCAAGAAAAAACACTTGGACACCTATCTGGTTACAAGAATTCAAAGCCCGTGAGAATAGGCAATGAAGCGTACCTTCAGGTACAGAACGATCTTTGCGGGGAACTGATCGAAGCGATCTACACATATTTCGTGCTTAATCAGGAAAAAAGCATGCAACTGACCGAGGAGATATGGACTGTCGTAAGGTCGCTCGTAAAGCAAGTTGAGAACACATGGAAAAATCCTGACAGCGGCATATGGGAAAGAAGGAAAGCGCTTGAGCACTATGTGCATTCAAAGATGATGAACTGGGTGGCAATGGACAGGGCCATAAAGATAGCGAAATTATTGGATAAAAGCGTATATGTAGACAAGTGGTCCGCGCTGGCAGGTGAGATCAAGCAGGATATCCTCAACAAGGGCTGGAATGACAAGATCAAAGCGTTCTCCATGTTCTATGGATCGGACATATACGACGCGTCAAACCTTTTAATGCTCCACTACGGATTCCTTGATAGGAACGATCCTAAGATAATAAGCACAGTAAAACAATACTATAAACATCTGGTAAAGAACGGCTTCACTTTCAGGTATATTTCTGATGATGAATTCGGAGTGCCGAAGAGCGCATTCATAGTGTGCACATTCTGGATGATCAACTCTCTTTATCTTATCGGTGAAAAAGAAAAGGCCGCGGAAATGTTCAATAATATTACATCTTCCGCCAATAAATTAGGCTTATTCTCGGAAGCGATAGACATAAATTCCGGGAGATTGGTCGGGAATTTCCCCCAGGGCTACTCGCATCTTTCCCATATTCAGACAATGTTCCTGCTTGAAACTGATTATGACTGGAGCGACGTCACAAAGATGAAGGGCCTTCTTGTTTGATATTCTGGAACATAGAAGGCCCCTGCGGAAGTCTAAAAAATAGAAATTGCGGGGGTTGGATTTGAACCAACGACCTTTGGGTTATGAGCCCAACGAGCTACCAGGCTGCTCCACCCCGCGTCACAAGTAAGTAAGATCGACACTCGTTCCAATTTTGTCCGCCTAAGGCGGACAACGTTCATCCCGCTTTGCGGGATTCGCTGCTCCCCTCGATGGGGCAAATGGAACCTTAAGACAAAAACAGAGTCTAGCATAATATGATGAGCCTGACAAGTTCCTCGCCTTGAATCCCCTTATAATATAGTATAAACTTACCCTCAGTTTAAAAAGGAGATATTTCATGCCTCATGACTTTATTCAGGGACATTTAACCGGCAACCGGGACATAGACAAGAAGAATAAGATACTCTCGGAGCCGGTCAAACAGGTTGATCTGGAAAAAGCGTCAACTATTGCGGAATTGATGGATTCCTACGCCGATGCCTCCATTCAGGCCAGAAATCTGGGTGAATGCTGCAAAGTATACGAGAAAATGCTTACGGACGGTGAAAGGCCGACCATCATGCTCGGCCTTGCAGGCCCCTTGATCGCCGCAGGACTCAGAAAAGTAATAAAGGACCTGATATCATACGGATTAGTTGATGTGATCGTCGCGACCGGCGCGATACTTTATCAGGACTATTACCAGGCAAAGGGAGGTCAGCACTATAAAGGAACCTCTAAGGCTGATGATGCGGAATTAAGAGACCTGCTTATAGACAGAATATATGATACATACGTAGATGAGGAGAAATTCGGGGAAGTAGATACTGCTATCGGCAAGTTCGCAGGGACTCTTGAGCCAAGGAATTATTCGAGCAGGGAATTCATTGAAAAGCTAAGTAAAACTATCGATGACAAGAATTCTATCCTCGTAACAGCAAGAAAAGAAGGCGTTCCTATCTTCTGCCCTGCTATTGCGGACAGTTCCATCGGCATAGGCCTTGCCGAAAATTACTACAACAGCAAGAAAGACGGAAAACCAAGAATAACGATCGATGCCATAAGAGATAACTACGAGATCACTCAAATAGTCGTCCAGTCAAAAAGAACAGCGGCATTTTACGTTGCCGGAGGAGTACCGAAAAATTATATAAACGATTCAGTGGTTATGGCATATATATTCAACAAAGACACCGGTGGGCATAAATATGCCGTTCAGGTTACGGCAGACTCTCCCCACTGGGGAGGACTATCCGGATCCACCTTAAAAGAAGCGACTTCCTGGGGGAAAATAAACAAAGAAGCGACAAGAGCAATGGCAATTGTCGAACCATCCGTATCATTCCCGATGATAGCAGCATACGCGCTCCAAAAGAAACTTCATAAGGGCAGGAAAAAGATAAACTTCCATTGGGAAAACGACACACTAAAAAAACTGGAATACTAAAATGATGGAATTGAACCAAAGACAGGAACAATCTTTACGCCAAACCCTTGAGTTCGCGCTTTCCCCAAAGATCATCCAGATGCTCAAGATACTGAACCTTTCCTATCTCGAGCTTGTCGAAAAAATAGAAAAAGAAGCGGAAGAGAACGTTACGCTTGATATCGAGAGGCAGGATAGGCTGGCAGCTTATATTGGCCATATTGCCCAGGAAAGAATACCAAAAAAAGAGATAAAAGACGAACTTCCCGGCATTGAAACGCTGGAAACCCTTCCGGAAACACTGGAAGAACACCTCCTGCGGCAGCTGGAACTTGAAGATCTCTCGCCAAAATACGATGAAATAGCAAGATACCTGATAGGGAACCTTGATGAAAGAGGCTATATCAAGGATTATCCAAAGATAAAAGAAAGCGCCGCAAAGAAACTCAAAGCCTCCACTCCCACCATCGACAAGATATTGAAGATCATCCAAAAATTCGAACCTGAAGGCGTCGGCGCAAGGAACCTTAAGGAATGTCTGCTGATACAGATCGAAGAATACAATTTTGAAAATGAAGGGCTAAGGGACGTACTCGAAAAGGCCGTCAAACACTACCTGGAAGACCTTGCCAATAAGGATTTCAAGAAGGTATCGGCAAATTTGGGTATAAAGGAAGAAGGAGCCAGGAATCTGTCGGAATTCATCAAGAACAATCTGAATCCCAATCCGGGCTCCAATTTCTCCTCCAGAAAGGTCACCATTATCCCCTCTTTTACGATAGAAAAACAGAAAAACAAGTACACGGCCGTGAACCTGGAAAAAAAGTACGGCCCGCTCCTGAAAGTGAACCCAAAATATCATGCCATGCTGGAAGATCCGAATACCGATAAAGAAACCAAAGATTTCCTTCGTACAAAATTCGGATCCGCCAAAGAGCTGCTTGAAAATATTTCGCGCCGCCATGAAACAATAGAAAAAATAATGGGCATAATAACGGATACCCAGAACTCATTTTTCGAAAAAGGGGCTATCTGGTTAAAACCTCTCCAACAAAAAGATATCGCAGGAACAGTAGGAGTCCACCCATCGACCATATCAAGGGCTCTTGCCGGAAAATACATACAGACGCCGCAAGGGTTATTCCAGCTTAAATATCTATGTCCCAGAGAATTCAAGGGCCATACAGTGGAACGGGTCAAAAAGCTCATTACACAGATAGTGGAAAACGAGAAAAAAGCCCTTTCTGATGAAGACATAAAAGGCATACTGCAAAAAGAGGGCGTAACGATAAAGCGTCGGACCGTCGCCGAATACCGCAAAGAATTGAGCCTCCCCTCTTCTTCTAAAAGAGTGAAATCGTAGGCCTTTTTTAACGATAAATACGCGGAATAATCATGTACAACAACCGCTCAACTATATTGATCGTTGAAGATGAAGAAAGCATGAGAGAAGTGCTCGAGCTTGCCTTAAGGGATAAGTACACGCTTCTCATGGCCGAGGACGGCAAAGAAGCCGTGAATATCGTTTCGAACGAGACCGTAGACCTGGTCCTCCTGGATATGATACTTCCGGCTTTGAACGGTTTGGAAGTCCTTGAACAGATAAAAGCAATGGACAACACCCTCCCCGTCATAATGATCACCGCCGTAAAGACCGTAAATTCCGCAGTATCCGCCATGAAAAAAGGAGCATATGACTATATAACCAAGCCTTTTGATATACAAGAACTGGAAGCACTTGCGGAAAAGGCCCTGGAAAAAAGGATACTGGAAAAAGAAAATAAATACCTCAAGAACCAACTGGATAAACAAATGGGCTTTGAAAAAATAATCGGCAGAAGCCCGGCCATCAGAGAGATCTTCAAGATGATAAATGACGTTGCGGTAAGCAGGTCCACAGTACTGCTCTACGGCGAATCTGGCACAGGAAAAGAGATGGTCGCCCGCGCGATCCACAACAGAAGCCCCCGCGCCAAGAAACTTTTCGTTGCAGTGAACTGCGCAGCCATACCTGAGAATCTTCTTGAATCCGAGCTGTTCGGACATGAAAAAGGGTCTTTCACCGGTGCGATCGAACAGCATCTAGGCAAGTTCGAGCTAGCGCATAAGGGTACATTATTCCTGGATGAAATAGGCTCACTGCCCCTACCTATGCAGGCAAAACTACTCAGGGCGATCCAGGAAAAATCGATCGAGCGCGTTGGAGGCAACAAGAACATAAAAGTGGATGCCCGCATAATCGCAGCCACGAACACGAACCTGAGAAAAGCCATAGAGACCAAAAAGTTCCGGGAAGACCTCTTCTACAGGCTTAATGTTATCCCTCTTTTCATCCCTCCTTTAAGGGAAAGGAAAGAGGACATAATGCTCTTGGCCCATTACTTCCTGAAAAAGTACAGCCTCGAGTTCGGCAAGAAAGTGAAAGGGTTCACCGAAGAGGCCTCAAAACTGATCGGAGAGTACGGGTGGCCGGGCAATGTGCGAGAGCTGGAGAACCTGATCGAAAGACTGGTGGTATTGGGGAAAGAAGACATGATATCCGTGAGCAGGCTTCCTTCGGAGATCTCAAAGACATATCAGATATCGCCGCTTAAGTCCTTTGAAGAATCCATGGATGAGACATCAAAGAAATTCGAAGCAGGCTTCATTGAATCGGTAACAAAAAGAACGAACCTGAACGAAAGACAATTAAAGGCCATCAACTACATCAAAAAAGAAGGCAAAATAACCAAAGAAAAATATATAAGGCTTAATAATACCACCAAGACCACCGCCTTCAGGGACCTGAATAATCTCGCTAAAATGGACATCTTGACCACCAGAGGCACCGGAAAAAGCACCTTCTACACCCTCCACGAGTAAAATACGCTCCACAATATGAACCTTAAACGGACCGAATGCGGACCGAAAAGAAACCTGCTTTGTTTGACTACTGCAAAAAATAGCATTATAATCCTAAAAATCAAAACCAAACCGCATGGATCATGATTGGCGGGAAAATTGCATAGTACTAGGTATAGTTAAAACAACAAAGGAGGCAACTGATCATGACAAGATTACAACCGCAAAAGACCCCGCAAAAAGGCGCGATCAATAAGAACTTTCTCTCTGTTATCTTTGGCAACGACCTGATCGAAAAAGAATTGACCGATAAAGATGAAGAAAAGGTGGGTCTTTTTGAGAAAGGACTTGCATCCGGCATAGACAAAGAGGATACCGTAGAAAAAGCCATCCAAAAGATAGTAAAGGCAGCTCTGGCCAGCGAGTTCGGTCCAAGCTTTGTCCTGCAAAAAGGTTCAAAAAAAATGATACAGACGATCTCTCACGGGATAGTTTCAGATCAGGAGCTCCGGCATCAAGCTTTGATAATCATGGATAAATTCGCAGATTCAAGAACAAGGATGACCACAACAAGAAAGAAAGGCTGAGCAATGGCCGAAAATAAAGCTACCATCCTGGTAGTTGATGATGAACTGAGCATCAGGGAATCTTTTTCGTTGATACTTGGCAAAGATTTCCATGTCCTTCTTGCCGCCTCCGGAGAAGCCGCACTAAAAAAACTGATCGACGAAAAAGTAGATCTAATATATCTGGATGTCCGAATGCCCGGAATGAACGGCATGGAAACCCTGAAAAAACTCAAAGAGATCGACAATGACACCAGCGTCGTCATGGTCACTGCGGTCAATGATGTCCAGAACGCCAGCGAAGCGATTAAATCCGGCGCCGCAAACTATCTAATAAAACCATTTGATTCGAATGAAATACTTAAAATGACCAGATCATTTACACAAAAAAAAACGACATATGAAGAAGCAAAGACGATCAGGTCAAAACAGACGGGATCGGAAACACCGGGGCTGGCGGGCAACAGCAAAGCAGTTCAAGAACTTGAAGCTGCAATAGAAAGAACGGCTGAAAAAGCTACCCCTGCTCTGATATACGGCGAGAACGGGACCGAAAAAGAGCTGATCGCCCGCCTCATACACAACGGGAGCCAAAGAGCTTCTGCCCCCTTCATGACCTATTATCTTCCGAAAGACTGCTCTGAAGAAACAGTAAGAAAGCAGCTGTTCGGGCAGGAAAAAGGAGCATTTGTCGCCGAGTTCCGCAAAGAAGAAGGCGTGTTGGAAAGGTCGGCATCAGGGACCCTTCTGCTATGTAACATTGAATTCTTAAGCAAGAACTTACAATTGGAATTGAAAAATATCCTGGCGCATAAGGCGTTCTCACGCGTCGGCTCAATGTCAACTATACCACTGGGAGCAAGATTGATATGCGCCAGCTCACAGGATCTGAGGAAACTGGCCGAAAAGAGATCCTTCTTAAAAGAATTGCTCGATCAAATAAGCATGGATATCCTGAAAATACCAAAACTTAAAGATAGGTCCGGTGATATTGCAGCTTCCATCAGGTTCTTTCTTGAAAAACACGCAAAGGCTTTCAATAGAGAAGTAAAACTGTCAAAAAAAGCATTGGATATCATGCTCGGATATCCTTGGCCGGGCAACATCACGGAGGCAGAGAACACCATAAAACTATTGGTCCTGAATTCAAAAGAAGATCAGGAGATCATGCCGGAGGACCTGCCTTTCGACATATTGCTTGGTTCAAGCAGCGACACCCTGGATCATGTCAATTTTGAAGAAATAAAGAAGCGCTTTGAAAAAGATCACATCTCGAAGATATTAAAGAAAGTGGATCAGGACAGATCAAAAGCTGCTGACCTGCTCGGTATCTCCCCAAAAATATTCGAATCAAAACTGGAATCTCTTCAGGATTGAATTTAGCTGGGGTCCAAAGAAGTGCCTAGGGCCGGATTCGAACCGGCATGGCCTATTCAGCCAAGGGATTTTAAGTCCCTCGCGTCTACCAATTCCGCCACCCAGGCATTTTATGATTAACAGTTACGGCTTGATCTTCTTTTTCTTCGGCCTCTCCTGCTTATCGCTGATGTTGCGCTTTAAATCCAGGAGTTTTTCCTCACTTTGCTTGAGGAACGCAGTGATCTTGTCTTCAAAAGTGTTCTGGGGCTTAGCTTCTCCTTTAGGTCTGCTGAATTTTTGATCCGCAGGCTTTACTTCAGGGGACAACTGCTTAATAGAAAGGTCGTATTTACCGTCCTTGGTCACGCCGACAACTTTTACTTGTATCTGATCCCCTACCTTCAAGAACTCATTCACATCTTTAACATAACTATGCGCGACCTGGGAAATATGGATAAGCCCAACTTTGCTCTCGCCCAGATCTACAAAAGCCCCGAACTTAGTGATGCCGGTCACTTTCCCTTCCGCCACCCCGCCAACTTCAACACTCATTTGATCTCACTCCTTTACTTAGGATTTACAACTTTGTAGGCCTTTTCTCCCTGTCTGATCAACCCCAACTTCTCTCTAGCCAGTTTTTCAATATAATCATTTTGATCCAAGAGCTTCAGCTTTCCGTACAGATCTTTCCTTAATATCCCCTGCTCTTTTATCTGATCCGAAACGGCCTTACTCTCGGCATTAAGCTTTCCCGACCCTACGATATCGTTCCTTATCAAAAAAAGAAAATAGGCTATGACCACTGCGAATAACAAAAAGCCAAAGTTAACTTTACGTAAAACCCCATTTGATCTATTGTTTTCCAATGTTATAGAAGACCTTTAGCCCCTCATATCTTGCGGCGTTCCCAAGCTCTTCTTCTATCCTGAGCAGCTGGTTATACTTTGCCACACGATCGGTCCTGCTGGTCGAGCCTGTCTTGATCTGCCCGCAGCCTGCAGCGACCACGATATCGGCAATAGTAGTATCTTCGGTTTCACCGGAACGGTGCGACACGACCGCGGTATAATTCGCTTTCTTGGCCATATCTATCGCTTCCATTGTCTCGGTAAGGGTCCCGATCTGGTTAACTTTTATCAGAATGGAATTAGCAACTCCCAGATCTATACCCTTTTTCAAGAATTCCGTGTTGGTCACAAAAAGGTCATCGCCCACAAGCTGTATCTTTTTGCCAAGCTTCTGGGTCATCAGTTTCCATCCATCCCAATCATCCTCGGCCATTCCGTCCTCAATAGAAATGATGGGATATTGGTCGACCCATTTCACATAGAAATCCACCATCTCTTCCGGTGTTTTTTCTGAGCCGTCGGATTTATGAAAAACGTACTTTCCTTTGTCAGCCTGAAAGAATTCCGAGGATGCCGGATCAAGCGCTATATAAATATCCTTCCCTGCCTTGTATCCCGCTGCTTCGATCGCTTCAAGAATGACCTCGACCGCTTCAACGTTACTTTTTAGGCTGGGAGCGAATCCGCCCTCATCCCCGACCGATGTATTATGTCCCTTCTTTTTTAGGACCTTTTTGAGTGTATGGAAAGTTTCCGCCCCCATCCGGAGAGCTTCAGAAAATGACTTTGCGCCAACAGGCATGATCATGAACTCCTGAAGATCAACATTGTTGTCAGCATGCTGTCCGCCGTTCAAAATATTCATCATCGGCACAGGAAGAAGGTTTGCCTTGCTCCCACCGAGATATTTGAACAGTGAAACTTTATTTGAGGCAGCGGCGGCCTTAGCTGATGCAAGCGATACCCCCAGGATAGCATTGGCCCCGAGTTTAGCTTTGTTCTTTGTGCCGTCCAGGTCGATCATCGTAGCATCAACTTTTTTCTGGTCGGAAGCATCGATACCGATGACTTTTTTTGCTATCGCACCGTTGACATTGGCGACCGCCTTAAGTACCCCTTTTCCCATATATCTGGATTTATCGCCGTCGCGAAGCTCCACGGCTTCATGTACCCCTGTTGATGCTCCGGAAGGAACAGCCGCCCTCCCGAACGAGCCATCGTCAAGAAGAATATCAACTTCCACAGTGGGATTGCCCCTCGAGTCCATTATTTCTCTGCCATGAACCTTTTTTATCTTTGCCATTTCACCAATTCCTTTCATTTTTTTAATAGTGAGGCACGATTATAACATAAACAAATTTCAATTAAAATCCGAAGAACATGAGCATTCCGGACCCGAAAAACAACGCTATCACGGCTCCCGCGGACAGGAAGCTTGCAAAGGGCAGATAATCCTCCCTTTTCATCTTCTTTAAGGTAAGAAGGAACATGACAACGGCCAGCCCGATCACCGAGGCAAGAAAGATAGATAAGAGCAGTTTCCCTATGCCGAGAAAAGCTCCCAGCATTACCGCCAATTTAATATCCCCATCACCCATAGCTTCCTTCTTAAATAGAACTTTGCCGATAATGCTAAAAGAATACATTAGAACAAACCCGCCCGCTGCGCCAATGGCCGCAAAAGCAAATCCCTCCACAGTAAAAGAATGATAGACCAAGCCAAGTATGATCCCGAATATAACCAGGATATCGGGTATAAAAAGGGTTTCAATATCAATGAAGGATATGATGGTCAAAAGGCTCAAAAAAGCAAAACTGGCCGCCGCCTGTGCGGAATATCCGTAAAAATGAACGGAAAAATAAAGCATCCCGGCGGTCAAAACCTCAACAACAGCATAACGAACGGATATTTTGGCTTTACAGCTCCTGCATTTCCCCCCTAAAAGGATATAACTCAATACCGGTATCAGGTCGTAAGGAGCGATAGCAGCTCCGCAATTGGGGCAATGTGACCGGGCTTTTATGATCGACTCATCTTTGGGGAGGCGGGATATACAGACATTATAGAAGCTGCCAAAACAGAGTCCCAGAAGAACAATAAATATTGAGATAAGAAAACTAACTTAAACTCCCCCTTTTCTTGACAACACTAGCAAATAATAATATAGTAATGCACAGTTTAAGTCAAGAAAGGGACACATTATGGCCAAGGCGAAAATACTGATCGTAGATGATGAAATAAGCGTAAGGACCATACTAAAACAGATACTGGACAGAAGCGAGTTTGAGGCTGACACAGCAAGCGACGGCGTGGAAGCCCTGACAAAGCTCAAAGACGGCAGCTTTGATATCGTTATAACGGACATAAATATGCCGAACATGGATGGAGTAGCCTTGCTTAAGAGGATCAAAGAAGAGTATACTGGTATGCCTGTGATATTTATAACAGCATTCGGCAAGGACAAGATCATTATCGAGGCAATGAAGGTCGGATTAAATGATTTTATTGAAAAACCGTTCAAAATGGATGCTGTGATCGAGATCGTTAATAAACACCTTAAGCGAAAGGGATGATGCATCATGGCCGCTCAAAAAAAGAGAAAGCCCCTTGGAAGAAGCCTGATTGAACAAAGCCTCATAACAGAAGAACAGCTCCAAAAAGCACAGGAAGAAAGCGACAGCAGCGGAGAACCCCTCCGAAGAACACTGGTAAAAACCGGTATGGTATCAGAAGAGGATATCTGCGGTTTCTTTGAAGAACAGCTTGGGATCCCGCGGGTCGAACTCGGCAACTACCTCATAGAACCAACCATGTTGGCAACTGTACCAGAAAAACTCGCCCGCAAACACTTGATCATCCCTCTATTTAAGACCGGGGATACCATTACGGTTGCCACAGCCGACCCTTTGAACGTGCTGGCGCTGGATGAATTAAGATTAAAAACAAAAAGCAATATAGAAACAACTGTCACGACAGAGACCGACATCAGGAACGCCATCAATCAATACTACGGAACCGGCGGATCGATCGAAGATGTTGTAAAAGGCATAGATGTTGAAGACCTTAAGATCGAGATGGGCAAAGATGAAGAGATCGAACTGGAACGCCTTAAGGATATGGCCGAAGAGGCCCCCATAATAAAACTGGTTAACCTGATAATAATGCAGGCTATCAGGGACAAAGCATCTGACATTCACGTTGAACCGGAAGAAAGCGGATTAAGGATAAGGTTCAGGGTCGACGGCATCCTGCACGAATCATCGTCGCTCCCAAAAAATCTGCAGGCTGCGATACTATCCAGGATAAAGATCATGTCCGACATGAACATAGCTACAAAAAGGATACCGCAGGACGGCAGGTTCAGGATAAACCTTGAGAACACCCGTATAGACCTCCGAGTTTCTTCTCTTCCCACTGTCCACGGGGAGAATATAGTTATGAGGCTGCTGGACACGACCAGCGTTCTCCTAGGTTTGGAACAGCTGGGCTTTAATGAGAAGAACCTGGAAAGTATTAAACAGCTGATCACCCAGCCGAACGGCATAGTACTGGTTACCGGGCCTACTGGATCAGGGAAAACGACAACTCTTTATTCTGCATTGAACGTCATAAATTCCGTTGATAAGAACATCATTACCGTGGAAGATCCGGTGGAATACCAGTTAAAAATGATAAGGCAGTCGCAGGTGAACGTGAAAGCAGGCCTGACCTTTGCATCGGGACTCAGGTCAATATTGCGCCAAGACCCGGACATTGTCATGGTCGGTGAAATAAGAGACATGGAAACGGCGGAGATCGCTGTCCAAGCGGCTTTGACCGGCCATCTCGTCTTTTCAACGCTTCACACAAATGATGCTCCAGGAGCCCTGACAAGGCTCACCGATATGGGAGTGGAAACATTTTTGATATCATCTTCAGTTATCGGTGTGTTGGCGCAAAGATTGGTCCGTACGATCTGCAGCTCCTGCAAGGAAAGCTATACTCCCACCCCGGAAACGCTGGCCAGACTCGAGGTAAAGTTCCCCAATGACACAAAGTTCTACCGCGGTAAAGGCTGCAACACATGTAAGAACAGCGGCTACAAAGGAAGGCTTGGGATATACGAGCTGATGCTAATGAGCAACAAAATAAAAGACCTCATCTTACAAAAATCATCTTCGGTTGAGATCGCTAAAGTTGCCAGAGAAGAAGGCATGAAGACCTTAAGGGAAGACGGCTTAGACAAAGTTATTGCAGGCATCACCACCATAGATGAAGTAATAAGGGTGACCCAGGCAGAGTAATGCCCAACTTCACTTATAAAGCAAGGAACAATGTAGGAAAACTGGTCCAGGGCTCAATGGAAGCTTCCGGCAGGGAGGAATTGGTCGCCAAACTTCAGCGCTTAGGATACACCGTTACTCAGATAACAGAAAAAGCAAAAGGCTTCTCTATCGATGAGTTCTTACAGTCACTTACCCCGGTAAAAATAGATGAAATGGTGGCTTTTATGGTCCAGCTGGCCAACATGATCGGCGCAGGGCTCACGCTCCCCAACAGCATCAATATCCTTACCGAACAAACAACAAATGTTCGCTTAAAAAATGCGCTCAAAGAAGTGCACAATGATATTAAAGGCGGTTCAAATTTCTCTGATGCGTTAAGAAAACATCCGGGTATTTTCTCGAACCTTTTTGTGAACATGATAGGTTCAGGAGAAACGTCCGGGAATTTGGATGAAGTGCTGAGCAGGCTGGCAAAATTCATCGAACAGGAAGCCGAGTTCCGTCAAAAATTAATGACAGCCATGTTCTACCCCTTGATCCTGGCTGTTGCAGGCACTTTGGTCATAATATTCATAGTGCTCACGATCCTTCCGACATTCGCAAAGATATTCATTGATGCCAAGGTCCCGCTCCCTCTCCCAACGCTGGTCCTCTTTAACATGAACCTGTTCATAAGAAGATTCTGGATATTGTTGATCATAGCTGTAGGGGGTGCTTTTGCGGCATTCACATGGTTCAAAGGTACGCCTACAGGGAAATCTCTCATCGACAGAACGGTTTTAAAGCTCCCCGTATGGGGAACTCTCACCAGAAGCGCTTTGATCTCGCGCTTTTCGCGCACTCTTGCGTCCTTGGTCTCTTCGGGAGTCCCTATGCTTCAGTCGCTTGAGACAACAGAAAGAACGCTCGATAATGCGGTCATGTCAAAAGTAATAAAGAACGTTTATTCATCGGTAAGCAAAGGAGAGGGCATTTCCGGCCCGCTTAAGGCAAGCGGGGAATTCCCTCCTATGCCGGTACATATGATAGCTGTCGGAGAAGAGACGGGAGCGCTGGATTCCATGCTTACCAAAGTCGCTGATTATTACGATATGACAGCCAGCTACAGTATTAAGAAGGTTACAGCCTTGCTTGAACCTATATTCCTCGTCGTTATAGGAGGCATGGTCGGCTTCATATTTGCCTCAATAATCCTCCCCATATTCAATATGATGCAGACATTGAAGCACTAGCTTCTGATTTGGAGTTTGCTTTTTAAAATCCTTGTGGCTATAATATCAACAATCTGATCATGGAAATCAATGAACTATTAAAAAATGTAATTGAAAGCAATGCCTCCGACCTGATAATCAATGCCGGCATTGCCCCTGTCATTAGGGTTGGGGGAGAGCTCCAATACGTAGGCAATGCGACCCTTAATGCCGAAGCCGCAAAAGAACTCATCTACAGCATGCTCTCTGATGCCCAAAAGAAAACATTTGAAGCAACAAAAGAGCTGGATGTCAATTATGAAGTAAAAAAACTTTCACGTTTCAGGGTCAATGTTCACTACCAAAGAGGAACGGTCGCAGCGGCGCTCAGGGTTATCCCCTCGCAAATACCAACGCTGGAAGACCTAAGGCTGCCAAGGACCATTGCCGACATAGCAAATGAACCGAGGGGGCTTATACTCGTTACAGGGCCGACAGGCTCAGGAAAAACAACAACTCAGGCCTGCATGCTGGACATGATAAATGCCAACAGAAAGTGCCATGTTATAACAGTAGAGGACCCTATCGAATACGTTCACAGGAACAGGAGCAGCATAATCGAGCAGAGGGAGATCGGGGGGGACACAGATTCCTTCAACCAAGCGCTAAAACATGTGCTCAGGCAGGATCCCGACGTAATACTTGTCGGGGAAATGAGGGACCTTGAGACCATACAAACGGCGATAACCGCGGCAGAAACAGGGCATCTGGTCATATCAACGCTTCATACCAATGACGCGGTCCAGGCAATAGACAGAATGGTGGATGTTTTCCCGCAGTATCAGCAGTCCCAGATAAGGATGCAGCTTTCCCTTGTTCTTCAGTCGATCATTGCCCAGCAGCTCCTGCCCAGGGCTGACAAAAAAGGGGTTGTAGCCGCCATAGAGATCCTGCGGGTGACCTCGGCCATACGTAACCTGATCAGGAAAGCCCAAACGTATGAGATATATTCCATGCTTGAGATCGGAACAAAGCAAGGCATGCAGTCCATGGACAATGCAATAAAAGAGCTGTACGGAGAAAAGCTGGTAACATATGAAACAGCTCTTGCACACGCGGTCAATCAGGATACCTTTAAAAGACTGTCCAAATAATAACAGGCGAATATTATTTACAAACCAGTTAATATTTGATATATTAAACGCCATAAGGCTGAGCACGCAGATTGCAAGCAATTTTTTATTAAGGGGAGGTGAAAAAATGCGCAAGAGCAAAGGTTTTACACTTATCGAGCTTCTGATCGTCATGGCCGTTATCGCGATTCTCATCGCTATAGCAATACCTAGCTTTAGAGGTATGCAGAACGAAGCCAGAAAGACAAAAGCTCAGGGAGATCTTCGAGTGCTGAAAGTTGCTGTTGAGTCATACTACAAGAACAACAACAACGTATATCCTGTAGAAGCATCTTATCAGACAACTCTATTAGCAGCGTCTCCAAGGATCCTTGAGACGAATCTGTATGACCCATTTGGTGCGACTTCCACTACTGATTACGTATATGACACTGATACGGGTGTTCAGGCAACAGCCAAGTATTACATACTTTATTCTATCGGGCCTGAAACCACGGCAGGAACAGCGGTTGTTAACACAAGCGGAACTGTCACAGCATCGAACGGGGCTATCTGGGAGTCAAACGGACACCTGTAAATTGTATTCGTCTTTATAAAGATGTAAAAAAGGGAGAGCGAAAGTTCTCCCTTTTTACTTTGGTCCCCTTCCTCCCTTTACTAAATTAGCCAAAAATGATAACATTTCCCTAAATATGAGATTTTTTACTGGAAAAACCGCAAAAAGTAAGGCATTTACGCTGATGGAAGTCCTGCTGGTGATCATTATATTAGTGTCGGTATTCTTCCCCCTTATCCTCATGTTAAGCACTTTTATGATAGCCAGCGGTGAAGCAACAGGGACAAACACGGCATTAAAACTCTCCCAGGGCAAACTTGAGACATTGAAGCATACGGCTTACGGCAGTATAGTGGACGAAACAAAAGCCGTTGTTACAGGATACCCGGCATTCAACAGAGAGGTCGTAATAACTGAACCCGGCACCAATCTTAAGAACGTAAGGATAATAGTTTACTGGTTCACAAGTGACGGTTCTGAGCTAAGCGTGGAAGTCCAATCGATCATAACCAATTATTAAACAATATGAAAAGTAGAGGGGTAACACTTCTGGAGTTAATAGTAGCCATGGCGGTACTTTCTATCGCCATTGCTGCGGTATTCTACGGATATGTTGCAGTGGCCAACATCTTCACGGAAGAAATGGCAGAAACCGACATTTTGATCGAAATAAACAGACCACTTGAACAAATGACAAAAGAATTAAGAGGAGCACTGGAGATCGTCTCCTCTTCTTCAAGCAATATAACCTTTTGGCATAAAGATCTGAATGATAACAGCACGCGTGAAGTCGCCGAAACCATATCTTACAGCTGGGACGGGACCCCGGGCGGAGACCTGATCAAAACAGTAAGCGCTGAATCATTCATTGTCGGGAAAGGGATACAGGATTTCGCCCTCACCTACACTGTTACACAGGGAGCGATCCTGATAGACGTCAATATTGTCGTCTCAAGTGGGACCAGCACCGGAACGCTCGAATCAAGTATCAAATGCAGAAATTTATAGAAATGCTATAATCAAAAATATGCCAATATCAAGAAGAGAAAAAAGAGAGAAGGAAAAAAAGAAAGAGCTGGAAAAGAAAAGCCTGCTTGAGCTGGAGAATCAGGAGATAAAGGAACTGGAAAAAGAGGACAAGGAAGAGGAAAAACAAAAGAAAGAACAGAAGAAAGA
>JBHPDX010000016.1:0-29424 GCA_042577445.1 Candidatus Margulisiibacteriota bacterium | reverse complement strand
AAGGCCCGTAAGGGTGTCGGCGCTGGAGCGACATTTTATATTCCCTTTGATCTTTCCAGCAGGATCATTGCAGGATATTCAGGCTATGGTTTTGATGCGGGCACACTGTCCGGAATTAGTGCATATTCTTATGTTATGGGCACAGAAATGGATTTCCCGGATAATTACAAAGGGTATTTTAAATATATTCCGATGCAGTATCCGTCAGCGAATAAAGGAAGTGGTAATCTTGCTCTTGGATTGGGAAGAGAATTCCTGGATGGAGGATATTGTGAGGTTTCATTTTTCAATGAAGACCTACTTGATAACCAAAATACTTTTAACTCAGGTCTGCGGATGGACGATCTAAGGGTAAGGGCCTTCAATCCTTTCGGCAGGTTCGGAACCGAATTAGATGCTCATTTCATGAACTACAGCGATAATAACAGCGGCGTAGATCTGACCGTTGGATGCAAGTATGAGCTGATCGATTATCCCGGCCAATTGAGCCTAGTTTCTGATGTGAGATACTACAATACCGCCGTAACAACAGGCAAGGTTTACTGGACGCCCGAAAATTATAATGAGTTAAGGGCCGGGCTTTCCTGGAAATTCTCATTTGACGCGAAAAATTACTACCTTGTGGATTACCGCGTGGGAAAAGACAGTGATGCTGTAGGATCGAACGAGCTAAATTTTGAGATCAGCCATGACCTTGACAGCCGGTTCAAGATGAGGATAAAAGGGGATTTCTACTATTCTCCTGTTTTCAGCTCGAAAATATACACTTACATGCTTTCTCTTGTCATTTAGTCTTCTTGAACAGGGGCAGCCCGGCCTTTAAATGTATGTCCAGGGCTTGATTCGCAAGTTTATCCGCATGAGCGTTCTTATCCCTTGTGACATGCTTGATCGAGAAGGAGTCCATTCTTTCTATGAGAGACAGTATATGGTAATGAAGCGGGATGAGTCCTTCGTTCTTTACCCTGTATTCGCCGCTAAGCTGCTTGACCAGGAGCTCGCTGTCCGAGAAAAAATCGGCTTTTTTATGTCCTCTTGTGAGGACTTCTTCCAGCCCCCTGATCAGGGATAGGTATTCGGCAACATTGTTGGTGGTTTTCCCTATGTAGGCGCCGATCTCTCCCAGCACTTTGTCGCCGTCTTTGATGACCACGCCGATAGATGCATCCCCTGGATTGCCCCGTGAAGCGCCGTCTATGTGAACTTTTATTGCCATAACGGCTAAAAGTATATCATATTGTCTTGGCATTTGAAATAATGTAGAATTGCTACTCCATGACTCATAAGAGGTTTATGAAGCAGGCGCTTAAAGAAGCGGAAAAGGCCTTCAGCAAAGAGGAAGTGCCTGTGGGAGCCGTTGCTGTCGTTGATGGAAAGATCATAGCGCGGGCCCATAATCAAAGGGAGAACTTCATTGATCCGACAGCCCATGCAGAGATACTCTGCATTAAGAAGGCGGCCAAGAAGCTTGGTAGCTGGAGGCTGGATGAAGTTACTTTGTATTCGACCCTTGAGCCATGCCCAATGTGCGCGGGAGCAATAGTCCATTCAAGAATAAAAGATCTGGTCTATGGGGCAGATGACCCTAAAGCAGGCGCCTGCGGAAGCATAATGAATATAATCGCTTCGGGGCATTTAAATCATCAGGTGAATGCCGTTACCGGGGTTTTGGCAGAAGAGTCCGGGGACATACTTAAAAGGTTCTTTAAAAAGCTTAGAGCAGGATAGGTCATCGGCAGGGTATTATGGAGAGGTGTCCGAGTGGTTGAAGGAGCACGCTTGGAAAGCGTGTAACGGGGAAACTCGTTCGAGGGTTCGAATCCCTCCCTCTCCGTTGAAAACTGAAGTTTTTTGAGGAGGAGTGGCCGAGAGGCTGAAGGCGGTCGCCTCGCCCGCCAGAGGCGGGTCCGCCTACGGCGGAAAAGCGCAATATGTATTATGTTTATATATTAAAGAGTATTGCTTTTAATAAGATATATATTGGCTATACAGATAATCTAGCAACGCGAATAAAGAAGCATAATACAGGAAGCGTTCGTTCGACAAAAGCGTACAGGCCTTATAAGCTTGTTTATTCAGAGGGATACGAGGATAAAAAAGCTGCCCGAAAGAGGGAGTTGTTTTTAAAATCAGGTCAAGGTAGAAAGTGGATTAAAGAAAATATGAAATAAGTGGAGGAGTGGCCGAGAGGCTGAAGGCGGTCGCCTCGAAAGCGACTATACCAGAAATGGTATCGGGGGTTCAAATCCCTCCTCCTCCGATGTACAATACGGGTTCTATCTTAGAAAGAGGTATTTAAATGGCAATAAAGTTCGGGACGGACGGCTGGAGAGCGATAATATCTGACGAGTTCACATTCCCAAATGTGAGGATCGTTGCGCAGGCCATAGCGGATTACATAAAGTTGAACAAGCTATCCAAAAAAGGTGTTGTGATCGGCTATGACCCGCGCTTTTTAGCGGATAAGTTCGCGGAAGAAACGGCAAAAGTAATGCTTACCAATGATATCCCCTGCATCATGATGGACAAGGATACCCCGACCCCTGTTGTTGCATTTACAGCAAAGGACAGGAATACTGCAGGCGCGGTAATGGTCACTGCATCCCATAATCCGCCCCAATATTGCGGAATGAAGTTTATCTCCGGCAATGGCGGGCCGGCTTCGACAAATATCACGAAGCAGATCGAGGAGAATGTCCAAAAGATCAAGGAAGTACCCGTAAAAACAGGGCACAATATCGAGCGTTTTAACCCGTATAACAGGTATTTTAAGCATATTGAGACCATTGTTGATTTTGATGTCATAAGAAAGGCTAAATTAAAGATAGCTTATGACCCCCTCTGGGGCACAGGCAGGAATTATCTTGACCGCATACTTCAGGAAGCGGGATGCCAGGTGACAATGATCCATGATCGCCGGGATGTGCTTTTTGGGGGTATTACGCCTGAACCGATAGAGAAGAACCTGACGGAGTTGAGCCAGATAGTAAAAGAAGGCGGGTTCGACATAGGCCTTTCGACCGATCCTGATGCTGACCGTTTCGGTATTGTGGACGAAAAAGGCGGTTTTATAACTGCGAATCAGGCTATAGCCGTGTTGTTCTCGTATCTTCTTGAGGCAAGAAAAGAAAGCGGATCGGTAGTCAGGTCCGTGGCCACCACGCATATGGTAGATGCTGTTGCTAAGCGCAACGGAATAAAACTCTGGGAAACGCCCGTGGGATTTAAATATATAGCTGAGATAATGCTCAGGGAGCCGGTGGTGATCGGAGGGGAAGAGAGCGGCGGCATGTCCATTTCTGATCATGTTCCGGAAAAGGACGGCCTTTTAGCGGGGCTTCTTGTCTGTGAGATGGTGGCGAGATCAAAGAAGCCTTTATCTGAGATCGTAAAAGAAGCAGAAGGAAAATACGGCAGCTTTGTCAATAAGCGGGTGAATATGAAGCTTCCCAAAGAGTCGAAAGAGCTTATTATCAGATCGCTTGAAGACAGTCCTCCGAAAGTTATCGCAGGTTTGAAACTTGCGAATACGTCTATGCTCGATGGCGTTAAGATGATGTTTACAGATGGGAGCTGGATACTCGCAAGGCCTTCCGGAACAGAAGATCTTGTCAGGACTTATTATGAAAGCAGTGACGACAAAAAAGTTAATGCAATGATCTCTGACTTTCAAAATTATGTGAATTCGAACGTAAAACTATCTTAGGAGGGATCTATGGTTGAACGTGTAATAATGAATGCCGCAGAAATAAGCAGGGCGCTTTCCCGGATAGCGACGCAGATAATAGAGGCGAACAAAGGCGCAAAGAACGTTGTTCTTGTCGGCGTCCTTGAGCGCGGCGCGCCGCTTGCGGAAAGGCTGTCAAAGTTGATCGGAGATATCGAAAAGACAAAAGTTCCTTTCGGTTCCATGGATGTTTCGATGCACCGGGATGATCTTGCGGAAAAAGGGAAGGAGATCGAGGTTCGAAGATCAGAGCTTCAATTTTCCGTGGACGATAAAGTCGTGGTGCTTGTTGATGATGTTATCTTCGCAGGGCGTACTGTGCGCGCGGCAATGGACAGCTTGAATGATTACGGTCGGCCGTCAAAGATCCAGCTTGCAGTGCTTGTTGACCGCGGAGGCAGGGATCTTCCTATACATCCGGATTTTGTCGGCAAGCAGATAACAGCATCAAAGACAGATAAAGTTATGGTGAACCTTAAGGAGACCGACGGCGCTGATAAAGTTATCGTTAAATAGGATCAAGCTTTGATGTAGCTTGCTCCTTCTTCACTTTCCATTACTTCCACGATGTTCTCAACGCTGTCTTTTATATCCTCAACGTGTGTTATAAGTATTATCTGCCGGAATTGTTTTGAAAGGCGGTTAAGCGCTTCCAGTATGGATATTTTTCGGTGTGCGTCCTGCGAACCGAATATCTCGTCAAGTATTATAAAGCCGGCTTCTATGCCGCTTGATTCCGCGATGAGCTGTGATATTGAAAGCCGCAGGCAGAGATTCGCGATATCCGCTTCGCCGCCGGAAAAACGGGAGAGGGGGTATCTTGCGTTCCCGTCGAATATAAAAAGATTATATTCCTCATCAAGTTCAACGCCTGTATATTTGCCTGCGGTTAATTCAGACAGAAGTCTTCCGGATATCTCCGCGAGCTTTGGCCTTATCCTTGATATCAGGAACTGCCTGTAATCAGTTACAAAGTTAATGAACCTCTGCTGTTGTTCCTGGCTTAAGGTCTTTGACCTTATCTTTTCTTCGGTATCTTTCACTTCCTCTATCTCTTTGAGCTTGTCTTTGATGGCCTGGGCCAGTTGAGCGATCTCCAGTTTGAGGTCATTTCGGCTTGAAAACAGCTTATCTAGGGCTGTTTTTGCGGTATCGAACTCCTCGGTTATCTGCTCGTGTTTTTTGGCGTCATAAGGCACAATATCGAGCTCTTTTAGGGTCTTTTTAAGGTCGGATTCGAGGTCCTTGCGTTCCATTGTCACGCGGCCCAAGTTCGTCTCAAGCTGGGGCTTTTTCTCTGCTTTCGCCTTGACCATAGGATACCTATCATAGCTATCCTGAAGCGCTTCAAGTCTGTTAATGATTTTTGAGTAATCATCAATTTCGGTTTTCGTATCTTTTGGTTTTGCTTTTTTTTCGCTTCTTAATCCTTCGAGCTGCAGTTTAACTGCCTGTCCTTCCTTTTTTATTTTTTCCATCTCCTTATCGAAGTGCTCTTTTATGTAGGCTTCATTTTCGATCTTTTGGCCACATGTGGGGCATTTTTGACCGGCTTTTAGCTTGGACCGATTCTCTTTTAGTTCATTATATTTGTTGAGCAGGTCTTCTCTTTTGTTTTCGAGCGTCCTGATCTTAGATTCTTTTGCTATGCTGTACTTCCTTTCTTCTTTTTCGAGCGAAATATATTCTTTATAGCATTTTTCAAGCTTTGAAAGTTCTTTTGCATGTTTTGCAGCTTCCTTGAATTCATCATTCAATTCGGATTCTCTTTTTGATAATCCCGTAAGCCTTGCTTCAAGGGCTGTGCGTTTTTTGTCGAGCTCATTATATTTGTTGGCCACGGACCTTTCTTCATTGAACTTTGCCTTGAACTTCGAAAGATCGGTTTCCACCTTTTTTATTTCTTTTTCAACGCCGGCAAGCTCTTTTTCCTGGTTCTTTACATTTTTTTCTATAACAAGCTTCTCGCTCAAGAGAACGTTGGCGTCCTTTAATGTTTTGGCTTTCTTAAGCGTGTCTATCTCAAGCTTTTTGTCCTTGATCTGTTTTTTTATGGAGTCGACCACTCTGTCGACGGCATCGATCCGCAGCATTCTTATTATGGTGTCTCGCCTGGCGGCGGGTGTGAGGTCGGTCAGTGCGTTAAGCTCTTTTTGTTTCGCGAAAAAGCTGGTGTAGAAACTTTTCCAATCCATGCCGAGAAGATAATTTATTTCTTTTTCAACGCCGCGAATAGAATCGGCAATTACTTTTCCGCTTGCGATTATTGAGGCGGCACCTGTCTGCGAGGATCCTTTTAGGACGCGGACGATCTTGTATTCTGTTCCGCCGATCTCCATTACTAATTCTGTTTCAACGCTTGCAGAGGCGGGAGCCGTTGATCTTTTTATGCCCTCCTTGCCGGTACGGGCGGCGTTGTTGCCGTAAAGCGTCCAGGCGATCGCTTCAACGATCGTTGATTTGCCGGCGCCGTTCAATCCGACGATCCCCGTGATGCCGTCATCGAATTCGATCATCGAATCT
Source organism: Candidatus Margulisiibacteriota bacterium (assembly GCA_042577445.1). Lineage (GTDB taxonomy): Bacteria > Margulisbacteria > WOR-1 > CAVSGV01 > JBHPDX01 > JBHPDX01. The sequence goes on along the minus strand of JBHPDX010000016.1, from coordinate 23,174 downwards.
TTATACTGGCGGTAATTTTTCAGTGATAAGGATTTTAATCTCATTCTTCCTTTATCACCTCGTCATAGTTCTTTGCCCATATTTCAAAAAAGTCTTCCTGTTCCTTTTTTGTAAGATCCTTTGCAGCCGTCAAAAAGGATTTAAATTCTTCTTTGATGCCGCCGGAAAGCATTTTAACTTCTTCCGTCTTTCCTTCTTCGGTGACCTTTTCAAATCTTGGCTCAAAGTGTACGGCGTCTTTGGCGGCTTCCCTTATTCCTTTTGTGTCGAGAGTGTTCATCACATGCTGCGGGATGTTCCTGATCGTCAGACGTATTATTTTACCGGAAGGCTTTTGTTTCTCGATCTTATCAAGTATCTCTTCAAGCAGTGCGACCGAATCTTTTCCGGCTGCATCGATAGGGGGCATCTCTATCATTTCACGCGTCCTTACTTCCACTAATTTAGTTTTTGCTTCACTGCCGGAAAGATCAACTTCAAGAAATCCTTTTGCCTGCCCGACCTCGTTAAAGCTCATGCGCTCGATCGATCCGGAAAACCACGCATTTTTGCCGACATTCACACAGCCGTGGTAATGGCCTAATGCGACATAATCGAACTTTGATTTGTTGATCCAGCCGTAATCGACAAGCAGTTCATTCGCTTCACCATGGCTGAACTCTTTCATCCCCGATACACCGGCATGAAGCATAAGGACGTTTTTAGTGTCAGGGTCTATTTTTACTTTCTTCAGCTCATCCTTAAATATTTTATCAGTTGAGCATTGAGGGATAGCGTGTATGGTTAATCCATCAAATTTGACCTGTTCATATTTTTCTTTATATAGGATGTGGGATCTTTCTTTGTCGAGGGGCAAGGCGTCGAAAATGGAATAGATGCTTCCTTTATATAACTGTTTTGGGGTTTCATGGTTACCGGAAATGAGGACCAGAGGGATCTTTGCATTGTAAATACGCAGAAGTTGTTCTATTCCTATCCTGACTATTCTATTTGTCGGCCTTACGGTGTCGAAAAGGTCCCCGGAATGCAGAACTACATCCGGCTTCATGCTGATTATCTTGTCAACGGCGTCCAGAAAGGACAGAATTACGTCCTCTTCGCGCTGGTTAAAGCCGGATTCAGACAGTTTTCTGTATGCAGAATGCCCTAAATGTGTGTCTGCAAGGTGGATTATCTTCATGATTTGCTATTATACCAGAATAGGCTCGGCAAGAACACATTCCCCTTGGAAATGCCCGATTTTCAAGGGAAGCAGCTTCCCTATGCAATCATCACCGCTATCATCACCCGCCCAAAATACCCTTATATAGTTGCCTGTAAGCCCCTCATAAAGGCCTGTTTTCGGATCCTTTTGCTCTATAAGTACTTCCACCGGCTTTTTTTGCTGGGCCTTATGGAATTCAAGCATGTATTTGGCCCTTAGCTCTCCCAGTTTTTCATATCTCCCGGCGATCATCTTTGGCTTTATCTTGTTCTTGAGATTAAATGCTGCAGTACCCGGCCGATCGGAATACGAGAACATGTGGACCCTGGGAAATTTTATTTTATCTATCATTTTGCATGTGTTATTGAAGGCCTTTTTATCTTCGCCGGGGAAGCCGACTATGATATCTGTTGTGATCGAAATATCTTTTATGCTCTTTTTGATCTTTTTTGCCATCTTCAAAAAGTCTTTTGCTGTATAGCCTCTGTTCATGACTTTAAGTATTTTATCGTCGCCGCTTTGGAGGGGGATATGCAGGTGTCTGCAGGCTTTCGGATTATCTTTGATTATCTTTATCAGCTCATCATTTATATACATCGGCTCAATGGATGATAATCTTATCCTGAGCAGCCCATCGATCTTTGATAGTTCCTCTATCAGCTTTGGCAGGGCATGCGGATCAGACGCCTGCGAGCGAAAATCCTGGTTCCCAATGCTGTATTCTTTTTTTGTCAGATTCCTGCCGTACTCTCCAAGGTTTATTCCCGTCAGTATTATTTCCCGGACGCCGTCATCCACCATTTGTTTTGCTTCCGTGACGGCCTGGCCGATGGGCTTGCTTGTCACTTTGCCGCGCACGAATGGGACGATGCAGTAGCTGCAGAAGTTCTCGCAGCCGTTCTCCACCATCAGGTTGGCCCGGATCCTTGGTGCAGGGATGATCGCTGAGCTTCTTGATTTTATTTTCGGAAGGTAGCTTAAAATATTCTTTTTGTCATCGTTCTTTAGAAGTATGTCGGCTTCTTTTATTTTATAGAGTTCATCGGACGCCGCGTCTATGTAGCATCCCGTGACGATCACGACGGAATTCTTGTTCTTTTTCTTGGCGGACCTGATCATGTGCCTTGATTTTTTGTCCGCGTTGCCGGTGACCGTGCATGTGTTCACAACGTAGACGTCAGCGGTCTCTTCGAATTTGACTATCTCAAATCCGGCGAGAGAGCAGATCTTTTTCATGGCATCTGTCTCATATTGATTTGATCTGCACCCCAGCGTATAAAAAGCGACTTTCAACATAAAAAGAATATTAACATAAAAATTGATTTCGGACACATACTTGTTTAAAATGGCAGGGTCTTATGCGAAAAACGTTTTTAATATTATTATTGCTTTTAATTTACGGGTCAACCGTAAACGCCGCGGTGCCTTATCCTGTGATACTAATTCACGGAACCGGCGATTCATCCGTTGTCTGGAAGACGACCGGCCCGGCGATCAGTGAACATCTTGACGATTATTATAAAACTTCAGCACACCCATATTTTCTTGCCGGAAGCGGCATAGCGAATGACAGATATGACAAAGACTCTTCCGATAATCCGAGGAACTCATGTGTTTATCTGGTGTTCTCGGATCATTTTGCCGATCCTTCTGATCTTGCCAGCGAAATTAAAAAAGTCATCAGAGACACCAGAGATGAGGTATGGACGAACCATAAAGATCTATTTGCATCAAAGGAAGATATTAAGGTGACGTTGATATGTCATTCCATGGGAGGATTAGTTGCTAGAAAATATCTTGTTGATAATTATAATGATCACCATGTTGCGGAGTTGATACTATTGGGAGTTCCTAATAAAGGCAGCTCGGCTCTTTATCTGGATTGGGTGCCGCGTACTCTTGTAGTATCCGGATTTGGCGGTGCATTGCTGGCGAGCAATCCAATATTTTTAGGGATCAGCCTCGCGGGTATTGGCGTTGATACGGTCGCACGCTCCCAAGGGATAAAACTGGTTTCTCCTGCAAGCGAATCCATGAAGCCCGGCTCGAAATTTTTAACGGGCCTGAACAGCAGAAAAATGCCGGAGGATGTTGCGTACACTGTATTACTTTTCAATGCGGAGGATCTGCCGCGTGTTACATTGAACAGGATATTCGGCCATGAAAAAGGGGACGGCGGAGTTACTTTTGACAGCCAGAGTCTCAAGTATGCAGGCGTCCCGAATTTTAATTCATTGACCTATAGAGAGATCCAGCTTGCAGGTCCTCATCCTGACGAGCCGATCGTTGCAAAAGATGCCATAATAGATCTATTGGGTTTGAGGGATTAGATCGCATATTAAATTCGTAGTGGATCATTGAGAGAGCAGGAATTGCCGCGGTTCCCATTCTTATTATCCTGTTCTTGATCGTTAAAGATACTTTTGTAGATATTTTGGGATTAAGGAAAGAGATTACATGTCGAATTCGTAGTGGATCATTGAGAGGGCAGAAATTGCCGCGGTTTCCGTTCTTATTATTCTGTTCCCGAGGGTTGTGGTTAAAAAGCCTTCTTTTTTAGCTAATGCCGCCTCATCATGCGAAAAGCCACCCTCAGGGCCTATAAGTACCAGTAAATGGTTCAAGTTTTTGTGGTCCTGAAGCACTTTTTTGAGGGTTCTCTCTTTTTCCATTTCCCACAGCATTATGCACAGATCATAGTCCTTTTTATGCATAAAAATGTCCTTAAAGTCCATTATTTCTTCCACAAAGGGTATGATGAGCCGGCCTGATTGTTCTGCCGCTTCCTTGGCGATCTTTTGCCAGCGGTTAATTTTGCTTTCTTCTTTGTCCTGCTGGATCTTGACGACGCTGCGTTCCGCTTTTATTGGTATTATCCTGAGAGCGCCGAGCTCCGTTGCTTTTTGGACGACCAGCTCCATTTTGGGATTTTTTGGGATGCCGTGCGCGATAGTGACCTTTACTTTTGGTTCCGATTTAGGGTGCTTTTCCGCGATAAGTTCCGCCATAATAGTGTTTTTTTCCATGGAAACGATCTTTGATGCGTATTCTTTGCTTTTGCTGTCGAGGACGGTTATTTCATCGCCGATTTTAAGGCGGAGGACATTTTTAATGTAGTTCACGTCGCTGCCTTCAATAATAGCGACATTATTATTTTCTATTTTGTCGAAGCCTACAAAGATCCTTGGTATCAATTTTTCGATTCCTTCCTCAGCTTTGCGAATTTATCAAGAAGGCTGGCTTGTTCCTTGCTCAGGTTCGTCGGTGTTTCGATCGCCACGTGTACGTACTGATCTCCTTTTCCGTACCCTCTGAGCCGGGATAAGCCTTTCCCTTTCATTTTTAACACAGAATTTGGCTGTATTCCAGCGGGAATTTTCAGGTCGGCTTTGCCGTCGATCGTCGGCACTTCGATCTCTCCGCCAAGCGTCGCTTTAGTGAAAGTGATCCTTGCTTTATAATGGAGGTCCGCTTCATCTCTTTGGAAGAAGGAATGCGGCGTCACTGTAACGAATATGTATAAGTCTCCCGGATTTCCGCCTTTTTCTCCGGCTTCTCCCGCTTTTGGTACCCTTAATCTGTAGCCGTTGTCGATACCAGCTGGGATATTGACCTTTATGTTCTGCCTTGTCTTTACAGAGCCTCTGCCGTGGCACTTTGGGCAAGGGGATGTGATAGTTTTTCCTGCTCCTTTGCATGAGGGACATGTCGTGACCTGAGAGAAGCTCCCCAATGGTGTTCTTTGTGTGCGCTGGACCTGTCCTCTACCTTTGCATGTGGGGCATGTTTGCGGTTGAGTTCCCGGTTTGGCGCCTGAACCGCTGCATGTGTCGCAGATTACATATTGCGGTATCTCGATCTCTTCCTCAACACCTTTTGCTGCCTGTTCAAGCGTGATCTCCATATCATACCGAAGGTCGTCGCCTCGCCTTGGCCCTTCTTTTTGCCTTCTTCCTCCTCCGCCGAAGAAAGATTCGAACAGGTCCTCGAAAGGGGAGGCTCCGCCGCCTCCGAACCCTCCGCCGAAGATATCCCCGAAATCAAATCCGCCGAATCCCTGGCCTTGGCCTGCGCCGGCAAATTCCGGTCCTACATGACCGAACTGGTCGTACTGGGTTTTCTTTTTTGGATCGGAAAGGATAGTGTAAGCTTCATTTATCTCTTTGAACTTTGCTTCTGCTCCAGGGGATTTATTAACATCCGGATGGTTTTCGCGGGCAAGCCTGCGGAAAGCTTTTTTTACCTCTTCCGTTGAAGCGTTCCGTGAAATCCCGAGGATCTCATAATAATCGCGTTTTTGTGCCATTAAAACACTTATTTCTTTTTATTATCGTCGGATTCCTTGTACTCCGCGTCCATGGTCTTGTCGTCATCTTTTTTCTTTTCATCTTGCTGATCTTGAGGGCCCTGTTTCGGAGCCTCCTGCTTATAAAGTTCAGCGGAAACTTCATGGATATCTTTTTGAAGCTGGTCAAAGGTTGACTTGATCTTCGCAGTATCAGTACCTTTTAATGCTTCCCTGACTTCATTTATGCTTTTTTCAACTTTTTCCTTATTCTCTTTGGTTACCTTATCACCGGCATCTTTTATCGTTTTTTCCGCGGTATATGCCAATGAATCCGCTTGGTTCCTTGTTTCGATCTCTTCTCTTTTTGTTTTATCTTCTTTTTCATGCACTTCCGCTTCCTTTTTCATTTTTTCAATGTCATCTTTTGATAATCCGGAAGATGCGGTGATAGTTATCTTCTGTTCTTTATTTGTCCCTTTATCTTTAGCCGAAACATGGATAATGCCGTTCTTGTCTATATCAAATTTGACCTCAACTTGCGGGATCCCTCTCTGGGCAGGCGCAATGCCATCCAAGTGGAACCGCCCAAGCGTTCTATTATCCGATGCCATTGGCCTTTCCCCCTGCAGAACATGGATCTCTACAGAAGTCTGGTTGTCAGCTGCTGTAGAAAAAACCTGACTTTTAGAGGATGGAATGGTCGTGTTCTTGTCTATCAGCTGCGTCATTACTCCACCAAGAGTTTCTATCCCCAATGTTAAAGGTGTAACGTCAAGAAGGATCAGGTCTTTCCCAAAGTCGCCGGAAATTATTCCCCCCTGAATTGCTGCGCCTAAAGCAACAACTTCGTCCGGATTAACTCCTTTATGGGGGTCTTTCCCGAAGATCTGTTTTGCTATTTCCTGAACTTTTGGCATTCTTGTCATGCCGCCCACAAGAATAACCTCGTCAATATCGCCTTCAGAAAATCCAGCATCTTTTAAGGCTTGTTTGCATGGCCCGATAAGCCTGTCATTTAGATCTGAAACAAGTTGTTCAAGTTTGGCCCGTGACAGCTTAAGCGTTAAATGCTTTGGTCCGCTTTGGTCAGCTGTTATGAACGGCAGGTTTATTTCAGTCTCTGACACTGTGGAGAGCTCGATCTTTGCTTTTTCGGCTGCTTCCTTTAATCTCTGGATAGCCATTCTGTCTTTACTTAAGTCAATACCCTGGTCTTTCTTGAATTCCTCTGTTAACCAGTTGATTATTTTTTGATCATAATCGTCTCCGCCTAGATGCGTGTCTCCATTAGTAGCTTTAACCTGGAAAGTACCATCACCTAACTCAAGTATGGAGATGTCAAAAGTACCTCCACCCAGGTCGAATACGGCAATTTTCTCTTCCTTTTTCTTTTCCAGCCCGTACGCAAGTGATGCTGCGGTAGGTTCATTAATGATCCTTAATACTTCAAGATCGGCGATGGCGCCCGCATCTTTTGTGGCCTGTCTCTGGCTGTCATTGAAGTAAGCGGGAACAGTGATGACCGCCTGGGTGACTTTTTCGCCAAGGAAGTCTTCTGCTGACTGTTTCATTTTCTGCAGTACCATAGCAGATATCTCCGGAGGCGTGTATTCTTTGTTGTCTATCTTTATCTTAGCTTCATCCTTCGGGCCTTTTACTACATGGTAGGGGACAAGCTTTATTTCGGAGCTGACCTCCTCAAATCTTCTTCCCATGAACCTTTTGATCGAGAATATAGTGTGTTCCGGATTTGTGACAGCCTGTCTTTTTGCCACCTGTCCGACAACACGCGAACCGTCCTTCAAAAATGACACCACCGACGGGGTTGTGCGGCCTCCTTCGGCACTGGGCACTACGGTCGCTTCTCCTCCCATCATCACTGCCACACAGCTGTTAGTCGTTCCCAGATCGATCCCGATTATCTTCCCCATTTTACTTACCTCCTGTTTTTTTGGACACTATTACCATTGAAGGCCTTAGCAGCCTGCCATGCATTGTATATCCTTTTTGCATTTCTTCAAGAACAATACCTTCTTCTTTATCTGACTCTTTGGTCATTATTGCTTCATGATAGTGCGGGTCATACGGTTTTCCCAGCGAATCAACTTTAGCGACTCCGAATTTGGCGAATACATCCTCGATCTGCTTTTTAATAAGAGCCAATCCTTTTATCATGTCGTCCTTAACTCCCGCTTTCTGCATAGCATCGATAGCTTTTCCAAAATTATCTATTATGGGCAGTTGTTCTTTTATTAGGAGCTCGTTAGAGAACTTAATAAGTTCAGCTTTATCCGCGTTGGCTCTTTTCTTGAAGTTGTCAAAATCAGCCAGTGCTCGAAGGAGTTTATTCTGTCCTTCTTCTATAAGCTTATCTTTTTCTGCGAGCTGTCCGGTTACAGCTCCAGCTTGATCCTGATTAATGTCTGCTTTATTTTCCTCGAGTTTTGCCTTGTCTTTTTTCCTGCTCATCAGAAAATTTCCTCGTCCATGACGCTGCTTAATGCATCGGAAACGTATTCAACGACAGATTGAACCTTGTTGTACGGCATTCTTGTGGGGCCGATCACTCCCATTATCCCGAAAGAATCCTCGGAAACGGTATATCTTTTAAGGACAACACTGCAGTCATTGATCTCTTTATATTTGATCTCTGTCCCGATCGTTATGGTCGTTCCTGAGTTGGTCGAGTTTTCCCTCATGATCTTTGAAATGATATCATCGCTTTCGATCGTGGCCAATATGTTCTTCATATGCTCCATATCGTTGAATTCCGGCTGTTTCGCGATATTTGCCAACCCCGCGGACATCACTTTTTCATGCATGGACTTGTGCATCGCATGCTTTATCAGATGGAATGTATCTTCCAGAACATCTTTGTAGTTCGGCATTTCAGAGGTTATCTCTTTAACGAGGGCTGCGTTCAATTTTGTTATGGTCACGCCCTTGAGTTTTTCTGTGAGCAGGTTCGACATCCTGACAAGGTCATTCTGGCTGATATTCTCGGTAGGAAGCTGCAGCACTAGATTGTCCGCTTGTCCCGGCTCTGTTAAAAGAACTACTGCGGCCCTTCGAATATCAAGCAGGACCATGTCAACGAGCCTGATCGCACGCCTGTATATCCTTGGGGCGATTATCATTGTTGCGTAGTCTGACAGAGAGGACATGATCCTTGCCGTGGTCTTTAGCATTTCCTCTATGTCATTGCCCATCCGCTTATATTCTTTCCTTATATATTCTACTTCCTTTTGGGTAAGGTGTTTCGGTCTCATGAGCGCATCTACGTAATATCTATACCCAAGGTCAGAAGGGATCCTTCCTGCGGATGTATGGGGCTGTACGATAAAGCCTTCTTCCTCAAGGTCTGCCATCTCGTTCCTGATCGTGGCGGGAGAGACATCCTTGAGGTGCTTTTTAGACAGCGTGCGCGAGCCTACCGGCTCGGCTGAATTGAGGTAATCCTCAACTATCGCACCCAGTATTTTTTGCTTTCTTTCCGATAATTTCTTGCTCATATTCACTTTAGCACTCCAATCGCACGAGTGCTAATATTATCATTCGGTAGAGGTGTTGTCAAGAGGGCCTCTTGAACTCCGGTGCCCATATCATTATAATACCTTCCTATGCCAATATATGATTATAGATGTGAAAATTGCGGTGAATTCGAGCTGGAACAGCGGATAGCGGAAGAGCCGCTCTCAAAATGCCCCAAATGCGGCGGTAAGGTGAAGCGTTTGATCTCTGCCGCGGGAATAGTCTTCAAGGGCCCCGGCTTTCATGTGACGGATTATAAGAAAGAGAAGCCGAAGAAAGAGATCAAGAAACCGGTAGAGCATAAAAATGAAGAAACTACAAAGTCTGAAGTAAAAAAGCCTGAAACAAAGAAAAGTACAGAAAATAAATAACTATAGGTCCAGGAAGTTCTTAAGCAGCTTTTTACCTTCAAATGTAAGTATTGACTCAGGATGGAACTGAACGCCCTCAACTTTATATTCTTTATGCCTTATCCCCATTATCTCGCCGTCTTTGGTCTTGGCGCTAATCTCGAAGCAATCGGGTAAAGTTGATTTCTTGACGATCAAAGAGTGATATCTGGTGGCTGTGAAGGGATTCGGAAGGTCTTTGAATATGGTCTTACCGTCATGGTGGATCTCGGAACACTTCCCATGCATGCAGGTCTTTGCCTGAACGATATCGCCTCCAAATGCTTCTGCGATCGATTGGTTCCCAAGGCATACGCCGAGTATGGGGAGCTTCTGCGCGAACATCTTGATCACATCCACGCTGATCCCTGCGTCTTTCGGATATCCCGGGCCGGGGGATATGATGATCTTCTCGGGATCAAGCTTTCTTATTCTGTCCATGGTTATCTTGTCGTTCCGGAATACCTTTAGGTCCGCACCAAGTTCCCCCAGGTACTGGACCAGGTTGTATGTGAAAGAGTCGTAATTATCGATCACTAAAATCATGGGTGGATTATAGCATTTCTTATTCCTTGAAGGCAAAGGCCGTTTTTGCTAAAATCGGTTCATTATGCACGCAGAGATTTTAAGCGAAGATTATAGGAATTTATGGAACGAGTTCGTTGCTCGAAGAGGGACTTCCCCGATACTTCAATCGTATGAATGGGGCAAGTTCAAAGGGAGCAGCGGATGGGAGTCATTTGTCCTGGTGCTTCGGGAGGCCGGCGAGATAAAAGCGGGTATCTCTATTCTTTGCAAAAAAATGCCCCTGGGATTAAAGATGTTCTATGCCCCGCGCGGTCCGGTGATCGATTTTGAAAATGCCGACCTTGTTAAGACCCTTTTTGAGGCGGTCAAGCAGGAAGCCAAGAAAAGAGGGGCGGTCCTGTTAAAGATAGATCCCGAGGTCGAAGAAGGCGAGACCGGCGTCGTGAATATTCTAAACGAGATCGGGTTCATAAATAATAAAAAGCAGGTCCAGCCGAGATCCACCTTTATTGTCGACCTGACCCGCGACCTTGACTCCATACTTTCTTCCTTTGAGGAAAAGACCCGCTACAATGTGAGGCTTGCGGAAAAAAAAGGCGTTCAAGTAAAGCATGAATCTAACATAAACGGGATAGAACATTTCTATAAGATGTATCGGGAAACCGGCAAACGGGATAAATTCATGATACATCCAAAGGAATATTATTTCAGGCTCAAGGAATATTTGATAGACAGGGACCTTGCCGAGATCTTTGTGGCGTACTTCCGCGGTGTTCCTGTGTCTTCGGTCGTCATCTTTAAATTCGGCAAGAAAATATGGTATATGTACGGCGCTTCGGTGAACATTTACCGCAATGTTATGCCGAACCACCTTCTTCACTGGATCGTTATTAAATGGGCCAAGGAGAATGGCTATGCTGACTACGATCTGTGGGGGATCCCTGTTTACCCGAAAGAAGGGCACCCTCTGTATGGAGTGTACCGTTTCAAGAAAGGGTTTAACGGGCAAAAGCTTACATGGATAGGTGTTTATGACCTGCCTTTCAATAAGTTCCTGTACTGGCTTATCAACACCGGCTTCAATTTCTACAAGAGCTTAAGAAGCCTGATCACCAAGGGCAAGATCTCCGATTCACTGGCGGAATGAATATGAAATTATCTAACCTGCTGAGCCCGCTAAAAGATGCAAAAACTACCGGCGATGAGAATATCATTGTAAGCGGCATTGCTTACGACTCCAGGAACGTCAACTCCGGCGATATCTTTGTGGCTATCCCGGGTTTTTCAAAAGATGGAACTGCTTTTGTGCCGGATGCAGTAAAGAAAGGCGCGAAAGCGGTCGTGGTTGAAAAAGATATAGATGTCCCGGACAGCGTGACAAAAACGATCGTTCCCAATGCCAGGCTGGCCCTCGCGAAGATCTCTTCGGCCTTTTATGGGCATCCTTCGAAGGAATTGAAGCTTATAGGCGTAACCGGGACGAACGGAAAGACGACAACCGCATATTTTATCGAGGCGATGTTCAGAAAAAAAGGATACAAGGTCGGCGTTATAACAACTGTTGAAGCGCGCATTGACGGCAGAGCTATCCCTACAAAACTAACTACCCCGGAATCGGCCGAACTCCAGGAACTGCTTGCTCAAATGGTGAAGGAGGGCGTCACGCATGTTGTTATGGAGGTTTCATCTCACTCGCTTCAACTGGACAGGGTGGTGGGGTGTGAGTTCGATGCCGCGGTGTTCACGAATCTTACCCATGAGCATCTTGATTTCCACGGTGATATGAAAAGCTATCTTGAGACGAAAATGAAGTTGTTTCAGTACCTGGATAAAGGCGGCAAAGAAGATACAACCGCTATAGTGAATGCAGATGATCCTTACGGAAAGAAGATAGTCGCAAATCTCGAGAGCGATGTCCTCACATACGGCGTTAATGCCAGCGCTAATTTAAGGGGCAGTGATCTTGACGTTAAGTTCGATAAAATGACCTTTAATTGCAAGACCGCTGACCAGAGTTTTCAGCTGACTACAAGCATAACCGGGATACCCAATGCATACAATATAATGGCGGCTGTTCTAGTTGCCCGTCTTTTTGCGGTCGATATCGATACGATCAAGAAGGCGGTTAAAGAAGTCAACAATATTCCCGGAAGATTTGAAAAAGTGGTCATGAAGGGGAAGCCCCATGTTGTAGTTGATTTTGCCCATTCTCCGGACAGCCTTCAAAAACTTCTTGAAACAGTTAAGCCAATGACTAAAGGTAAGGTTATACTTGTTTTTGGATGCCCGGGTGACCGCGACAAGACTAAGAGGGCTATGATGGGAGAGATCGCAGTAAAGCTTTCTGATTATTTCATCATTTCAACGGACGATCCTCATACGGAAGAGCCGGGCAAAATAATCGATGAGATAGAAGAAGGGGTCAAGAAAGCCGGCGGTAAAATTGATCAGAAATATGTCAAGATAGAAGACAGGCGAGCAGCCATAGAAAAAGCCGTTAAAATGGCAAAAATTAAGGATCTGGTTGTCTTAGCAGGCAGGGGGCATGAGAAGTTCCAGGAATTCGGCGGTAAGAAGGTTGCTATTGATGACAGGGAAGTGGCAAGAGAGGTATTAAAAAATGAATAAAGCCCAGTGTTTTGAGAGCTATCCGATCTGGATCGTATTTTTAGCAAACGTTTTAGCGCTCTCGATCTATGTTGTTGGCTCTTATATAATGATCCAACTAGGCATAGCTTGGCTCATTCTTTATTTGATACTCATAGCGTTTATAGAGATCAGGCTGCCGTTAAAGAGTTGTGTTAACTGTTATTATTATGGAAAGAGGTGCTTTTCCGGCAGGGGATTGCTTTGCGCCTTATTTCTTAAGAAGGGTGACCCTCAAAAATTCTTGGAAACGAAAATTTCATGGAAGGATCTATGGCCGGAATTCCTGCTTCCTTTGGCTCCGATTTTTGCTGGAATAGGTATATTAATAATGAATTTTAACTGGTTTCTTTTGGGATCAGTACTATTATTGTTCGTTCTTGCTTTTGTCGGAAACCCCATTATTAGAGGTTCATTTGCCTGTAAATACTGCAAGCAAAGAGAGTTGGGTTGTTCTGCAGAGCAATATTTTTCTAAGAAGTCTTAACTTTTCCTACAATATCCTTCACAGAGTTCAGCTTGTTCGAAGTTAAATATGCTTTTATCCCTTTAGCTATTTCAACTGATATTGTAGGATCAACGAAGTTTCCTGTTCCAATCGATACTGCAGAAGCGCCTGCAAGCATGAATTCGATCGCATCATCAGCGTTCATTATCCCGCCCATGCCGATTATCGGTACTTTGACCGCCTTATAGACCTGATTGACCATTCTTACCGCAATAGGCTTGATAGCAGGGCCGGAAAGGCCGCCTTGTCCCATAGAAAGCTTTGTTTTCTTGGTTGTAATGTCTATCGACATCCCCAAAACAGTATTTATAAGCGATATTGCATCTGTTCCGGCCTCTTCAGCAGCCTTCGCAATGACAGTTATGTCAGTCACGTTAGGAGTTAATTTGGTGATGATCGGCTTCTTTGTCTCTTTTTTGACCGCCCTGACAAGTTCTTTTGTTGCAAGAGGGTCTATCCCGAAAGAGATACAGCCTTTTTTAACGTTAGGACAGGAGATATTGAGCTCAATGCCGTTCACCCTGTCTTCTTTATCCAGTATCTTCGCCAGCTCAATGTATTCATCAAGTGTTTCGCCCGCAATATTCACGATCACGGGAACTTTATAGCCCTTCAGGAACTTAATATCGTCTTCAATGAAAGCTTCGATCCCAGGATTCTCAAGTCCGATAGTGTTCAGCATACCGGAAGGAGTTTCGCATATTCTTGGTGGGGGATTGCCTTTGCGGGGCTTAAGGCTAACGCTTTTTGTTATGATAGCGCCGATCTCATCCAGATCGACAAGATCTTTGTAGTCGCTTCCCGATCCGAAAGTCCCGGAAGCAACCATTACCGGCGTTTTAATTTTTATTCCCGCGATCTCCGTCTTGATGTCTACCATTTTATATCTCCTATATCGAAAACCGGACCGTCCTTGCAGACTTTTTTATACCCTTCCTTGGTCTCGCATGTGCATCCGTTGCATGCCCCGATACCGCAGCCCATCCACTCCTCAAGCGATATCTGACATGGTATCTTATACTCCAAAGTGATCGTCCGCAACTCCCTATACATAGGTCGCGGCCCGCATGCGAAGATCTGTGCGTAATTCGAAGATAATTTGGATTCCAGAAGTCCCGGAAGAATATCCGTTGCTTTCCCTTTTATGCCTTCCGAGCCGTCGTCTGTTGAGATTATAACTTCCGCGCCAAGGTCCCTGAAATCATCCTTACACAGGATGTCTTTTTGCGAAGTAGCTCCTATGACGACGTAGACGGCTTTTACCCTGTCTTTTATGCTTTCGGCAAGAGAGAGCAGGGGGGCGACACCGACGCCTCCGCCCATGATAACAGCTTCTTTTATGTCTTTATTTACAGTGAATTCATTCCCAAGAGGCCCGATAAGGTTGACAGTATCTCCCTTTTTAAGCTCAGATAAAAGAAGCGTTCCTTTTCCGATCACCTTGAACAGTATTTCTATCTTATCTTTTCCGATCCTGTGAAGGCTTAATGGGCGGCGCAGCAGCGGGTCGAAGGAGCCGTTTTCGCATTTAACCATAACGAACTGGCCGGGTTTTGCGTCCTTAGCTATCTTTGGTGAAAAAAGGGAGACCTTGAAATGGTGGGAGGCTACATATGTTGTTTCTAGTACTTTTGCGTTTTCCTGGAACTTCATTTGGAATAAATATACAGGAAAAGCGGGGGAAAATCAATTGCAGAGTCATACATCCTTGAAAATGCATACTCTTCATGAGATAATTCTGGTCTGTTCTTGCGGCGCAGTAGCCAAGTGGTAAGGCAGTGGTCTGCAAAACCACTATTCGTGGGTTCGAATCCCACCTGCGCCTTGGTGTAGACTGGTTCCCCGCCAGAGGCGGGTCCGCCTTCGGCGGAGAATCCGGCCTGCGCCTGAAACAATTGGGCAGGGACCCCATTGGGATGCCCGGTTGTTTCATTATTATGGGCGGTTAGTTCAGTGGTAGAATGCTTCCCTGACACGGAAGAGGTCATTGGTTCGATCCCAATACCGCCCACCATTTTATCTGTTAATGAGCGGGCTTAATTCAGTGGTAGAATGTCTGCTTCCCAAGCAGAATGTCGGGGGTTCGAATCCCCCAGCCCGCTAATTGATTTTGGTGGGAAAACCCTTTGAGGGGGGACCAAAATCAATTACAAACCGAAATCCACATAGCATCCATCGAAGAAGGACCCAAATTGGAAACGAATTTATTTTGCTGCCTCAGAAGAGATCTGGCCGTAAGCATGAAAATAGAAGGCACCATCCATATCCGGAGCGTATGATCCAACGGCTTTCTTTATTTTCCCGTCATAAACAACGTAGCTGCCGTCATCCTGATAAACATATTCAAATTGACCTCTCTGCTGCACTTTTATAGGGTATTCACCAAAACACGCGGGGCACATTAAACCGAAGATCAAAAGGTATATAAAAATTATTCTCATATATTTACCTCCTGTGTACTATATATTATATAAGGCAATACTTCCGGTATCAAGCCTAATTTGTCAGTCCTTCAATTTAGCTGTATATCCGCACGTATCGAATAAAGCAGGCTTATCGAAGTAATCCATAATGGGGTAATTTCTGCAGATATTGGGGCGCCAGCGGTAATCCCTGCATGTTCCGTCAGCATTCAGGTTATTGCAGCCAAAAACAATCCGGCACCTGTCCAGTTCGATCTTCTTAAGGTAAAAATTGAACGCCCAGGAGATCCATCTTATCACAAGTTCACGGGTAAATC
Source organism: Candidatus Margulisiibacteriota bacterium (assembly GCA_042577445.1). Lineage (GTDB taxonomy): Bacteria > Margulisbacteria > WOR-1 > CAVSGV01 > JBHPDX01 > JBHPDX01. The sequence goes on along the minus strand of JBHPDX010000016.1, from coordinate 7,340 downwards.
GGCTGTCCAACAGCTTGGAGTTTATCTCAAGCGTCACATCCTGGCAACACCGGCCGCACTTTTTGCACTGCCCTTCCAGCTTCCATTTTGTCCCGAAAGGCTTCTTGACCATATTGGACAAAAAATTATCAAATATAATAAAAGTAAGGGCTATTTTCCGGAGCATTGTTCCTACTTTTTAAAGGTCTTCCTCATTTTTGCCGTGGCGGTCTTTGCTATGCGGGAAACTTGTGATTCGGAAAGGCCGACATCTTTGCCGATATGCTTGAAGGTTTTGTCATGCTTGTAATATCCGTTAATAACCGCTCTTTCCGTCTCGGATAATGTCTTCATCGCAGTTTCCACTATTATTTCAGAATCGGAATGTTCTTTCGCAAGCTCCTCCCTGTTGAAGGCCATGTAGACGTTGGCTGCTGAAGTGATGAACTCGTAAATGCCCGTTACGGGGTCAGACCCGCGCTTTCTTAAATAATCCTGCATTGACCCCTTAAGGCGGATGCTCACATAAGGCCAGAGCTCTCCTTTTCTGGGATCCCATGTTTTCAGCGCGTTGATGAACGCGATCTTTGCTTCCGAAGCAAGGTCATCGGCCTCTCTTTTGGCCACATTGCGGGGCAGGCCTTTCATGTACCAGTTAACTGTCTGGTTGATCTGATCGTGGTATTTCTGCAGCACTTCATCGGAGAACTGCATGAAGTGGTTCTTCATTGATGCGATTATCTGATCTTCGACTTCTTTTTTGGAGGCGAGCATGACATCCTCCTACATGTATTTAAAAGGTTTGCCTGCCTCTTTAATGAGTTCTTCTTCCCTGTCTTTCAGCAGATTCTTATTGAATTCCTTTGACCATTTCCTTGCGAAATCATAGAACTTTTTGAATGGGGGAGGGACCCATGCCGGAAGAGGTCCGTGCATTTTAGCGATGTGGCCTGAGCCTCTTTTTACCCCCTCAATTCTTTTTTGGTCCGTCATTGTTCGGCACTTTCTTTTTTTCTATTGTGTTGCTGGCAATGGATAATGCCTGCCTTCGAAGTTCCGGGTTGGTGATGATAACATCTGCGATCTTGGAGACCATACCGTTAAAGCCTTTTGAGACCGAAAAGGAAGGGCCGTACTCGATCTCCAGCGCTGACCTTACCAGCTTTTCCACCATTTCCTTCGCTGTGTGGTGAGGCTGTATCACTTCGGTGATCCTGGAGGCAAAGTCATGGGCTTTTTTCGGGGATACTTCTTGGGTTACTTTTTCGTGTTCCTTGATGTTCAACTGCATTTTCATCGCATCATCGATGCTTGGCTTCTTGTTCAATATTTTTCTTAGTTCTTCCTGCATTTAATGGTCCCCTTTAATAACGTGATCCAGTCTGTTTATCGCTTATTTTACCACAAAATTTCACTTTACCATGAACTATCAGGACTTTATTAGTTTATGGTTTAGTCCAAAGATATCATGCCTATTGACTGTACTTTGGCCTGCGGAACGATCTCATTGTATGACAGCACTGCTACGTCGGGGTAGCTTCTCTCAATGAACCGCTTTAGATGCGGCCTGAGCCTTGGAGAACAAAGTATCACTGAGAATAGCTTCATACGCCTGAAGTTCTGGACCTGGGCGCCTATCTGTATAAGGACGCGTTCCCCCATATTGGGGTCAAGCGCAAGGAAGGAGCCATATTCGGACTGGTGAATTGCTCCGATCATTGTTTCTTCCAGACTGGGATCGATCGTAACAACAGTTATGGTCCCTTCTTTGTCGGTATAAGTTTCGCATATCTGCCTTGCAAGTGATTGCCGCACATACTCTGCCAGAACATTGATGTCGCGTGAAAGATGGGCGTAGTCGGCAAGCCGCTCCAGTATCGTAGAGAGGTCCCTGATCGAGACCCTTTCTCTTACCAGAAGCTGCAGGACCTTGTGCACCTGTCCCAGGGACAGCATATCGGGGATCAGTTCTCTGACGATGGCGGCATTTGCGTTCTTGACCAGCTCAATAAGGGACTGCACATTTTGCCTGGTCATTATTTCATCGGCGTAGCGTTTTACTATCTCGGTGAAGTGCTCGGATACTACATCCACCACGTCCTTTGACTCTATCTTCTGGCGCTCGAGTTCGGGAGCCATGTCTTTTGATACCCAGGTAACAGTATCTCCTGTAAGAGGATCCTTCAGTTCAGTTCCTGCTATTCCTTTGGCTTTCAACTCTTCTAGGGGCATGTCGACTTTTAAACTGCCTACAATGATCTCTCCCTGGGAGACTTTTGATCCTCTGATCTCGATCAGATATATATTAGCCGGAAGGGACAAGTCGTCCATTACGCGTACGCCGGGGATCACGAAGCCGAGCTCCTGTCCGATGTGATACCTGATCAGTGTTATTCTTTCGAGTAAAGGGCCCTTCTGGGCCGGGTCGATCAGCGGGATCAGATTTCTTCCGGCTTTAAGACTTAGAGGGTCAAGCCCCAATGTTCCAAGAATGCTTTCCGGCTTTTTGAGCATATCTTTTGCCGAAACTTCCTCCGTAACTACCTGGCTCTCGTCTTTTTTTGACTGCATCTGTGTTAATAGTACGGTGAGCAGCCCTGCCCCCACCGAGAGAGTGAGGAACGGTATTGTAGGCATGCCGGGGATTATCGCAAAGAAAGCAAGGATAAGGCAGACAAAGGCGAATGCTTTTGGCTGTGCGAACATCTGCGTGGCAACATCGGTGCCCAGGCTCATTTCCGATGCGGATTTGGTAATGACGAGACCTGTGGCGACGGAGATAAGGAGTGATGGTATCTGGTTCACGATACCGTCTCCAACCGTCAATAGGGCATAGGTTGAGAGTGCCTCCATTATGGTCATTCCCAGCTGCAGCCAGCCAATGAGGATACCTCCTAATATGTTCACAATAACGATGATTATTCCCGCGATAGCATCCCCTCGGACGAACTTATTAGCACCATCCATGGAGCCGAAGAACGTTGCTTCCCGTTCGATCTTTCTGCGCCTTGATCTGGCTTCATTAGCATCGATAAGTCCCGCGTTCAGGTCAGCATCTATCGACATCTGCTTGCCTGGCATTGCATCTAATGTGAACCTTGCCGCCACTTCAGCGACACGCTCAGAGCCCTTTGTTATTACTACGAATTGAACGATGGTTATAATAACGAATATTATTCCGCCTACTATATAATTCCCTCTTACCACGAAATTACCGAACGATTCTATTACTTCCCCTGCGTTTGCTTGGAGAAGTATCAGCCTTGATGAAGCGATGTTCAGCGACAGCCTGTACAGAGTTATGATAAGCAGGATTGACGGGAAGGCCGCGAATTCCAGAGGCTCTTTCAGGTACATGCCCACCAAAAGTATCGTTATTGAGAACGCGATGTTCAGTGTTATCAGGATATCAAGCAGTGGTGTGGGAAGTGGAACGATCATCAGTCCGATAATGGCGACCAGGAGAGCGGCCACAAATACGTCGGCCAGTGTAAATAGATTTTGGATACTCTTTAGATCAATTTTTATTGGAAATGCCATTTTTTTCTTAGTGCTATTTTATCAGTTTACCCCCTATATTCAAGTGACTTTGGGGCCTTTTGTCCCTACTATAGGGCCAAGCGCGGCTTTTTTGCGTTCCGCGCGCGTTTTTTTGAGTTTATAAACAAAAGCCAATATTTCCGCGACTGCCTGGTACAGTTCTCCTGATACTTCTTTTCCAACTTTTGTGGTACGGTAAATAGAGCGGGCCAGCGGCTCATTTTCCACAATAGGTATATAGTTGAAGTCGGCAACTTTTACGATCTCCTCTGCCACTTTACGCTCTCCTTTGGCGAGCACTTTTGGCGACTTCATTTTGGCCGCGTCATAGAGCATCGCCACGGCTATATGGGTCGGGTTCGTTACTACGACGTCTGCCTGCGGGACAGCGGCCATCATTCTGGAGTATGCCACCTGCCGCTGAAGTTCCCTCATCCTCTGCTTTACCATCGGATCACCTTCAAGGCGTTTATATTCTTCTTTTATTTCCTGCTTTGACATTTTTAGGCCCCGCATATATTCCCATTTCCTGTACAGATAATCGAGTATAGCTATTGCGATGTAAAAAATCCCTACTCTAATAGCCACCGTGTAGGCAATGGAGGCGCCGAGTACCAGGGTATCCCATGGCTGACCGTTCACCAGCGTCAGAATATAAGGGAGGTCATTGCTTACCGCCCTAATAGCTATCCAGAAAACTATTACGATCTTTAGAATGGATTTGACGAGTTCCACAAGGCCTTGAATGCCGAACATTTTTTTAAACCCTTCTCCCGGATTGATGCGTTCTATCTTAGGTGTCAGGGGGTCAAGAGAAACAAGGAAGCCTGTTTGCAGTGCTTCCGCTAAGAGCGCCACAAAGACCACCAGGCCGAAGATGGGAGCAAGAGAAAGCGCCATCCCTCTTATTCCTATAGCGAAGATATAACCTGCAAAGCTGATCGAGAAGTCGGATGCGCGGGGTATTTCCCTGAATATTGTCTGGACCATGGTGATGAGATTGTTCCATATATATTCGCCCGTGTACTTGAACAGCATATAGGAGAAAATAAGCAGTAATGCAGTAGTGATCTCCCTGCTTTTAGCGATCTGCCCTTTTTCTCTTGCCTCTCTTAGGCGGTGGGGGGTCGGCTCCTCTGTTTTTTCTCCGGAATCTTCGCCCATAGTTACCCCTTGTTACTTTTGTTACTTAAGTACGATAAATGTTCTTCCCAGTTCTGTTCCTATTGATCCTATTAAACCGCTTATTTGTTTTGTAAGGATCGGAAGCACCAGCATTATCCCCAAAAGCCCAAGTCCAGGCTTCACCTGAAAGCCTAGCATGAAAACGTTGACCTGCGGTGCGACGCGGGACACTATACCAAAAGAAAAGTCAGACAGAAATATGAGCAGCAGCGACGGCGCCGCAAGCCTTATTGCCGTGACCCAGAAAAATTTGATCAATTCTATTATCTGGAGAACGAATACTCCGCCCGAAAAATTAAGTGCTCCTGTGACAGGGAGCGCCCTAAAGCTCTGATGAAGCGCCGCAAAGATCATATGGTGGCCGTCAACGATAAAAAAAACTACCATAGCGATGTAAAAGGTAAGTGAGCCTACCACTGATGTCATGAGCCCTGTGGTTGGGCTAAGGACGTTCGCGACGGAAAGTCCCATCTGGACGTCGGCCATATCGCCGGCGGCCTGTATGCTTTGGATTATCAGATTGCTTATGAATCCTATCGTGTAGCCGACGAAGACCTCTATCACCAGCGCCATGAGAAAAAGTGCTGGGGAGTCGGGGACGCCGTAGGGGAGGGGGACAACGAACCAGAGTATCACAGCCAGCCATATGGCTAGACCTATCTTTACGAATGCCGGAACCGATTTAGCGCTTATGATAGGAGCGGAAATGAATAACCCAGCTACCCTTGCCAGTACCAGCATGAAAACCATTATTTGGATCGGTGTTACGACCATTTACCTCACCATTGCCGGGATATTCGCCCAAAGCGTTGTGGTGAACTCAAGAACCAGTGACACCATCCATGGAGAAGTAAGGGCGACCATCCCAAGTACAGCGATTACCTTTGGCACGAAAGTTAGGGTCTGTTCTTGTATTTGCGTGACCGCCTGAAATAAACTGATCGAAAACCCCACTAAAAGCCCCACACCTACCGCCGGTAATGAAACCATCAGTATTGTCAGAACGCCCGTATAAATTACTTGAACTGCAAAATCGATAGTCATGGTTATCTAAAGCTGAGCAGCAACCCCCTTATTATCAGGTTCCAACCGTCAGACAGAACGAACAGAAGTATTTTGAACGGCAAAGAGACCATTACCGGCGACAGCATGAACATACCAAGGGAGAGCAGGATGTTCGCCACTACAAGATCTATTATTACAAAAGGCACGAAAAGCAGGAAACCTATCTGGAACGCTGTTTTTAATTCGGATATCATGAATGCCGGTATTAGAACGTACGAAGGGATCTTTTCCGGGTCCGATGGCGGTGCGATCTTTGCGAACGAGAGGAACAATTCAAGGTCCCGTGCTCTTGTTTGTCTCAACATAAAACCGTTCACGTGTTTCATGCCTCTCTCAAGAGCTTTTTCCTGGGTGATCCTTCCTTGGTTGTATGGCGTTATCGCATCCTTGTTCACTTGTTCCCACACCGGGTTCATGATAAAGACCGTCATGAATATTGCCAGTCCGATTATAACGGGATTGGGTGGTACCTGGGCGGTCCCGATAGCTGTTCTTACAACAGACAGCACGATCACTATCCTTAAAAAGGAAGTGACTGAGATAAGGAAGAAGGGAACCAGTGATATCAGCGACAGCGCCAGGACCATCTGCACACTATTGCTGAATTGAGGTGAGGCCATTACAGCGTTAAGGTCAAGGCCGGGCCTTGCGATGGCAGTTTGGGCAAAACAAACCACCTTGGATATCAGGGTCAAGAAGATACTTGCTGAAAAGATCCTTAAAAGTTTGCGCATGTTATAACGCTTCCAGTTTTGACACCACGGATGCGTTCTTGTTGCTTACCACGACAAGCCAGGAGGAATCCTTCACTTTTAGTATGTATGCCGCGACCTGCGGCTCCAGCCCGACCTTGTCAATGACCTGTATATGCTTGCTTTGTGTCGTTACCTTTATCTTTGGTATGACATATTTGGTCACCATGTACATTAATCCGAAAACTATGAGCAGGGAGATGAAAAGCTGAAAAAGGTAGCTGACGGTTATTATAGGGGAGCTTTTAAGGGTCAATGCTTCGGGGGAAATCATTTCGGTTTGCGCAAAGGAGGCATTAGCAATACTAAGTATAAAAAATATGAATATTGGAGATATTTTTTGAAACTTCATCAAAAGAGCTCTTTTACTTTTTGATAAAAACGTTCGTTATTTTGAGCGCGTAATTCTCGTCCACGACTATTACTTCGCCCTGGGCCACCAGCTGGTCGCTGACCTTCAGGTCGAGGGATTCTCCAGCCAGTTTGTTCAGCTCTATTACCGAGCCTTCTTTAAGCGAGAGTATCTCTTTAAGGGTCATATCTGTTGTACCGAGCTCCACTGTGACCTGAAGCGGTATATCCCCAAGGGTCTTATCTGCTATCTTTTTTCTGCCTTCTGAATCCTGGAGTTGTGGGAACTGTATCCTTCTCGCGTCCACGTTTTTCCCCCTTTTCTTATCAGGAATCTTCCTCACCGAAGATATTTTCTTCCTCTTCTTCGGGCGTATTATACCCTTCTTTCCTTGCTTCTTCCACAGGCAATTCCTCTTCGCGGACAGCCTCTTCCGCAGGCATTGTCTCTTCTTCGGAAAGCAGGTC